>JAYWBR010000235.1:0-14948 GCA_043781315.1 Verrucomicrobiota bacterium | reverse complement strand
ACGGTCGGCGACGACATTGCATGGATGAAACCCGGCCCGGACGGACGGCTTTACGCCATCAATCCCGAAGCCGGTTATTTCGGCGTCGTGCCGGGAACGAATTCCAAATCCAATCCCACCGCTGTGCAGACCATCCGGCGCGACACCATTTTCACCAACGTCGCGCTCACGCCCGACGGCGATGTTTGGTGGGAAGGCAAGGACGGCCCGGTGCCGGAAGAATGTCTCGACTGGCGCGGCAACAAATGGACGCCCGATTCAAAGGAAAAAGCCGCGCATCCGAATTCGCGTTTCGCCGCGCCGATGAAAAACAATCCCATGCTCGATCCGCTGGCGAACGATCCGCAGGGCGTGCCCATCAGTGCGATCATTTTTGGCGGACGCCGCGCGGACACCATGCCGCTCGTGTATCAGGCGTTCAACTGGATTCACGGCGTTTACATCGGCGCGACGATGGGTTCGGAAACGACCGCCGCCGCCGTGGGTGCAATGGGACAGGTGCGGCGCGACCCGATGGCGATGCTGCCGTTTTGCGGCTACGACATGGGCGATTATTTCCGGCACTGGATCGTGATGCGCAAGCTCATCAAATTTACTCCGCGCATTTTTCATGTGAACTGGTTTCGCAAGGACAGCGACGGGCAATTTCTCTGGCCCGGCTTCGGCGAGAACATGCGCGTGCTGAAATGGATCGTGGACCGTTGCAATGGCCGCGCCAACGCCGTCGAGACGCCGCTCGGCTGGGTTCCGTATGCGAAGGATTTTGACTTGAGCGGCCTCGCGGATTATTCGCCCGAGAAATTCGACCGCGTGCAGACCATCAACTACGACGACTGGCGGCGCGAGCTGTTGCAGCAGGACGAGCTGTTCATGAAAATCTATTCGCACCTGCCCAAGGAACTCATCTTCCAGCGCGAACTGCTCGTGGCGCGGCTGTGAATTTATTCCCCTAAACTTGGTAGGGACGCGTTCCACCGCGTCCGATTCTTCTCCCAAAAACGGGGGGCGCGGTGGAACGCGTCTCTACCTCAACGGCCCGCGATCCGAGTGACCCGCACTTCAACGCGGTAGGTGACGCGCACCAGCAGATCGCCGCGTCCGCCGCGCGGTTTGGGCAAGCCTTCGCCGGGCACGCGGATGATTTCGTTTCGTCCCACGCCTCGGGGAATGACGGCGCGAACCATCACACCCGTTGGGCCGGGGATCATTTCGATTCCGCCCTGGGCCACGCGTTCCGGCTTGATCTTCAAATCGCAGCGCAGATCGGAGCCGCGTGCCTTGAAGCGAAAGCCCGGTTGCACCTTCACGCGCACCTGCACAAAACCGCCGTCCGTGCGAGGGACGCGGAAGCGCGCACCGGGAGCGGTGTTCGGCGGGATGGTCAGTTCGTAGATTTCCGATCCCGCTGCGAGCGTGGGGTCGTTGACGCGCACTTTTAAAGTTGTGCCGCGAAAAAAATCCTCGATCCGCAAAAACATTTCTTGCGCAAGTTTGGCCGGTGGTTTGGTGGCGCGACTTGGTGAGGGGGAAGTTTTTTTAGCGGCGTCGAGGGCGCGGTCGTAGGCGGATCGTTGTTCGGGATCGCTGAGAATTTCGTGCGCGGCGTTGAGCGCCTGGGTGCGTTGGACGGCGGCGGGCGAATGGGGATTGAGATCGGGATGATGCTGCTTGGCGAGAACGCGGTACGCAGCGCGAATCTGCGCGAGGGTGCAGCGGCGATCCAGGCCGAGCGTGGCGTAATGATTGGGTTCAGCGCGTTGCAATGCCTGAGTTTAGCGAACGGGCGCGGCATCGCCAGCTTCATCCTCTTGCCTGCCAGCATCAACCCGAACTCCGGCGGCAAGATTTCCCGGCCTTTGCCCTGCTCCTAAATGCTCGCGTCCAACTTTCCGCCCATTGCAATCCACGCTCGTTGATTCAAAATAGGCTCATGCATTTGGAACAAGAATGTCGCGTAGTCGTGCTGGGTGCGGGATTTGGCGGGCTGACCTTCTGTCAAAACTTTCATCATCCGAATGCCCGCATCACGGTCGTTGACCGCACGAATCATCATCTGTTCCAGCCGCTGCTCTACCAGGTGGCGGCGTGCGGTTTGTCCGCGCCGGAAATCGCGCAGCCCATTCGCGGCATTCTTTCCAACCGCGCCGACATCACGGTGCTGTTTCACCAGGCGGTGGATTTCGATCTCGTACGAAAGCGGGTCGTGCTGGAAAAGGGCGCGCTCGACTACAACTATCTCGTGCTCGCGCTGGGCGGCCAGACCGGCTACTTCGGCCATCCCGAGTGGGAGCAATTTGCGCCCGGCCTGAAAACCCTCGATGACGCGCTGCGCATCCGCAGTCGGATTCTGCTCGCGTTCGAGCAGGCCGAAAATGAAACCGACCCGGCCGAGCGCGACCGCCTGCTGACGATTGTCGTGGTTGGTGGCGGCCCGACCGGCGTGGAACTGGCCGGCGCTTTCGCCGAGCTGACGCGCACAGTGTTGAACCGCGACTTCCGGCGCATTGATCCCACGAAGGCGCGCATCATTCTGATTGAAGGTTCGCCGCTCATCCTCTCGCACCTGCCGCAGGATCTTTCAGCCAGCGCGCAGCGCCAGCTCGAAGCGTTGGGCGTGCAGATTCGGAACAACATTCATGTGAAGGACATTCGGGCCGGCGAAGTGGAACTGGCGAACGGCGAAATCATCCGCGCCGGAAACATTCTCTGGGCGGCGGGCGTTTCGGCCACGCCGCTGACGAAGAAACTCGGCGTCGAATTAGACAAGGCGGGGCGCGTGAAGGTGAATCCCGATCTCAGCCTGCCGGGTCATCCGGAAATTTTCGCCATTGGCGACATGGCACTGGTGCTGGGTGAGAGCGGCAAGCCCGTGCCCGGCGTTTCCCCCGCCGCGATGCAGATGGGCAAACACGTCGCCAAAATCATCGAGGTCGAAATCAAGGCAGGCACGAAGACGGCGGCGCGACCGGCGTTCAAGTATTGGGACAAGGGCACGATGGCGACCATCGGACGTTCGGCGGCGGTGGCGTGGATCGGGCGGTTCAAATTCTCCGGGCTGCTCGCGTGGCTGGCGTGGCTGTTCATCCATCTGATATTTCTCGTCGGCTTCCGCAACCGGCTCGCCGTTTTGTTCCAGTGGACGTATTCGTATTTCTCCTACAAACGCAGCGCCCGCATCATCACCTATCTGCCGCCGGAATCGTTGAACGCCCAGGCGTCGGGCGACCAGTTGGTGGTACCCCCACCCTGAATTGAACAGGGATCGCACGTTTAGGAAACGCGAGCTCTATCCATTTGAGCTATGGGGGCAGTGGCGTTTGCCGGGGTGAATTAAGCAAGAGCCGCGCGGCTCTGACAAGGATGGATGTGGCACCGTTTTTTTTCGGGTGCGTCGAAAAGTTCTGCCGGAGGTTGATGCAAGAAATGCGCGGCCCAAGGTTTCGTGTGGGTTGCGCGGCGGCCCCACGTGGAAAAAGAACGGGCGGCGGAGCCGGGAATCAGGCGTAGGTGTCGAGGAGTTGGCCTTTTTCGCCGGGCCGGATCGAGGCTTGTTCCAGCATTTGAACCATCGCCGCACCTTCCTGTTTGTCGAGGTCCTGGGCTTTCTTGAGGACGGCGACCCCCATGTCCACGCGCGTGGTTTGCGCGTTCAAGACACTGTCGAGCAGCGAGGTGGCGGACTGGCCGGAGACATTCATACACCTGCCATCGGCAGGAGCGCGGCGGAACTTGAGCGCGGATGGCCCGAAATTTTTCCGCCGCCGGAGCGGGGGAAGAAATTAATTACTGTCCCGGCGGGGCGAAACCTCCCGCGCCGCCCATGCGCTTCATCATCTGATCCCGCATCATGCCCATCATGTTGTCGTACTTGGTGAAGTCCGCCGGCGGTTCAAATTGCGCGGCCTCGGGTTTGGTGAAACTGACGTCCTTGAACAGCATGACGACCGAACTCCCCGCCTCGGTGGTTTCAATCTTGACGGGAAAATTTTTCAAATCAGCCGCGTTCCAAACAGTGGACTCGTGGGTTTTGCCTTCCTTGTCCGTGGAGACCACCTTGTTTTTCACGCACTCATGGCCCGCCACGGTTTCCTTCCCGATTTTGGTGACCTCGATGGTGAAAGCGGATTCGGGCTTGGCGGACTCGGCGTCGCGGATCGGACTTTCCACGTATGATTGCATTCCCGGATAAACGAGGCTGGTGGTTTTTTTGTCGGGCCGGCTGATGGCAATGGTTTTATCCATCCCCATTTCTTTCATCTGCGCGGCGGCACCGGGTGGCATCTGTGCGCTCTTCATTTCGGCGAGATTCATTTCAAAACGAGATTTGCCGTCGAGATAGGCGAGCTTGCCGGGCATGGTCGTGGACTCCGTGGCGTTGCTGGAGGTTATGTGGAATTCCAGATTGGCGGAGAACGCCTGGTGTTCGCCGAAAATTTTTCCCAGGTCGCCGCCGAACTGCGGCCCGGCCGGCGGGCCGCCCAGGCCGCGACCACGCGGGCCGGGTTGGGCGTGAGCGGCTAAGGTGGCCAGACTGGCGATGGCAAACATGAGCAGGAGGAGCGATTTTTTCATAGTTTTTATTTTTGACTGGTTACGAGTTGGATAACAAATGCCCACTTAAACGCGAGGGGAAAATCACCGGCAATTTTCGGACAATAAAAAAAATCGTCCAAGTTTTTAAACCCACGATTTGCGGACCAGCCAGGTCTTGATGATTTGCGTCAGCCCGACGTAGCAGACCAGCGTGACCGCCAGCAACGGCCAGAACTGCCACGGCAGCGGCACGAATCCCAGATACTGCGCCAGCGGCGAAAACGGCAGCCACGCGCCGATGCCCATGATGGCAAAGGTCGTCAGCGTCAACTGCCAGCTCGCGCGCGATTGGATGAACGGAATCTGGTTGGTGCGGATGACATGCACAATGAGCGTCTGGGTCATCAGCGATTCGACGAACCAGCCGGTGCTGAACAACGCGGCGGCGTAGGTGTGGTCGGTGTCCACGGGATTGGCGAAGCGCGCGGCCAGTGTCGCCGGTGCGGCCAGCGCCACGTTGCTGCATTTCAAAACAAACCACAAGAACGCGTAAGTCGTGTAATCGAAAATGGAACTGATCGGCCCGATGAACAGGATGAACCGGGAGATTTCACCCATGTGCCACGGACGCGGCTTGGAGATGTTGGCCGAACCGACGTTGTCGGTCGGAATCGGCACCTGCGAAAAGTCATAAAGCAGATTGTTTGAGAGAACCTGAATCGGCTGCATCGGCAGGAACGGAAGCCACGCGCTCGCGCCGAGCACGCTGAACATATTTCCGAAATTGGAACTCGCGCCCATGCGGATGTATTTCAAAATATTGACGAACACCTTGCGGCCTTCAAGCACGCCTTCTTCGAGCACCATCAAATCTTTCTCCAGCAGAATCATGTCGGCGGATTCCTTGGCGATGTCCACGGCGGTGTCCACGGAGATGCCGACATCGGCGGCGCGCAGTGCGGGCGCGTCGTTGATGCCGTCGCCCATGAAACCGACGACGTGCTTGTTGCGTTGCAGCGCCTGCACGACGCGTTTTTTGTGCGCCGGCGAAAGGCGCGCGAACACATCCGTCGTCTCGACTTCCCTGGCGAGCTCGTCGTCCGTCAGTTTTTCCACCTGACTGCCGAGCAAAATCTTTTCCGCGTGAATGCCGACTTCGCTGCACACCTTGCGCGTGACGAGGTCGTTGTCTCCCGTAAGAACTTTCACGGTCACGCCGTTTTGCCGCAGCGCGGTGATGGCCTTGGCGGCGGAATCTTTGGGCGGATCGAGGAACGCGAGGTAGCCGGTCAAAACCAGTTCGCTTTCGTCGGCCTTGGTGAAGGTGGTTTGGGCACCAAGCTTTTTCGTGGCCACGGCGAGCACGCGGAAACCGTCCTCGCTCAATTCATTCACCTGTTGCACAAGGTCGCCGACAAGGATCGGCTCCATGGGCAAGATTTCTCCGGCGCTCTCGAAGTGCGTGCATTTGGCAAACACGGCTTCCGGCGCGCCTTTGGTGAGCAATTGGCGTTCGCCATCCGGCCCCTCAATGGCGACGGACATCATGCGCCGCGAAAAGTCGAACGGGATTTCGTCCACCATCTTGTATTTATCAATGCCGAGTTCGCCATGCAGTTGCTTGTATTTCAGCACGGCGCGGTCAAGGACGTTTTTCAAGCCGGTCTGAAAATGGCTGATGAGGTAGGCGTCGCGCAGCACGGCCTCGCTTTCGTTTTTGAAAACGTCCACGTGCAGCTCAAGGATCACATGGTCAATCGTCAGCGTGCCCGTCTTGTCCGTGCAGAGCACGTCCATCGCGCCGAAGTTCTGGATGGAGTTGAGTTTTTTGACGATGACCTTTTTCTTGGACATGGCCAGCGCGCCTTTTGAGAGGCAGACGGAAACAATCATCGGCAGCATTTCCGGCGTGAGGCCCACGGCCACGGCCATCGCGAAGAAAAAGGCATCTTTCCAATTGTGTTTGAATAGCCCGTTGATGAGGAAAACCATCGGCACCATCACCAGCATGAACGAAAGCATCAGCCAGACATATTTTTTGACGCCTTTGTCGAAGGCGGTTTCAACCTGCTGGCCGGCGAGGCTGCTGGCCATCTTGCCGAAATAAGTCTGCGTGCCGGTCGCCACGATGACCGCCGTGGCAGCGCCGCTCTCCACGCTCGTGCCAAGAAAGCAGATGTTGGTGTGCTCGATGGACGAGATGTTGGTTCGCGCATCCCGCGCGTCCGATTTTTCCACCGGCAAAGATTCGCCCGTGAGCGTGCCTTGGATGATAAACAAATCTTTGGCCGTGATCAGCCGCACGTCGCCGGGGATCATATCGCCTGCCGAGAGTTTTACGATGTCGCCGGGAACCAGTTGCTGAAGGGGGATTTCCTTGGCCTGCCCGTCGCGCACGACGGTGGCGGTGACTTTGATCATCGCCTTGAGTTTGGCGGCGGCGGTGTTGGCCTTGGTCTCCTGCACAAACCGCAGCGTGACGCCCAGCACGACCATCAGCAGCATCACGGTTCCCGCGCGGGCATCGCCGGTCGCAAACGAGACCGTCGCGAGCACGGTCAGCAAAATGACCAGCGGGTTGCGGACGGCCACCCAAAGCCGGTGCGCCCACTCATGCTTTCTTTCCTGCGCCACTTCATTCGGGCCGTATTTCAACAGGCGCGCGGCAGCTTCGTCCTCGGTGAGGCCGGCGGCAGCGGTGCTGAGGTTTTGCAGTACGGCACTGGTTTCCTGCGCCGCAGCGTCACGCAGAAGATCGGCGTTGCGCTGATTGGTTGAAGCATTGGGTCCGGCCATAGTTGAGGGTTTGGTTGCGATTTGTAATTGCTTGCCAAGCTTGAGTGCAAGTGTCGCCAAATTGTTGGCCGCCGCAAGCTCTGATGAACTAATTTATGTGTTCCCGTGCAGGTTTTTTGTTTTGCTGAAAATGGGAAAATTAGGTTAATTGCCGGGAATGATCGGCAACCTCCTCGCCCCCGAGTTGAAGCAATTGATCCGTCAGCGCAACTTCACGCAACTGCGTGAGATTCTCTGCGACTTTCCCGCGCCGGACATCGCCGAGATTTTTGTGGATCTCAAACCCGGCGATGAAGCGGTGCTGCTGCGGTTGCTGCCGCACGATCTCGCGGCGGAGGTGTTTGAATATCTCCCGCGCGAAGACCAGGAGCAGACGCTCCTCGCGATGGGCACGGAAGAAGTGGCGGGCATTCTCAACGACCTCTCGCCCGACGACCGCACCGCGCTGTTGGAGGAACTGCCCTCGGCGGTCACGCAAAAACTCCTCGCCTTGCTCAAGCCGGAAGAACGGAAGATCGCCACCGATTTGCTTGGCTACCCGAAGGATTCCATCGGCCGGCGCATGACGCCGGAATACGTGACGGTCAAACAAACCTGGACCGTGGCCGAAGTGCTCGAACATCTGCGGCATGAAAAGGACAAACGCGCCGCCGTCAATCAACTCTACGTCGTGGACGACAAAAGCCGGCTCGTGGACTTCCTCCGTCTCCGCGATTTGGTGGTGGCCGATGCCAACACCCCCGTGACCGAGTTGCTGCAAAATCAAAACCTCGCCCTGCACGCCACCGCCGATCAGGAAACCGCCATTGCCGCGTTCAAAAAATATGACGTGACCATTCTGCCGGTCGTGGACAGCAAGGACGTGATCGTCGGCGTGATCACCGTGGATGACGTGCTGGATCTGGCCGAACGGGAAGCGACCGAGGACATCCAAAAACTCGGCGGCATGGACGCGCTCGACGCGCCCTATCTCAAGATCGGCCTGTGGGACATGCTCAAGAAGCGTGCGCCGTGGCTGTCCATTTTGTTCGTGAGCGAAATGTTCACCTCCACCGCGATGGGTTATTTTGAAACCGAAATTGAGAAGGCGGCCATCCTCGCGATTTTTCTGCCGTTGATCCTTTCGAGCGGCGGCAATTCCGGTTCGCAGGCCACCACGCTCATCATCCGCGCGATGGCGCTGCGGCATGTGGAACTGCGCGATTGGTGGCGCGTTTTCAAACGCGAACTCGCCTCCGGCTTTCTCCTCGGCATCACGCTCGCCAGCCTGGGTTTCTTGCGCATCCTCGCCTGGCAATGGTTGGGGCTGAAAAACTACGGGCCGCATTTTGTGCTGCTGGCATTGACCATCGGCGGCAGTCTGGTCGGCGTGGTGCTATGGGGCAGCCTGATCGGCGCGATGCTCCCGATCTTCCTGCGCTTCTGCAAACTAGATCCGGCGACCTGCTCCGCGCCGTTCGTCGCGACGCTCGTGGACGTGACCGGCATCATGATTTATTTCACCGTCGCGTTCCACGTCCTGCATTTGGGAGCGCCGGTCTGAAAATGTAGCGTCAGCCATCTTGACTGACGTAGAGCCGCGGCTTCCAGCCCGGCGGAAAAAGCATCGTGAGTGAGAAAGCTCTTTGAAATCAGGATCGCTCACACACGCTGAACAGTTTATCCGGGCGGCAAGATGCGCGCCCTCTCCGGCAGGCTGGAAGCCTGCCGCTACTTATCAGACTGGATATGATGTGCGGTGGCGGGGAAACGTTGCGGACTTATTCCGAACGCCGGTTTGTTTTCGTTGTCGAACGAAAGTCGCCTTGAACCAAATAAAATCTATGCGCCTAAACCTCCTCCTGCTTGCTCTGATCACGGCGGGCTTCACTGGGCTCGCCGCCGAACCGCCCGACTTCACGCTGCACGAATGGGGCACCTTCACCTCCGTCTCCGGCTCGGACGGCGTGCTGCTGCCGGGACTTCAGGGCGAGGAGGAACGGTTGCCCGGATTTGTTTTTCAGCACGACGGCATGTCGCCCAAGCCCAAAGGCTAGGCGCGCCCGCTCCACAACGTGACCATCAAGATGGAAACGCCGGTGATTTATTTTTACGCGAACCAGCCGTTCAAGGCGCACGTCCATGTCGGCTTCAACGGCGGTTCGATCAGCCAGTGGTTTCCCGAACGCAGCGGCGGCGAGACTCCGCCGCCCGCGCCCCTGCTCAAAATGTTCGGCGCCACCGGCGGGGACATTGACTTCGCGAAAAACTACCAGGGCAGCATCGAATGGAACGTGCAAATCCAGCCGCCGTCGCTGGATGACAGCGCGGCCATTTTCAAGCCCGGCGAAACTCCGACCTGGCTGTATCCGCGCCAGCCGGATTCGTCGCTGGTGCGGACGGCGGAGGGCGCGGCGGAAAAATTCCTGTTCTATCGCGGCGTGGGAAATTTTTCGCTGCCGGTGAAGTTCACGTTGCCCGAGGACAACATGCTCCATTTGAAAAACCTTTCCTCGGAAACCATTCCGTCGGTGCTCGTCTTCAATGATTCCGGCAACGACGACAAAGTCAGTTTCACGTTGCTCGATCCCCTGAAGGCCGGGGAAGGCCGCACCGTGAAACTGGCCGAGCCGGTATCCTCGAAAAACTGGGAGCACGAAGTTTATGCGGTGATGCGTGGCGCGTTGATTCAGGCTGGGCTGTTTCCCAAGGAGGCCGACGCGATGCTGCAAACCTGGTGGCGCAGTTACTTTGAGCGTCCCGGACTGCGGGCATTTTGGATCGTGCCGGAAAAGGTCACCACGGAGATTCTGCCGCTGAGCGTTGACCCGGCACCCTGGAAACAGGTGCGCGTGCTGGTGGGCCGGAGCGAACTGCTCACGCCCGCATTCGAGCGCGAGCTGGTTAAAAAAGTTGCGCTGACCGAAAATAATCCGTTTGCGTACGACCGCTATTTCACCTCCTACCAGGCGCGGGTGAATTCCCTGACCGCCCATCGGCCGGCGCATCCTTGACTGGCGGTGTCCCATCCGTATTTCAGGCTTGTTAATTTTGTTCGACAACGCCGGTGGCGGCCGGGTATAAAAATTGCCATTCAGCAACCGAACTCGGAGAAATAACTTTGTCATGAGCGCGCACCGTCTGGTGGTCAACCCCAACACGCCGCAAGCTTGGGAAATCCAACTCAGGCCGGGCCTCAATTCGCTGGGCCGTGGCGACGCGAATGATTTCAAGGTCGCCGACCCCAGCGTGTCCACGAACCACTGCCGCATCGAAGTGGCGGAGGGCAAAGTGTCGCTCCAGGATCTGGGTTCGACGAACGGAACTTTTATCAATCAAGCGCCGGTGCAGCAGGCGGTGCTCGAACACGGCCAGTCCCTCCGTTTCGGCAGTGTGGAGCTGCTGTTCCAATCGGATGCGCCCGCGCCCGCCGCCGCGCCCGTTGCCGGCGAAATCATCACCATCCCCAGCGCGCCGGTTCCGCGCATGAGACCGGCGGGACTGCGCATCTTGGGAGCGGCCCATGCCGCGCCGGAAGCGCCGGCGGCCGAACCTGCCGGTGCGCCCCCGCTGGCACCGCCGATTGTCGGAGTGGCCGGCGGCGCGCGGTTCTGCAAATTTCATCCCAAGTCCACCGCGCATTATTTGTGCAACAAGTGCAACCGGACTTTTTGCGAGCTGTGTGTCAACACCCGGCACGAGATTAAAACCTGCCGGAGTTGCGGGGTCGAATGCACGCCGCTACATGTGGAATATGCCGCCCCCGCCGATGCGCCCGGATTTTTTGCGCAGCTTCCCGGCGCGTTCATCTATCCGTTCAAAGGCACCGGATTGTTGGTGTTGATTGTGGCCACGCTGATCTTTGCTGTCCTCGGCCATGTGGGCTGGTTCGCCATCCTGCTGAAAATCGCCTCGTTCGGCTACTTTTTTTCCTACATGCAAAACATCATTCACGCGACGGCGGCGGAAGAAAAACAAATGCCGGAGCTGCCGGGAATGGACGGACTGTTCAGCGCTTGTTTCAGCCTCGTGGGAACAGTGTTGATGAGTTTCGGCATTGCCATCGGACTGGCGCTGGCGCGGCTCTGGTTTGAGGTGGAGGCGATCCCGATGGCGGCGATCATTGCGGCGGTTGTGCTGGGCTGCCTTTATTTTCCGATGGCGTTTCTGGCCGCTGCCATGAAGGACACGGCGCTGGCGGCTAATCCGCTGGTCGTCGTGCCGGCAATTGTGAAGGTGCCGGTGGAATACATCGTCACCGTGATCTTGATGACTTCGATCTTCGGTGTGCAGCGGTTGGGTGACATTATTGCCGGCGGAGCCAGCGATGTTTCCCTGACCACGCGTTCGATGTCCACGCTGTTTATGGCCTTCGGCTTCCAGGCGGTCTGGAGTTTTCTCAGCGTCTATCTGCTCTCGGTCAACATGCGCATCCTCGGCCTGCTTTATGTGGCGAAGAAGGACGTGCTGGAATGGTTTTACGCGGACTGCAATTTATCAGCGCGCCGGTTTTTTATCAGCCTGACTCGCGGGGGCATCTTCGGGCCGCACCTGCGGAACTGGATTGGTAATGACGAGGAATCCGCGGGGCCGCGAAAGTTTTTTCCACTTCGCTTCGAGCCGGGCGATTCTTTTTTCCAGGGCCGGGTGGCTTTGAAACGCGCGGGGCAGTTCGCCGCCGTGTTTCTCCGCGTCTTCGTAGGCCTTGAGTTTGCGGAAGACGCTGGCCATGCCGCGCGGGTCAATGTTCGCCGCCACCAGATACTGCCAGCCCACGTCATCGGCTTCCGTTTCATACTCCTTGGAAAAACTTTGAAAGACCATCACGCCCGAACCTTGTCCCAGCACGTTCAACAGCGCATCGCGGCTGTGCAGGAAGATGCTGCAAACCATCAGCGCCCCGCCGCCGGAAACGATTTTCCGCGCCAGATGCTTCTGGGTGACGTGCGCCAGTTCGTGCGCGATCACGCCGAGCAATTCCTCCGGTCGGTCGGTCAGATTCAACAGTCCGGTGTTCACCACCACGTAACCACCCGGCAGCGCGCAGGCGTTGGGTTCGGGATCGTCCACGAGAAAAAATGTCACCTCGGGTTGGCCGGGCGGCAGAACCCGGAGCAGGGGCGGGGACAGTTGCGCGAGTTGGTTGGAATAATTTCCCGGCACCACTTCACCCCGCAATTCCTCCACCTGCGCGCGGCCAAAGTTGCGCTCCCATTCCGGCGGCACCTTGGCCACCAGTGATCCCACCATGAGGCTCGTGGCCCAGGAACCCAGGCACGTCACCAGAATGCAGGCCGCCAAAAACCAGAGGGTGATCCGCAGGCTGCGCGACAACTGCCGGCGTCCGCGGGTGTCACCGATTTGGGTGCGCAGCTCAACCAGTTGCGGCATCACGGGTCGTGCCAGCACGGATTGATCGAGCGTGTAGATGTTCAGTTCGGGCCGGGTGGTGTCCTTGAAAAAAAATCTTCTCGCCGTGTTCATCCCACTCCGCGACCAGATGGCTGGCCGGAATCTCTTCGCGATAAAGTTCCGAAGTGAAGTGCAGCCCCGTTCGGTCCACGGCGATGGTTCCCGGCACCACCTCATTGCCCAGTTCCGGGTGGAACAGGAATGCGCTGATGGCCTGGCCGGTTTCGTTCACGCGTGGGTCAGTCTGCCAGCTTCAGCCGGTCTCGTCAGCGTAATTTTGTCTCCTGAAATGGGAGTGCGAAAGCTGCGATTCTCCTTGAAGCCTCCATGCCGGTGCCGCAGATTCTTCCCCGCCAGGGCCCATGGAATGCGGACTTACGAACCCCGCGAGGGCCGGAAGGCAGCAACGGCAGTTTGCTCTGCGTCTGCCGTGGTCACCCTGGCACCTTTTTTTATTTATGATTTACGATTTGCGATTTATGATTGAAAGAAATCGCCGGTTCGTCGCCCAAATCGTCAATCATCAATCGTAAATCAAAAATGTCCTATCAGGTCATCGCCCGCAAATATCGCCCGCAGCGTTTCGCTGATGTCGTCGGCCAGGAACACGTCACGCAGACGTTGAGCCACGCCATCGAGCAGAAGCGCATCGCGCACGCCTACCTTTTCTGCGGCCCGCGCGGCACCGGCAAGACCACCATCGCCCGCATCTTCGCCAAGGCCTTGAACTGCACGGGCGGACCGAAGGCGGACTTCGACGAGAACGATCCCAAATGCGTCGAGATCGCCGAAGGTCGCTCGCTCGACGTTTTGGAAATTGACGGCGCGAGCAACAACGGCGTCGAACAGGTGCGCGAACTCCGCGAGACCTGCAAATACGCGCCCGCCTCCTCGCCCTTCAAGATCTACATCATTGACGAAGTCCACATGCTCTCGACGGCGGCGTTCAACGCGCTGCTGAAAACGCTGGAGGAACCGCCGGCGCATGTGAAGTTCATGTTCGCCACGACCGATCCCGAAAAAGTTTTGCCGACCATTCTCTCGCGCTGCCAGCGGTTTGATCTGCGCCGCATCCCGACCTCGCTGATCGTCCAGCAGTTGGCGAGCATTTCCAAAACGGAGAACGTCCAGATTTCGCCCGAAGCCTTGTATGGCATCGCGCGCGGAGCCGACGGCGGAATGCGTGACGCTGAATCCACGCTCGATCAGCTCATCAGTTTTTGCGGCAACAAGATTGAAGAGCCGGACGTGCTCTCGATGTTCGGCCTGACCGCGCAAAGTAATTTGCTGGAACTTGCCCGCGCCGTTCTCAGCGGCGAGGTGCAGGCGGCGTTGCAACAGTTGCACGACCTCGCGAAGAACGGCAAAGACCTCAGCCGCCTGCTGTCGGACTTGCTGAATCATTTCCGCAACCTGCTGATCTTCCAAGTATCCAAGGGCGATTTGAACATGCTGGAAGTTTCGGAGACCGAAGCGGCCTCGTTGCGCGAGCAGGCCAAGCTCGCCGACACCGGCGCGATGTCCCGCATCATGGAGGTTTTTACCGACGCCGAATCGCGGCTGCGCGACGCGGTGTCGAAAAAGATTCTGCTCGAAGTCGCCTTGCTGAAAGCCATCGAAGCGCGCAACGCCGTGAGCCTTGACGCGGTGCTCAAGCGGTTGCAGGAGTTGCGCGACGGCGGCGCAGGTGCGCAGCCAACTCCCGCTCCTGCCGCTCCTGCTGCGAGTTCGTTTTCCCGTCCGGCACCCGCGCCAACTTCCTACTCCGCACCCGCAGCTTCACCGGCCAAGCCCGCGCCCGCGCCGATGGCCTTGGCCGAAACTCCCACGGCGATTGCCCCTTCGTCCGGCGATTCCAGCCTCGACACACTGTGGGCGCAAATGTTGGAGGCGGTGGGCCGCGCGAGTCCGTTCACCCGCAGCTATCTCCTCGAAGCGCATCCGGTTTCGTTCGTGAAAAATCTTTTCATCATCGGGTTTGATCCGGAATTTGCCGACCATCTCGCGCTCGTGGACAACGCCCGCAACCACACGTTGCTCCAGACCAAGCTGTCCGAACTCGGCCATCCCGGCGCGCAGTTCAAGTTCATCAAAGCCGAAGCTCCGGCGAACCGTCCGGTGCCCGTTGCTCCAACGGCGCCGGTGGCCGCGACGCCCATTCCCAAAGCAACGGCGCCGGTGGCCACCGCCAAACCCGCGCCCGCCGCGCCGCCGGTGAAGGAAAAAAC
>JAYWBR010000234.1:0-5132 GCA_043781315.1 Verrucomicrobiota bacterium | reverse complement strand
CAAGGCGCAGGCCCAGGCCTTGCGAGGTACACGCGTGAAAACCATCGCCCACCTGGTAGTGGCACGGGCGTCCCGCCCGTGTGTTTCTACCTCGCCATTGTCGTGTCCGCTTGAAACACACGGGCGGGACGCCCGTGCCACTACCAGGTGGGCGATGGTTTTCACGCGTGTACCTCGCAAGGCCTGGGCCTGCGCCTTGCCGCGACCTTCCGCGACGGCTTCGGCGAAGTTGGCGAACAGCACGGTGAACCACAGCCAGACCGCGAGTTGCGCGATGAAGCCGCGATCCGCCGACGTGGTGAAGATGCCAACGGTGGTCAACACTGCGCCGACTTGCGTGACGAACATCACGGGATTCTTGACCATGAGGCGCGGGTCGAGCTTTTTGAAAGCGTCGCCGATGGCCGGGCCGGCGATTTTCCAGTCGAAAAGTGAGGGAGCTTTGTGGGTCATAAATTTTCCAGGGTTAAAACAGTTTTCCCTGCAAGGTAAGGAAGTGTTCGACAATCGGCCCGAGCGCAAGCACGGGCAGGAAGTTGAGCGCGCCGACCAGCAGCACCGTGCCGAGCAGCAGGATCACAAACGTGCCGCCGGACACGGGAAAGGTTCCAGCGCTCGCGGGCACGAGTTTTTTTTGCGCGAGCGATCCGGCCAGCGCCATGATCGGGATGATCATCAGGAAACGGCCAATCAGCATGGCGATGCCGAGCGTGGTGTTATACCAGGGCGTGTTCGCGGTTAGACCGGCGAAGGCGCTGCCGTTGTTGCCCGTGGCGGAACTGAAGGCGTAAAGAATTTCACTCAGGCCATGCGGGCCGGTGTTGTTCAGGCCTGCCAATCCCCAATCGCTCACGGCGGCCCAGGCCGAGAAGCCGAGAATGGAAAGGCACAGCACGAGTAGTGCGAGCATCGCCATCTTCACGTCGAACGCGCCGATCTTTTTGCCGAGATATTCCGGCGTGCGCCCGACCATCAAGCCCGCGATGAAGACGGCGAGGATGACGAAGACGAGCATTCCATAAAGTCCCGCGCCGACGCCACCGAAGATGATTTCGCCGAGCTGGATGTTGAACAACGGCACCAGCCCGCCGAGCGCGGTGAACGAGTCGTGCATCGAATTCACCGCGCCGCACGACGCGTCGGTGGTGATCGTGGCGAACAGCGCGGAGTTGAAGATGCCGAAACGGACTTCCTTGCCTTCCATGTTGCCATCGGCAGCGGCGACGCCGAGGTGTTGATGAATCGGATTGCCAGCCGACTCCGCGTGCCACGCGACGAGTGTGCCCACGAGAAATAGAATGGTCATCGCCGTCCAGATGGCCCAGCCGTGCGCTTGGTTTTTGGTCATGCGCCCGAGATACCAAGTCAGGCCGCTGCCAATGCTGAAGATGGAAAGCATCTGGATGAAATTGGAAAGCGGCGTGGGATTCTCGAACGGATGCGCGGCGTTGGCGTTGGTGTAGCCGCCGCCGTTGGTGCCGAGCATTTTGATCGCGACCTGCGAGGCCATCGGGCCTTGCACGATGGTTTGCTGCTCGACGGTCTGTTCTTCCATCACCGGCTTGTTGTCCTTGCCGAGGACGGGTTGACCTTTGTCGTCCACCTTGGCGACGGAAATTTTATACGCCTCGACGAGTTTGGCTTTCGTATATGGCTGGAAGTTTTGAATCATTCCTTGCGACACAAGAAAGATCGCGAACACGAGGCAGAGCGGCAGTAGCAGGTAATAAGTGACGCGCACCAGGTCCACCCAGAAGTTGCCGAGCAATCTCGTCGAGTGGCGCGCGAGCCCGCGCACCAGCGCGGCGGCGAGACCGATGCCGACGGCGGCGGCGGCGAAGTTGTGGATGGTCAGCGCGACCATTTGCGAGAGATAGGACAGGGTGGATTCACCGCCGTAGCTCTGCCAGTTGGTGTTGGTGGTAAAGCTGACGGCGGTGTTGAACGCGAGATCGGGTGTCAGCGCGCCGAGGCCTTGCGGATTGAGCGGGAGAATATTTTGCAGGCGCAGAATCGCGTAGGTGAAAGCACAGCTCACCAGACTGAACAGGAGCATGGCCCAGGTGTAGCCGCGCCAGTCGTGCTCCTGATCGGCCCGCACGCCCATGATGCGATAGGTGACGCGCTCCAGCGGGCGGAGCAGGGGATCGAGCCATGTTTTGCCCTTGGGGTCGAGCACTTGCATGAGATAAAGGCCCAGGGGCTTGGTGATCGCCGCGAGCGCGGCGACGAAGAGCGCGAGTTGGATCCAGCCGGAAGCATTCATAGGTGGCAGCGGTTAAAATTTTTCAGGATGAACCATCGCGACGAAAAGATACGCGAACACCCCGAGGGCGATCAGACCGGTGATAAAAGTTTCCATAAGCGTCCTTCAGAGGGTTTCGCACCAATGGGCGTAGAGTTGGGCCGCTGCGAAGAACACGCCCATGACCGCAACGAAGCTTAAATCATTCATGCAGGCACTATGCGATCAGCGCGCCGGGGTGGGTAATCAAAAGCCGGGCCGAGGATGTTAAAAATTTATCAAAATGCCGACGCCGACGGCAGGCCGTGTTTGCGTTTAAGCGTTTGCTGGAAGCCGGAGGATGGCCTGGAGCGACGTTCGGATTCTGCTTTTGCTTTGCCAAGGGAAGCGCTTTCCCCTAGAAATTGGCCATGGAAAAAGACAAGCGCTCGCAGTTGCTGCCGCCGGATGATCATGCCCTGGCACCGATTCATGGGTATGACGCCGGCACGCCGCTGCGCCTGTGCGTGCTTGTGCAATTGAAAGCCACGGCGATGTCCGGCCCGTTCGTGCTGCTGCGGGAGCTGCCTGGCTCGCGCGCCTATCTCGGGGCGGTGTGCGATGCCGAAGCGCGCGTCCAGGAATGGGTGGAGGTGTGGGTGCAGACGCTGGAGATGAAGGACCTGGCCTTCAGCGGCTATCAGGAGAAACTGTCCAACCACGTTTTCGACCAGCGCTGGCGCGCGGAGTGTCAGGCCGCGAAAGACAATCTGCCGGAACTTTTTTTTGCGACGGGCATGGAGGAAAATAATCCCAGCCCCGTCCTCATCAAGCAAGCGGCCGCCTCGGGAGCCAAAGGTTTTGCGGCCAGCGAGACCGTCAAGTGGCGCGTGTGCAAGGACGATGCGGTGCTGGATTCCTTCGGCCTCCCTCCTTATTCGACCTCGCCGTACCGTTACCTGCACGAACCGGAGTCCGCCGGTGCGAGAACTTTCCTGACGACCTCCGCCGACGCCCCGGTCAATTCCCATGTGCAAAATTTGGAGCGATTAACCAACGCTCCCGGCGTCCGCGCCGTGTTCAACCCGCACGCCGGTCTGGTGCGCGTCGTGCGGTTCAGTCCACTCGAACTGGAAGTGCTGTTGCAAATCCTCGAGGGCCGCGCCTGGAAGGACGGGAGTCCCGACCTGCCGCGCTTTTTTCCGCGGAGCAATTACGCGCAACTTCAGGCGTGGTCCGCGAGTCCGAAAGCCCTGCCGTTTCTGCTGCACCGGCAGGGCGATGCCGACCGGCTGAACGAAATCCTGTTTCTCAAGCTTTCCGTTTTGCTCGACATGCTCAAGCAGGTGCGCGCGTACGTGCGCGATCACCAGTTGCCGCTGCTGAACCTGTCGCCCGCCAGCTTCCGCGTCAGCCTGCCCGAAACCGGCGACCACTTTCCCGGCCTCTGGTCGGCCCACGGCACGCTCGTCAAAAACGGGCAGGCCTATCCGCTCAAGATCAAATCCACCGAGCAAAAGTATTTCATCCGCCTCGGGCGCATTGAACCCTCGCCGTACCTGCCGGAAGGCCTGGGCGCACATTCGTTCGGCATCGGCAGCATCCGCGTGCGCACCGTGACGACGGAGATGGACGGCCTCGTGCTCGAAGGCACGCTCGTCGCGGAAGATTATCTGGGTCTTGATCCGCACGACCTGCTTTGGTTCAAGCTGCCGCTGGCGGAGGAGCGCCTGGAAATGTTCGCGCACGTTTACGTCACCGAATCTGCCGGTCCGCGCGAGGCGCGTTTCCGCACCGTGCCCACGCAACTGAGTGAGCCGGTTGCCGCCGCGCTCAAGCGCGCCGCCGGCACGGTCTTTGCCCGGTCGCCGTACGAGATCTGGCCGCTGCTCAGTTCGCCGTGCGACTTGTTCTCCCTCGGCGTCATGGCCGTCCGCATTCTGCTCGCCAACAGCAGCAGCAATCTGCCGGTCGTGCTGGATGAAGTCCTCGGCCTCGCCCGGCGCTTCGGGAAAACGGAGCCGGACAAGGCCGCCCCCGGTCGCGAGTTGAAATCACTGGTGGAGAAAGACGCGAAGCTGCTGGATCTCATCAGCCCCAATGCGCTGGTCGAATCCGACTTGACGCCGGCGGCCGCCCGCCAGCAGATCCACATGGGACTTTGGTTCGAGGCGATGACTTTGATGCTGCGGCTGTTTCCTGGCACCGGCACGCAGGCGTACTGCAAAGATTTCGGCGACGTGCCGCCGCTCGCGCTGGAGACGGTTTTCCACCAGCCCATCGAGGAACTGGAATCCATCGTGATGCGCCTGCGGAGCCTGCTCGCGCCCGGCATGGCGGCGAACGCGGAAATCGCCGGCGTGCTGCTCGAGCAACTGGCGGCGTTGTAACGCAACTTCCCGGCGACGGCTCGCCGGTTCTCCCCGCCGCACCGCAGCGGCTCGCCCGACAAAACAGAAACCGCTGCGGACGCCCCGTCAATTCCAAGGCTGACGACTATCGAGAACAACTGTGCGAACTGAGGGTTTTCTCCCTCTCCTCCGCAGAGAGAGGAGAGGGAGTCCGTTCCCCTCATTCACGCATCCTTCGACAGGCGTCAGCGCTGGTTGTGCATCTGTGGCTGGGTTGATTGCTGATTTATTTCTTCCGTGCAAACGCCGCATCGAACGCCGCCGCGTTCGGCGTGAAATCCAACTGGCGCACGAAGGCACAACTCTCCTTCGCGCCGTGGACGCGGTCCATGCGGCCGTCTTCCCATTCCACCGAGAGCGGGCCGCGATAGCCGACATCGTTCAACGCGACAATGATTTCCTCGAAGTTGATGTCGCCGTGACCGAGCGAGCGGAAATCCCAGAAGCGCCGCGCGTCCGTAAAATCCGTGTGGCCGCCGAACACGCCGACCGTGCCG
>JAYWBR010000233.1:0-5134 GCA_043781315.1 Verrucomicrobiota bacterium | reverse complement strand
GGCGCGCTGGAGATCACGCTGCGGCGGCTGGCGGAGTTCATGGAAAAGGCGCAGAAGATCAAGGGCAAGGTGAAAGCGGCGATGTTTTATCCGGTGTCGGTGCTGGTGGTGGCGACGGGCATCCTCGCGTTGCTGACGATTTATGTGATCCCTAAATTCCAGGAAGTTTTCGCAGGCCTGCTCAATGGCAAACCGCTGCCGGTGTTCACGCAGTTCGTGATGACCATAAGCCAGGCGGTGCGGAGTCATTTCGTGATGGTGGGGGTCGGAATGCTGCTGCTGGGCGTGGCGTTTGGGTTTGCGCTGCGGACGAAGTGGGGCCGGGCGGCGTTCGACCAGTTCAAGTTGAAGGCGCCGATTTTAGGGCCGGTGTTTCGGAAAATTTCCATTTCGCGATTTGCGCGGACGCTGGGGACGTTGCTGCAAAATGGCGTGCCGATTCTTCAGGCGTTGATGATCGTGCGCGAGACGGTCGGCAACGTGATCGTCGCCAATGTGATTTCAACGATTCACGACAGCGTCAAGGAGGGGGAAACCGTGTCCGCGCCGTTGAAGGCGTCGAAGGTTTTTCCGGCAATGGTCGCGGGGATGGTGGACGTGGGCGAGCAGACCGGCGCGTTGCCGGATTTGCTGATGAAGGTGGCGGACAACTATGACGATGAGGTGGACAACGCGGTGAGTTCGATGACGTCGCTGCTGGAGCCGATCATGATTGTGTTTCTGGCGGTGATTGTGGGGAGCATCGTGATCGCGATGTTTTGGCCGCTCATCATCATCATGAACGACGGCTTGGGATCGCCGACAAATGGTGCGGAGTGATTGGTAGGGACGCGTTCCACCGCGTCCGATTTTTCCGGAATGGGACGCGGTGGAACGCGTCCTTACCGGAAATAAAAAACGAGCGCCCGGTGCTGGCACGCTCGTCTGCGGTCACTGGCCTGGAGCGGCGTTTAGAACGCCGGCGCGATCTGCAATTTTTGGCCGGGTGCGACGACGAGGTCTTCGCCTTTTGCCCAGACGGCGTCGTTCAAGAGCAGTTTGACTTTCAACTTCTCGTCGGCCTCGCCGGACCACTGCCAGGTGGAGCCGTCCACGTTGGTGAGCGGAATGCCCTGGTTCCAATTGAGTCCTTTGCCTTCGCCTCGCAGGTAGAGCGTGTTGCCGAAGCCCACGTCAATCTTGGCTTCGATGGTGGCGCTGCGGCTGGCTTTGGCGATGGGTTTGGCTTCCGCGACCGGCGCGGGTGCTGCCTTGGCGACTGGCGCGGTTACAACGGGCGCGCTGGCTTTGACGGACACGGGTTTGGATTCCACGACGAGCTTGGCCACAACCTTGGCCGGGGCGGCGGTCGCGGTGAAGGGATTTTTTTTGGTGGGGGAGTTTTTAACGGATTTTTGGAGTTTCATAGTTCGATTTCAGTTTCAATGTTTTCAGACTGTGCAATTCTGTGCAGACGGAACGTGCATTGTATGCCAAAAGCACGTTCCGGCGTCAAAGAGCAATTCATATTCCGGTTTGCATGATGGCAGGGTTTGCATCTTCAAGGTAATGACAACGCGGCAACTTTTTCGTTCGCTAAAATTTGAAGTTCCACCCGTTCGTCACATATCTGTCACGCGCCAGCGACTGAATCCGTTCGTGCGGGCAGTTTTCCAGCGGCTGCGAGGCGGCCCAGGCGACGCACAGCGCTTGTTTCACCGCCGCCGCGCCAACGGGCAGGTTGGTGATGAAGTCCGCATGGGGGCGGCCCTGCCGGTAATCCGGCTCCAGGGAAGGCATGGCGAGAAATTTTTCGACGAGCGTCAAATCAAAGTTTAACAGGAAGGTGCCGTGAAAGAGCAGGTGGCTTTTTTTGCGACGCTGGGCGTTGCCGGAAAACTTCAATGGAGTGCGGAGTGCGGAGTGCGGAGTGTGGAGCGCCAAATCCGTGTGGCCGCTGACGGAAATTCTGACTTCTGACTTCTGACTTCTGACTTCCGCCTCCACCGCCGCCCGGTTGCGTTCCATGATGAAGCGGTTGGCCGAAGTGATGCCCGCCAGCGGACTGCCGGCGTCAATTTTCAGGATCAGTGAATAATTCAAAACCCCCGGGCCTTGCAGTACGGTGCCGCCGCCGCTGCAACGGCGCAGGATCGGGATTTTATTTTCCGCGCAGGCGGCCGCGTGGACTTCGGTCGCAACCTTGTTGGCGTAACCGACGACAACGAAAGGTTCGCGCGGCTCCCAGAAGCGGAGAATCTCCGGGCCGCCTGTCTCGTCGCACCAGTCCAGCAGGGCTTCGTCGGCGGCGAGATTTTCGGCGGGCGTGGCGAAGGTCAGATCCAGAAAGTTCATCGTGCGTGGCGGCGACGCCGCGTCGCAAAAGGTGCTGGCGACGCCTCGTCGCCAGCAAAGTCAGTCCACCGGCAGGCGCGCTGCCTGGGCCGCGCGACGAGGGCGTCGCGACCACCTTTCGGCGACGAGGCGTCGCCGCCACGAATTTTGGCTGGCGTACGGCGGCCGGGTTGGCTTTAATCTGCGCCTTGCCGGAGTCGCAACCCGCAAGTCGAATTTTCCCGTTAATTGCATTTGAACTGAGTAATACATTGAAAGCATCAAAAAAAGAAAAAGCTTCGTCGTCACATGCGTTGCCCAACGGCGACGGTGACAAAGTTCTCGCGTCACTGGAAGCCCTCCTCGAAATCTCGCTGACCCAGCAAGGTCCGGAAAAGACCGCGCAATTTTTGAGCAGCATCACCAAGCGACTCCACGCCGCCGGCGTGGCCGCGCCGCGCCCGGTCAGCACGCCGTACGTGAATTCCATCCCGCTCGAAGAACAGCCGGAATTCCCCGGCGACTGGCAGATGGAAGTCCGCATCAAGAGCCTCATCCGCTGGAACGCGATGGCAATGGTTGTCAAAGCGAACTCGACCACCAACGTCGGCGGCCACATCTCCACCTATGCTTCCGCTGCGACGCTGTACGAAGTGGCCTTCAACCATTTCTTTCGCGGGCGCACGGAAAATTTCATGGGCGACCTGGTTTATTTTCAAGGCCACGCCACGCCCGGAGTTTATGCGCGGGCTTTTCTCGAAGGCCGGCTGGAGGAAAAGCATCTGCAAAATTTCCGTCAGGAACTCGCCGAAGGCGGCGGGCTTTCGTCTTATCCGCATCCGTATCTCATGCCGGATTTCTGGCAGTTCCCGACCGTCTCGATGGGTCTTTGCCCGATCATGTCCATCTACCAGGCGCGCTTCAACCGCTACCTGAAAGCGCGCGGCTTCATCACCGGCGAGGAGCAGAAGGTCTGGGCGTTTCTCGGCGACGGCGAAACCGACGAACCGGAAAGCCTCGGCGCGATCACGCTGCCCGCGCGCGAAAACCTCGACAACATCGTCTGGGTCATCAACTGCAATCTCCAGCGCCTCGACGGCCCCGTGCGCGGCAACGGCAAGATCATCCAGGAACTCGAATCGCTTTTCCGCGGCGCGGGCTGGAATGTCATCAAAGTCATCTGGGGCAGTGATTGGGATGATCTCCTCGCAGCGGACACGAGCGGCCTGCTGCTCAAGCGCATGGAGGAAGCCATTGACGGCGACTACCAGAAATACTCCGTCGAACCCGGCAGCTACACGCGCAAACATTTCTTCGGCAAATATCCCGAGCTGCTCAAGCTGGTTCAGCATCTGACCGACGAGCAGATCACCAAGCTCCTGCGCGGCGGACACGATACGAAAAAAGTCTATGCCGCCTACAAAGCCGCGACGGAACACAAGGGCCAGCCCACGGTCATTCTCGCCAAGACCATCAAGGGTTACGGCCTCGGGGAAGCCGGCGAAGGCC
Organism: Verrucomicrobiota bacterium; assembly: GCA_043781315.1. Classification (GTDB taxonomy): domain Bacteria; phylum Verrucomicrobiota; class Verrucomicrobiia; order Limisphaerales; family CAIQOK01; genus CAIQOK01. The sequence continues at coordinate 1,312 of JAYWBR010000233.1, read as the reverse complement.
GCAATATTTCGCATCAGCAGAAAAAAATGAACGAGAAGGAGCTGCGCGAATTCCGCGCCCGCTTCAAGATTCCGGTCAGCGACGATGTCATTGCCGAGACGCCGTTCTATCGTCCGCCGGCGGACAGTCCCGAAATTAGATACCTGCTCGAACGGCGCCAGGCCGTCGGCGGTTTTGTGCCCGAACGCAAAGTCACCGCGCCGCCGCTGGACGTGCCCAAGCGCGAAGCCTTCGCCGAATTTCTCAAAGGCTCCGGGGCGCAGGAAGTTTCCACCACGATGGGTTTCGTGCGCCTGCTCACCACGCTCCTGCGCAACAAGACGATTGGCCGCAACATCGTGCCGATCATTCCCGACGAGGCGCGGACGTTCGGACTCGATGCGCTTTTCCGCGAGATCGGCATCTACTCCCCGAAAGGCCAGCTTTACGAGCCGGTGGACATCAAGTCCTTGCTCTACTATCACGAGGCGAAGGACGGGCAGATTCTCGAAGAAGGCATCACCGAGGCCGGTTCCATTGCGTCGTTCGTCGCGGCGGGCACCAGCTACGCCACGCACGGGCAGCACATGATTCCGTTCTACATCTACTACTCGATGTTCGGCCCGCAACGCATCGGCGACCAGATGTGGCTCGCCGGCGACATCAAGGCCAAGGGCTTCATGCTCGGCGCAACTTCCGGCCGCACGACGCTCAATGGCGAAGGTCTGCAACATCAGGACGGCCACAGCCTGATTCTCGCCAGCACCATTCCGACGCTGATCACCTACGACCCGGCGTTCGCCTACGAACTCGCGATCATCATTGCCGACGGCATGAAGCGCATGTTCGTGGACGGCGAGGACGTGTTCTACTACCTGACGCTCTACAACGAAAACCATCTCATGCCCGCGATGCCGCCCGGCGTGGAAGACGGAATCTTGAAAGGGTTGTACCGCTTCAAAGCCGGAGCCGCCGACAAAAAAATCAAGGCGCATATTTTCGGCAGCGGCCCGATCATCAACTCCGCGCTCAAGGCGCAGGAAATTCTCGCCGAACGCTACGGTGTCTCCGCCGACGTGTGGAGCGCGACGAACTACAAGTCCCTCCGCAACGACGCGCTGCGCTGCCAGCGCTGGAACATGCTGCATCCGACCGCGACGCCAAAAACCTCCTACGTGCAAGACCTGCTCGCGAAAGAGCAAGGCGTGTTCGTGGCCGTGTCCGACAATATGCGGATCGTGCCCGACCAGATTGCGCCGTGGGTTCCAGGCGGCTTGACGACACTCGGCACGGACGGCTTTGGCCGCAGCGACACCCGCACGCGCCTGCGCCG
>JAYWBR010000232.1:0-5145 GCA_043781315.1 Verrucomicrobiota bacterium | reverse complement strand
TTATTGTCCCCGGTAAAAAGCCAATTACCGCCGGTGAAATCGAGTGTCATGCCGGGAGAATTCCCACCAAGTCCGGGATTGCCGCCCACAGGGAGCGTGGTGGTGGCATTCGCCGCGCCGCCCAGCACGATTGTGCTGCCGCTGACACCAGCAAAGTCCTTGATGAGATAAGAACCTGCCGGCTGATTCAGGATAAGTGCGCTGGACGCACCGTTGTTCTTCAAAATTCCGCCGCCGTCAACCCAGCCTTTGATGGTGTTGGTGGTATTCGGAATGTTCACTGCCAGGTTCGCACTCGGCGCGATCCACACATTGGTGCCCGGCAAATTGCCGTTGCCGGTGCCGGTGCCGAGCGTCAAAGTGCCGTCGTTCACGCTGGTCATGCCGCCATATACATTGTTGCCGGCGCAGACGACCGTGCCGGCTCCGCCCTTGGTAAGTCCACCGTTGCCGGTGACGGTGATGGGTGGATTGACAGTAAGCGTGTTGCCGGTGGTGGCAAAAAGTTCGCCTTCGTTCCAGGAGCCATTACCCAAAATCAGGCTCGTGATGCTGGTGTTGATGGTTGCGGTGGTCCCGCCCAAGATGGCCACCAAACCGCTGTCCACGGCCAAGGCGGTGCTGGTGCCACTCAGCGTCCCACCCGCATTGAACAGCAGCGAGTTGTTGGTGACGCTGTTCGCGAGCGTAACAGTTCCGCCCAAGGCGTTTTCACGAATGGCGGGAGTCACATAAGCCGCGTTCAGATTGGTGAACTGGTTTGCCGTGTTCAAAGGCCGCAGACCGAAAGTGGTGTCGTAAGTGACGAAGGTGGTGCCGCTGCCGGTCGAGTTGGTGTCACCGATCATGTAAGGCACCACTTTTACGGTTTTCGTGGTGTCGGAGGTGGCGGTCGCGTTGAGCGTGGCGTTACCCACCAGGGTCAAACCGCCAGTATTGGTCAAGGTGATTTGAGCCCGGCCCGCCTGCAAGCCGAGACTGTCGCCGCGCACCAGCACCGTCCCGTTGACCGACCGGGCGAACGCGCCGGCGGCCAAAACCGTCGTCTGCGCGGCATTGGTCTGACTCACGGTGATAATCGCCGTGCTGTTGGAAATAGCCAAAGTGTTCATGGCTTCGGCGGTGTTGGCGCTGGCATTTCCCAACAGGAAGAGTTCCGAACTGTTGCCGATCCCCGCCATTTGATTGGCCGGGAGACGATTGTTATTGTTCACCACTGAATTATCCAGCAACAGCTTGCCGCCATTGAAAAATATGTTCGTGGTATTCAAAGCCCCGCTGGCTCCGGCCAAGGCGAAAGTGCCGGAATTCAAAGTCAACAAACCGGCGTAGGTGTTCGACGTGGTGAAGGTGGCGGTTCCCGTCCCGTTCATCGTCATGCCGGCGGTAGCGGCGGTGCTGACGATGTTGCTCCCGAAAAAGTAGTTGCCCGCGCCGGCGAGGGTGAACGTGTTCGCGCCGTTGGCGATAGTGTTGTTGAACGTCAGACTGTAAGTGTTAGAAACATTGAATTGCTGGTTGTTCGGGCCAACGTTGCCGCCGATCACGAGCGGGCAGTTGAAGATGCCGTTTTGGTTGGGAGCGCTCATGTCAATGCTGGTATTGGGCGTCAAGCCGTTGCGGAATAAAACGGAACTCTGGTTGAGCTGGAGATACTTGCCGCCGCTGCTGCCGATGGTCCACGGCCCCTGCAGATTGTTTTTGAACACGAGCGCCAGGATGGAAATATTGGCGCTGCCCAAGTCCATCGTCGACAGTTGGGTCGGCGTGATGGCGGCGGCGGTGTTGTCGAACGTTCCCGTGTCACCGGTCGTCATCGACGCGCTCCAGTCGGTGGTGCCGATGTTCATGGTGGCGGTGGCTAGCTTATTGCCAGACGCCGCGTAGGTGTTGCCGGCAATCAGCAGCGCCGCCAGAGCAATGGTGAAATTGAGGGTGAAATATTTGAGCGAGACCGAACGAGTTTTGACATTCATGGGAGTTTGAGTTGGATGGGTTTTGTTCAATCGGGAAAAATTATTGCGTTCATTTGCTTATGCCGGGCGGCCAGTCATCCGTGCGAAACGGTGAGGCAGGCAGACCTTCGCGGTTGTATAGATTGCAGCGCGGCGAGTTTGCCCAGCCATAGCGCACCGCCACCGGCTTCGGCAATTGAGCGCTTGAAATAATCACGCTGTCGCCGTCAATGCTCGCGTCGGCTTCAATCCACTTCTTGTCCTCACCCGCGATAAAAAATCCAATCAGCTTGTCTTTTGGAAACGGCTGCACCCCCGGCGCGAGCCACGGCTGCTGGCCGATGGCTAGGCCGCCGTCCGTTTCGCTAAATTTCACCCGGACTTTCCCGCCTTCAATTGTGAAATCTTGAAACACCGGTCCGCACGCGACGACGTTTTCGCCATAAACATTTTTCCGCGCGATAAGTGCGAGCCGGTGGCCCACGTCAATCTTGTCCGCCGGATGCACGTCTTTGGGATTGCCCACATCAATCGTGATCGCCATGCCGGTGCGCGGGACTTTTTGCAGCGTCAGCAACTGCGCCTCGCGCAGCCACGGCCAGCCGCTCTCCGCGACCGGTGAAGTGTCGGGACCGTTATTCGGCAACTGAACAAACAAAAACGGAAAATCCGCGCCGCCGCTTTTGGTCCACTGATTGCGCCAGTCTTCAATCAAGCGCGGAAACAATTCGCGGTATTCCCATCCGCGCCCGCCGTTGTTTTCGCCCTGATACCAAATGACGCCGCGCACCGCATACGGCACAAGCGGCGCAATCATGCCGTTGAAATTCACCGTCGGCGTGCTGGGGCGGCGCGACGGACTGGGCATCCCCATTGGATCAGGATTCGACGGCTCGAGGCGCGACGGCTGCGGTTTCGCGCCGACGTCTTTGCCCGCCGCCTTGTCCTCGTTGTATTTTTTCAGAAGCGCGTTGTAAGCCGGCGCAACTTCGGCCTGCCACTGCTTCAAATCTTTTTCGTAATCGGCGACCGCCTGCGGGTCGGCCTTGATTTTTTCGTAATCTGCCAACGCCTTTTCCCAGTGCTCCAGCGGTTTGGTCAGCGGCGGATATTTTTTCAAGCCGTCGAGGCTGATCCAGGTCTCGATGTCCGTGCCGCCCCACGGTGCTTGCAGCACGGCGACGGGAACTTTCTGGTCGCGCCGGATTTCGCGCGCAAAAAAATACGCGACGGCGGAAAAGTTTTTGGCGCTCGCTGGCGTGCTCAACTGCCAGCTTCCGGTGCAATCGGCTTGCGGTTCGGCAGCGGTCTTGGTTTTCACGAGAAAGAAACGCAACTGTGAGTCATCCGCCTTCGGCAGTTCTTCCGCGGCGTTGTGCGCGGAGTTGAGCGGGAAGCCCATGTTCGACTGTCCGCCCGCGAGCCAGACATCGCCGACCAGCACGTCAGAAATTTTTACGCGGGAATCTTTGCCCGTCACCGTGAGTTCGCGCGGCTCGGCGCTGGCGGGCATGGGCGCGAGCTGCAATTTCCATTTTCCATCCGCGCCGGCCGTCGCCGTTTTTTTTTGTCCGGCAAATTCCACCGTGATGTTTTCGCCCGCATCCGCCAAGCCCCAGACCGTCACCGCCGCGGCGCGTTGCAGCACCAGATGATCGGCGAAAACCGACGGCAGACGGACTTTAGCCTGGGCGCAGGGCGCGGCGAAAACGAAAAGCAAAACCAGCACGACCAGCGGGAAAAAGGCACACATGGCCACTTTCGTAGCGGCATGGGGACGATTCGCGCTCTGAGAGTTCTGGGACATGGCTGTAATTAAAACCAAAAAGCGCGGTTTGGACAGGGCGCAACTTGCGGCGTGGACGTGTCGTTTTGCGGCACGCATCACGGCACGCGCAGGCGGAAGAACGTCGCAGGCGAATTAGGATTCAGCGGATTCGTAAAGTTCACCGCGCCGCCCGGCCCGAATTGATTGGTGGAAACCACGTTCCAATTCGTCAGCAACAACGCGAGATTCGTTGACGTCAGCACGGAATAATTTGCGCCCGCCGTGCCGTTCGTGCCAGTGACGACGAGATTGCCGCCGATGATCTGGATGCCCGAGATGGTGGGCGGCGTGGCGACGGCGGCGGACGGCGCGGCGTTGGCCGGTGCGGAATCTTCGCTCACGCCGTTCGTGTTGAGTGCGGCGATGACGTAGGTGTAATTCGTGCCTGGCAGCAAATTCGTCTGCGTGAAACTTGTCCCGACGAAGTTGCTGACGACTAGCGAATACGCCGCGCCGCTGTTCGTGGAAACTTTCAGAACGTAGCCCGTCGCGCCGGGCGAAGCGCTCCAGTTCAGTGAAACTTGCGCCACGCCTGCCGTCGCGGTGAGGCTCGGAACCGTTGCCACCGCGCCTTGCCCGGCGATGCGATAAGTCTGGAGGCGCGTGCGACCGTCGGCGTTGGTGCTGAAATAAATCCGGTCAAGCTGGCCGCTCGACATCTGCACGGTCAGGACGTTGTTGCTCCAAGTCGTGACCGGCAGCGCATCGCCCGCGAGATGCGGAAAGAGAAGGATTTTGAAATCCGGCGCGACGACGTTGCTGCGGGAAACGACGATTCGCCGCACATGAGTTCCTTGCGCGTTTATTTCGTCCACGATTTGAACCGGGCTGGCGTTGCCCTGGGCATCCAGCACCCGCAGCAGCAAACGCGGCTGATAGCCGTTGGTGTCGGCGGCGTGATACAGAACGGCGTTCGTGGCATCCGGCGCAGAAACAAACGAAACATCCGTGACCGGATCGGCGAAACCGTTGTTCGAATCAACGCCGATGGTGTTCGCCGACCAGTCGTAAGTATGCGGGCTGCTGTCCTTCTGGATGTCGTCCACAATGAGCGCATACGAATTGGTGCCGCGCAGCAGCGCCGTGGTGCGGAAGGCGCGCTGGACCGGATTGAAAAAATTCGTGGCGCGGATGGAGTTCGTCATCCAGGCGTTCACACCCGTCAAGTCCGTCGGCGGCGAATACATCATGTCCACCCAGCGCCACGGCGTCGTCACGCCTTTGCCCGCGCCCAGATAACTGGTGTCAGGCAGGTAGCCCGTTCCGCCACCGAGCGTGGCCCAATCCCAACTGTAACTGTAGGCGGGCGCGGCATCACCGGCGAACAGCGCGGCGGCGGGCTGGTCGCGGAACTCCACAAAA
>JAYWBR010000231.1:0-5160 GCA_043781315.1 Verrucomicrobiota bacterium | reverse complement strand
CCGTCGTAGCCTTCGCGCCACCAGCCGTCGAGGATGCTCAGGTTCATGCCGCCGTGGCAGCCGGCCTTCATGCCACTGGTGCCGGAGGCTTCGAGCGGACGGCGCGGGTTGTTTAACCAGATGTCGCAGCCGGAAACCATCTGCCGCGCGACGTGAATGTCATAGTTCTCAACGAACACTAGGCTGCCTTTGAGGTCGCTGTATTTGCTGAGGTGAATGATGTGCTGGATATAGCGCTTGCCGTCGTCGTCGCGCGGATGGGCCTTGCCGGCAAAGACGAACTGGACGGGGCGGGCCTTGTCGCGGGTGAGGCCGACGATTTTTTCAAGCTGCTGGAAAATCAGCGGCGCGCGTTTGTAGGTGGCGAAGCGGCGGGCGAAGCCGATGGTCAGCGCGTCCGGGTTGAGCAGGGAATCGAAGACGATGTAATCGCCGTGGGAAAGGCGCTGGCCTTGGATGAGCAGGCGGCGGCGGCAGAATTCGATCAGCTCGCGGCGCAGGTTGGCGCGCAACGCCCAGAGTTCCTCGTCGGAGATGAATTCGGGATCGAGGATTTTCTGCCAGAATTCGGGGGAATTAATTTGCGCACCCCAATCGTACGCGCCGCTGACTTTCGGCAGCAGGGCGGTGTCGTGGTTGCCGATGAGTTTGCGCCGCCAGAATTTCCGCACCGGGCCTTTCATCCAGCCGAGCAGATGAATGCCGTTGGTGATATGGCCGATGGGAACCTCCTCAACCTTCTTGCCGGGATAGAGGCACTGCCACATGTGACGGCTGACCTGGCCATGCAGTTCGCTGACGGCGTTGGCGGCGCGGGAAAACTTCAGCGCAAGCACGGTCATGCAGAAGGGTTCGTTGCTGTCGCTGGGTTTCACGCGGCCCAGGCCCATGAGATCGTTGGCGGAGTAGGGGAGCTGCGAGCGATACTTTTGCATCGCGTAATCCATCAGGCCGGAAGTGAAGCGGTCGTGGCCGGCTTCCACCGGCGTGTGCGTCGTGAAAATACATTCCGTCCGGGTTTGATCCTGGGCCTCGTCGAGTTTTTTGCCGGCGGCAGTTTTTTCGCGGATGAGTTCGAGTGTGAGAAATGCCGCGTGGCCCTCGTTCATGTGGAACGTGGACGGCGCGATGCCCAGCGCGCGGAGCAAACGCACGCCGCCGATGCCGAGCAGCATTTCCTGCATGATGCGCGTGGTGCTGTCGCCGCCATAGACGCGCAGGGTGAGATCGCGGAAGTGCTGTTCGTTCTGCGGGAGGTTCGCGTCCAGAAGATAGATCGGCACGCGGCCGACGTTGACGCGCCAGGCGCGGAAAGAGACCGAGTCGGTGGCGACTTCCACCGAGCAGATGACCGGTTCGCCCTTGTCGTTCAACACCGGCTCGACCGGAAGATTGTTCGGGTTGAGCAGATTGTAGTATTCCGTCTGCCAGTTGTTCGCATCAATGGCCTGCTGAAAATAACCTTCGCGGTAGAACAGGCTGATGCCGACGAAGCCGAGGCCGAGATCGCTGGCGGCTTTGGTGTGGTCGCCGGCGAGAATGCCGAGGCCGCCGGCAGCGATGGGCAGCGTTTCATGGAAACCGAACTCGGCGGAGAAATAAGCGGCGGGATTCTTTTTCAGCGCGGGCGCATTTTTAGAAGCCCAGGTGGACTTGTCGTTCATGTAGGCGTCGAACGCTTGCAGCACAGCGCGGACGCGGTCGCCGAACTCGGGGTTTTGGAGGCGGACGCGCAGTTCGTAATCGGAAACCTCATGCAGCACGGCCACGGCGTTGTGGTAGAGGTTCTGCCAGCCGCGCGGGGAAAGTTCGTTGAAGATTTCCTGCGCCTGCTGGTCCCAGGTCCACCAGAGATTTTTGGCGAGCTTGTGCAAGCCCGCAGTCAGTTCGGTCAGTTCTTTGTTGGTGAGCGGTTTCTTCGACATAGTTTTCAGTTTCAATTTCCAATCTGGTTCAACCGATTAGGCGCGGCCACGATATTGCATCACGAAAGCGTGCGCTAAATAAAAATTCCTGCTGGTTTCGTGCCAGCCCGCAACATTTAACCGTCATCACCGGGATTCTCCAGCAATTGCCTCTTTGAATCGGCGGAATGAAGTCCTGGCTGAAAGTTTTTTTGTCCCCTTTGGCGCATGGTGGAAAAATACTGGCAGCGTTGGTCGTCCGGCTTCGAGGGGCTGCCAAAATTGATTGGTTTAAGTTTTGACGATTAACCCCTGTTCACGTAGCGTAAAGCGCTTTTTCAAAAGCAATCATGATAGGTTTTATTGTCAAAAAAATCATCGGCTCGAAAAACGACCGCGAACTCAAACGCATGCGGCCCATGGTGGCGCGCGCCAACGAGCTGGAAGCCGAACTGCAAAAACTTCCCGACGACGCGCTCCAGCAGAAGACGGCCGCGTGGAAGGAAGAGCTTTCCAAGATTGAGGACAACGCCGAACTCAAACGCCGCCTCGACGAGATTCTCCCTGAAGCCTTCGCCGTCGTGAAGAACACCTGCCGTCGGCTGTGCGGCACGGACGTGATCGTGCGCGGCCATCCGCTGCGCTGGGAGATGGTGCCGTTCGATGTCCAGCTCCTCGGCGGTTACGGCCTGCATTCCGGGAAGATCGCGGAAATGGCCACCGGCGAAGGCAAGACGCTCGTCGGCACGTTCCCGGTTTATCTCAACGCCCTCACCGGTCGCGGCGTCCACGTCGTCACCGTCAATGATTACCTCGCCGCCCGCGACAGCGAATGGATGGGCGCGGTCTATAAATTTCTCGGCCTCACTGTCGGCTGCATTCTTCATGACCAGTCGCCGCAAGTCCGCCGTGAGCAATACGGTTGCGACATCACTTACGGCACCAATGCTGAGTTCGGCTTCGATTACCTCCGTGACAACGGCATGGCCACGCGCAAGGAAGACCAGGTTCAACGCGGCCATTACTTCGCCATCGTGGACGAAGTGGACTCGATTCTCGTGGATGAAGCCCGCACGCCGCTCATCATCAGCGGGCCGGCGGTCATCACCTACGACGAGCAGTACGGCCAGTTCCGTCCGCAGGTGGAATCCATTTTTCACGCGCAGGAACGGCTGTGCAACCGCTACCTCACCGAAGCCGAGGAACTGCTCAAAAAATTAAATCCGACCGACGGCTCGAACGTGCAGAACGCCGACGCCATCGAGAAGGAAGCCGGCCTGCTGATGTTCCGCGTCAAAACCGGCACGCCGAAATCCGAGGGGCTGATGAAGCTGCTGGAAAATCCCGTCCACCAGCGGCTGATGAACCAGGCGGAGTTGTCCCTGCACGCTGACCAGAAGAAGACCGATCTCTACGCCGAGAAGGAACAACTCTTCTTCGCGATGGACGAGAAGAGCCACGAAGCGGACCTGACCGAGAAGGGCCGCAACTTTCTCAGCCCGAAAGATCCCGATGCGTTCATGCTGCCGGATTTGACTACGGCGCTGCACGATATTGACGTCGGCCCCGAAACCGATCCGCGCAAACGCATCGAAGCCAAGACCAAGATGCAGCAGGAATTTGAAGCGAAAGCACAGCGCATCCACGCCATTTCGCAATTGCTCAAGGCCTACTGCCTGTATCAGAAAGACGTGCAATACGTCGTGCAGGACAACAAGGTCATCATCGTGGATGAAAATACGGGCCGCCTCATGACGGGCCGCCGCTGGAGCGACGGTTTGCATCAAGCTGTTGAAGCGAAGGAGCAGGTTGCCATCGAACGCGAAACGCAGACGCTCGCGACGATCACGATTCAAAATTATTTCCGCCTCTATCAAAAACTCGCGGGCATGACCGGCACCGCAGAAACTGAGGCGCAGGAATTTTTCGACATTTACAAACTCGGCGTGCTCGTGATTCCAACCAATCGTCCGATTGCCCGCAAGGATGGCAACGATTCTGTCTATAAAACCCGCCGCGAGAAATACGCCGCCGCGCTCAAGGAAATCAAAGAGGTTCACGCGAAAGGCCGGCCGATTCTCGTCGGCACCATTTCCGTGGAAGTCAGCGAAATGCTTTCCCGCATGTTGAAGAAGGAAGGGATCATCCATTCCGTCCTCAACGCGAAGTTCCATCAACAGGAAGCCGAGATCATCGCGCGCGCTGGCCAGCGCGGGGCCGTCACCATCGCTACGAACATGGCGGGTCGTGGCACGGACATCAAACTCGGCGCGGGCGTGCCGGAGCTGGGCGGCCTGCATGTGCTCGCGACGGAACGCCACGAATCGCGGCGCATTGACCGGCAGTTGCGCGGACGTTGCGCGCGGCAAGGCGATCCGGGTTCCTCGCACTTTTTTATCTCACTCGAAGACGATCTGATGCGGCTGTTTGGTTCGGACCGCATCGTGAAATACATGGAGAAGATGGGTCTCGAAGAAGGCCAGGAACTGGAGCATCCGTTGCTCAACCGTTCCATCCAGACCGCGCAGAAACGCGTTGAGGGCCACAACTTCCAGCAGCGCAAGCGCACGCTCGAATACGACGACGTGATGAACAAGCAGCGCGAAGTCATCTACGGCTTCCGCAATGAGATCATCCGCGCCGCCGACGTGCGCGACCGCCTCATGGACATCATGGAGGAAGTGGTCATCCAGAAGACCGAGCAGTTCACTGCCGGTGATTTGGATTCGGGCGCGTGGAAAGTGCGTGGATTGTCCGACTGGGTGAACTTGAATTTTCCGCTCGGTATTCCCGAGGAGGAAATTGTCAAAGCCGCGAAGGCCGGCAACGAGCAGCCGGTGGCCGGTTCCGTGTATGACGGACTCAGCCCCGAACAGTTCGCCGTCTGCAATTTTATTTCCGAAGGCGTCCGCAAGGCTTACGACCTCAAGGTCAGCTTTGAAAAGCCGGAGGCGCTCAAGGAAGTGGAACGTTACACCATTCTCAGCGCAATTGACCGGATGTGGCAGGAACATCTTTACGAGATGGACAGCCTGCGGCACAGCATCGGCCTGCGCGCCCACGGCCAGCGCGATCCACTCATTGAATACAAGACGGAAGCCTTCAAGATTTTCGACGAACTGATGGTCAACATCAAAACGGAAATCTGTCACAATATTTTTCGCAGCGCGTCGAGCATGATGGCGTTCGAGAATTTTCTGAAGAACGTCCCGAAACAAACGCTGCATCAAAACACCAGCGCGTTTGGCGGCAGCGC
>JAYWBR010000230.1:0-5184 GCA_043781315.1 Verrucomicrobiota bacterium | reverse complement strand
TTCCACCCAGTGTTACCGTAAAATAGGCACCTTGTCGCAGTGACGCCCAGTACACCTGCATAGTTCTCCGCTGAGTTGTTGCGGAATACGCAGTCAATCACGCGAGTTTTGTCAGGTTCCAAGATCGAATAATCAGCAGCCCCTCTTGCGTCTATAACGCCACCATTGCAATAATTTTGCTCAAAAATACAGTCGCGAACTTCGAGTATACCTGACACTCGCCGGATTGTCGCCCAACCACCACGAACGTCGCCATACTTGATGGTTAGTCCGCTGATCGTCACTTTGTTGGTATTGGGTTGATTAATCTGAAAAATGCCTCCCAGGTTTTGGCCATCCACGGTTGTCGCCGAACTGCCATGCACTGATGCGAGCGTAAGCGGCTTAGTCAGCATGATACCGTGTTCACTAAAAGTCCCGTCAGCGATCAGGATCGAATCGCCGGGGCTTGCTGCGGCGACGGCGGCTGCGATTGTGGACTGGTCTTGCGGCACCCGGATGGTTGCGGCGTGGCTGGTGGTGAGAAGCGCGCCGAGAATGGCGGTGGTCAGAACGGTTTTGAGGGTTTTCATGTTTGTTTCCATTTGGTTGCTCAACGCAACACCACTTACGGAAACAAAAGGGCGCGAACTTGTCGCACCCTTTGTAGAGGCACCGCGAAGCGCCTGAATGGAGAATGCTCCAAGCCGCGCCGACTGGCGCGTGCTTGGGCTGAGTCTCCATTCTTGAAAATTCGCGGTTTTCTACAAAGACCGTAGCCGTGCTACGCTAAATTATATTTTGGTGAGTGTTTCTGGGTGTTGATTTGATTTGGTTTCCCGTTGGCGTTGTGCCCCGGCAGTAGAACTCTTTGCCAAACCCGCCCCCGCCGCAAGGAAAAAAGACACCCGAATCCAAGACCCGCCGGAAAATTGTTTTGACCACTCCCCGGCCCGGCTTCACTTTGGCGGCATGAATCATTCACCCGGATTTCTGGCCCTGGTCAACGGCGCGAAACAGCACGTCACCGAAGTGCGCATGGACAAGCCCCGCAACCTCGCCAAGAGCATGCCGGTGGAGTGAGTCGCACGACTCGACGCTGCACCAATCAACGGGACGAATCCGAACGGCTTCGAGCTTCAACACTGGACCCGCCCGCAGTCGGCGCGCACAGAATTTGGTGTTGCTCAAACATCCGCGCCCCGGCCATTCTTTTGCACCATGAAAACCACCGTCAATGGTCGAATGTTTGGTGCCTTCGCCCTCGCCCTCTTTTACCTGTCGTCGCCGGGAACTGCTGCGGAAATGTTTGAAGCCACGACCGCCGCGGTCGGGGCCGCCGGCACCAATCGCTTCGTCACGCCGGCCAATCAAATCCTCACGCCCGCCGGAATGTTCATCAGCCTTCCCGGCCTGAGGCCGCAGGTGCTCGCCCTCAGTCCGGACGGGGCAACGCTCGTGACCGCCGGGCTGACGCACGAACTGGTCGCCCTTGATCCGGCGACGGGGAAAATTTTGCAGCGCGTTCCCTTTCTTTCCGAAACGGTGTTGCAACCGGTGCCCGCCTCGCCGGAAATTCTCGACCCCGACGAGACGTCGCAGGTCAGCTTCACGGGCCTGGCTTTTTCCCCTGACGGCGCGCGGATTTATCTGGCAAACGTGAACGGTGACATCAAGGTGTTTGGCGTCGGCAACGACCGGAAAATTTCCCCGCTCTTCACGATTCCGCTGCCGCCCGTCACCGCCAAGGGTCGCACGAACGAAATCCCCGCCGGCCTTGCCGTTTCGCGCGACGGCAAAAAACTTTACGTCGTGCTGAATCTTTCCAACCGCCTCGCCGAACTGGACGCGGCGACGGGCCGCCTGCTGCGGACCTGGGACGTTGGCTTCGCGCCCTTCGAGGTCGCGCTGGCCGGCCGGAAAGTTTACGTGAGCAACTGGGGCGGACGCCGGCCGGATGCGAACAGCGTCACCGGGCCGGCTGGTCGCGGCACGCACGTCCGGGTGGACGCTCGCAGCATTGCCAGCGAAGGCTCCGTTTCAGTGATTGATCTCCACCAGAATTCCGCCACCAATTCAGCCCAACTGGAAATTCTCACCGGCCTGCACGCCTCGGCGCTCGCGCTCGCGCCGGGCGGCCGCTGGCTGGTCGTGGCCAACGCGGGCAGCGACACCTTGAGCGTCATTGACACGCGCACGGACAAAATCGTCGAGACGATCTGCGCGCGGCAGCAGCCCGGCGATCCGTTCGGCGCGCAGCCCAACGCGCTCGCGTTTGACCGCTCCGGCAAAAAACTTTTCGTCTGCAATGGCACGCAAAACGCCGTCGCGATTTTTCAATTCAAACCCGGCGCCTCCCAATTGCTCGGCCTGATTCCCGTCGGCTGGTTTCCCGGCGCGATTGCCTTCGACGCCCGGCGCAAAACGATCTGCGTGGCGAACATCAAGGGTCTGCCGCCGGGCCGGCCGCGCCACGCGAACGGCAGGCCGGAATTTAATTCGAAGCAATACAACGGTTCCGTCTCGCTCGTGCCGTTGCCGGCAGCGCGCACGCTGGAACAGTTCACGCAGACGGCGCGGGTGAATTTGCGCTACCGGCTGCTCGCGCAGGCGAAACTGCCGGCGCGGGCCGGCCAGCCGGCGCAGCCCGTGCCGGAGCGCGTCGGCGAGCCGAGCGTGTTCAAGCATGTGATTTACATCATCAAAGAAAACCGCACTTACGACCAGGTGCTCGGTGACCTCAAGGAAGGCAACGGGGCCGCAGATTTATGCACGTTCGGCGAGCGCGTCACCCCGAACCAGCACAAGCTGGTGCGCGAATTCGCGCTGCTCGACAACACCTACTGCTCGGGCATTCTCAGCGCCGACGGCCACAACTGGGCCGACACGGCGATCGCCACGGAATATGTCGAACGCTCCTTCGCCAGTTGGCCGCGCAGCTATCCGAGCGGCGGCGGTGAGAATGACAAGGACGCGCTCGCCTACGCCTCCAGCGGTTTCATCTGGGACAACGCGCTCGCCCACGGCAAAACGTTTCGCGACTTCGGTGAATTCTGCACCAACTTCCGCCGGTGGAAAAATTCCTCGCGCTCAAGCGAGCCGACTTGGACCGAATGTTTCCGGGATTTTACCAACCAGACTCAGGCGATCAGCTACCGGAGCGAGCCGGATGTCGAAGCCCTCCGGCCCTACATCGTGACCAATGCGCCGGGCTGGGATTTGAGCGTGCCGGACCAGGTGCGCGCCGCGCGTTTCATCGAACTTCTGAAAAGCGACGAGGTCACGGGCCGCCTGCCCGACCTGACGATCCTGTGGTTGAACGCCGACCACACCAGCGGCACCAAGGCCGGCCTGCCCACGCCCGCCGCACAGGTGGCGGACAATGATCTCGCCTTCGGAAAAATCGTCGAGGCCGTGAGCCAGAGTAAATTCTGGAAGGACACCTGCATCTTCGCCATCGAAGATGATCCGCAAGCCGGCTGGGATCATGTCAGCGGCTACCGCACGACGGCGTATGTCATCAGCCCGTTCACGAAGCGCGGGGCGGTCGTCCGCACGCAATACAATCAGACCAGTCTGCTGCGCACGATCGAACTCATCTTGGGCCTGCCGCCGATGAATCAAATGGACGCGACGGCGACACCGATGTTCGATTGCTTTACCAGCACGCCGGACTTTGCCCCGTTCGCCGCCGTGCCGAACCAGGTGCCACTCGACGAGATGAACCGAGCGCCGAAGAAAATTTCCAACGCCGCGCTGCGCAAAGACGCGTATGCCTCGGCGAAGTTGCCGCTGGAAAAACCGGATCAATGCCCGGAAGATTTGCTCAACCGCATTCTCTGGCGGGCGATGAAAGGGTCGCAGGCGCCGTATCCGGAATGGGCGGTGAAAGTGGTGGATGCGGATTAACAATGTGCGGTTTTAATTCCGCAAAGCGGGTGCCCGGCTCGTGACCAACCCACTCCGTGCCGTTGCCATTGCGGTCCTATCACAACACGGCGGCGACATGGACAAGCTCCGCAATCTGGCCAAGAGCTTGACGGTGGAGCAAGGCGATTTTGACGCTTGGCGGTGCTGGAATCACGTTTGCCAAATCCATCCGCATAAGGCACTGTTTGCCCATGAGCGTCGCCGAACTAAAACGAGCCGTTGACATTCTTTCCGTCGAAGACCGCCTCGAATTGGCCGATTACCTCCGCCGGACCTCCAAGGAAAATGATCCCCAATGGCAGGCATGGCTGGCCGCGTCGCAAGCCGGTTTCGCCCGCGCTTATGGCGACGACGAACCCGATTATTCCGGTGCCGTGCTGCGCGAAACGCCGCACCAATGAACGAAGGGAACGTAATCCTCGTCTCGCTGCCGCAGGCAGATGGCCAGCGAAAACCGCGACCGGCGATCCTCTTGAGAATCCTGCCTCCGTTCGGTGATTTTCTGGTTTGCGGCATCAGCAGTCAATCGCGCCAGCAAGTGCGGGGCTTGGATGAATTGATTCTGCAACGAGATCTTGATTTTGCCGCCAGCGGACTGCAAATGGATTCACTGATTCGCGTCGGATTTCTGGCGATTTACACCCCGCAGCAGATTATCGGTTCGATCGGAGACATTTCGACGGAACGGCACCGTCGCCTGTTGAAACAATTGGCGGATTTTTTAGTTTCCACTAAACGTTACGCGTGAAAATTTTCGGCATCATTTGCGCGGCTGCGACTTGGACAAGCCCCGCAACCTCGCCAAGAGCGTAACGGTGGAGTGACAACGTATTTCCCGACTTTGTGTAAATACTCGAAACCCCTTTACTGATGGAAACTCCCCGGCTCATTTTCCCCACCAGAATTTGGTGCCTTGCTTCCAGCAATTGGCATATCGAAATGTTTTGGATCGGTAGGCAACGAATCAACTATCTTGTTTAACTGGCCGATTGCTTGTGACAATGCATGTTTGAGATCTTCACATTGTTTTGACTGGATTCTTTCCGTTATCACCTTCTCAAGGTTATTGGCTACACCGCTTATGGCATTCTTTATTTGCTTAACGGCTTCTTCATTTGAGGGCATATAACTTCCTTTTTTTATTGTTTGTTTCATTTCACGGCACCTGATGGATGCGGAAATACTGGCCGGTTTGATTGAGGATGAATTCGTTGACGATGTCCTCGCTTTGCGCAGTGAACTGTGGCCCGGTGGCAACCCAATCCACCAGATTCG
>JAYWBR010000229.1:0-5207 GCA_043781315.1 Verrucomicrobiota bacterium | reverse complement strand
ACGGCGGTTCGATCCGGGTTCGGATTTTTTGCCACCCACTCCGGCGTTTCAAGGTCCATCGCCTGGCTCGTAAATTTTTCCAGCTCCTTGGCGGTGATGCGCAGCGTCGTCAGGGCCGAGGGGTCGAAGGTGAAGGCGAAGCCATGCCAGCCGGGGGAATCACCAACCTGATGGGCGACGGTGTTGGCGACATGAATGGCCGCCGCCAGTTTCGTCGGCCTGGCCTGGCTGGGCGCATGGTGATGGCGCACCGCTTCGACAATCGGGCCGGGCAGCCGCCAATAGTCCAGCAATTCCGCGCCGATCTCCGCATGGTCTGCGCCCAGCGTGGCCACCTCGGCTTCCAGCAGGGTTTTGCCTTCATCGGCCATCAAGTCGTGGATGTGTTTTTTGAGGCTGGCATTCAAGAGCTGCGCGACCACCAGCTTCCCGAGGTCGTGAACCAGACCGGCGGTGTAGGCAATCGAGGCGTCCATTTCGGAATTAAGGGCCAGGCTCAATATCTTGGGAGTCAACCGCGCCGTGGTGAGGGAATGTTGCCAGAGGGTGCCCGCCGCCATGTCATAACCCGGCAACTCCCCGCCCAGTTGGGGGCCGAAACTTAACGACAAAATCAGCCGGTGGATTTCCGCATAGCCCAGATGCAGCACACACTGCTTGACGCTGCCCAACGGCTGCGCCAGGCCCAGCTGCACGGTGTTGCAGCGGGCCAGCAGCTTCGCGCTCAACACGCTGTCACATTCGATCGTGGCGACGGCTTCCCGGAAATCGGCGTCGGGATCGCTGATCAGATCGAGCAGCTGGATGATGGTGGCCGAGGGGGGTTGGAGACTCCAAGCTTGGCTAAGAATCGATTCAATGCTCATAACACCCACGATTGTGGCGAGGTCTTTTGCCCGAGGGAATACCCGGTAATGGGTAGATCACTGATGAGGCATAGATATTTATTTATACTGAAAATCGCCTCCGCAAGGTGCTGGCGGGCGGGCGGCCGTGTCCCCAATGGGGCGTTGAACCAAGTCAGCCATTGACGCCGGGGCATTCCTTTTTAGAATCTCCGCACCTTATGCCAGCCAAAAATAAAACCAACGCGCTGAACTCGATGCTTTCCGAGGAACGTGTTTTCAAACCGTCCAAGGAATTTTCCCAGCGCGCCCACATCAAGTCGCTCGCGCACTACCGGAAACTTTACAACGAGTCCATCAAGTCCCCCGAAAAATTCTGGGCGCGCGAGGCGAAGCACGAACTCGTCTGGTTCAAGCCGTGGAAGAAAGTTCTCCAATGGAAAGAGCCGTTTGCCAAGTGGTTCATCGGCGGCCAGCTCAATGTCAGCTACAACTGCCTGGACAAATGGCTCGGCACCCCGCACGCCAACAAGGCCGCGCTGATCTGGGAAGGCGAACCCGCCGCGCCCGGCAAGCCCGGCGAGGAGCGTACGCTGACCTACCAGCAGTTGCACCACGAAGTCTGCCTGTTCGCCAACGTGCTCAAGCGAAACGGCATCAAGAAAGGCGATCGCATCCTGATTTATCTGCCGATGGTGCCCGAGGCCGCCATCGCGATGCTCGCCTGCACGCGCATCGGCGCGGTTCACTCCATCGTCTTCGGCGGGTTCAGCGCGCAGAGCGTGGCGGACCGCGTGTTTGATTCGCAGGCCAAGATGATCATCACGGCTGACGGCGGTTTTCGTCGCGGGGCCGTGGTGCCGTTGAAGAAAAATGTGGATGACTCGCTCGCCATCAAGGATGCCGGCGGGAATTTGCTCACGAAGACAATTGAAAAAGTCATCGTGCTGCGCCGCACTGGCAATGACATCCACATTGAAGAAGGCCGCGATGTCTGGTGGCATCGCGAGCTGGAATACGTGGACGCGAATTGTCCGGCGGCGAAAATGGACAGCGAAGCACCGCTCTTCATTCTCTACACCAGCGGCTCGACCGGAAAACCCAAAGGCATTCTGCATACGACCGGCGGCTACTTGCTTGGCGCGAAGATGACGAGCAAGTACGTCTTCGATCTGCGCGACGAGGATGTCTATTGGTGTACCGCCGACATCGGCTGGGTCACGGGTCACAGTTACGTCGTCTATGGCCCGCTGGCCAACGGCGCGACGAGCTTGATGTATGAAGGCGCGCCGAATTTTCCCGAACCCGACCGCTTCTGGCGCATCATCGCGAAATACGGCGTGACGATTCTTTACACCGCACCGACGGCGATTCGCGCGTTCATGAAGTGGGGCGTGGAGTGGCCGCAGAAACACAATCTCAGTTCGTTGCGCCTGCTTGGTTCCGTGGGCGAGCCGATCAATCCCGAAGCGTGGATGTGGTATCACGAACACATCGGCGGCAAGCGCTGCCCCATCGTGGACACCTGGTGGCAGACGGAAACCGGCGGCATCATGATCACGCCGCTGCCCGGTGCGACGCCGACGAAACCCGGCACCGCGACGCTGCCGTTCTTCGGCATTGTGCCCGAAGTGGTGGACGATCAGGGCAAGCCGGTTCCGAAAAATACCAGCGGCAAACTGGTCGTGCGCAAACCCTGGCCTTCGATGCTGCGCGGATTATGGGGCGATCCGCAACGTTACAAGGAAGTGTATTGGACCGAAGTCAAAGGGAGTTATTTCACCGGCGATGGCTGCCGTCAGGACAAGGACGGATATTTCTGGATCGTCGGACGTATTGACGACGTGCTGAACGTCGCCGGACATCGCATCGGCACGGCGGAAGTCGAAGGCGCGCTCGTGAGCAATCAGAAGGTGGCCGAAGCCGCCGTGGTCGGTCGTCCGGATGAATTGAAAGGCCAGGCGTTGGTTGCTTTCGTCACGTTGAAAACCGGCGTGAAAGCCACCCCGGAACTGCGCGAAGAGCTCCGCCAGCATGTCGCGAAAGAAATCGGCCCGGTGGCCAAGCCCGACGACATCCGTTTCGCCGAAGCCTTGCCCAAAACCCGTTCGGGCAAAATCATCCGCCGCCTGCTCAAGCAGATTGCGTCGGGCGAGGAAATCAAAGGCGACACGACGACGCTGGAAGATTTCAACGTGCTGGCGAAACTGCAAGCCGACGAGTAATCGGAAATAAAATCGCTTGCTTGGCGGACGGGGGCCGCGTAGTTTTTGCGGCCCGGGCGCACCCATAGCTCAATTGGATAGAGCGGCTGACTACGGATCAGCAGGTTATAGGTTCAACTCCTATTGGGTGCACCATTCCTTCGCAGTCAATTATGCGTCCGTAACTTCAACCATTCATGAAAATTGAAATCCCAGACAAGCTCAAAGCCGACGTGCCGCTGACCAAGTGGGGCAAGCTGCTCACCTCGACGCCCATCGTCATGACGGTGATTGCGACCATGCTCGCCGGTTTGTCTTCCAGCGAAATGACGCGCGCCCAGTACGACCGTTCCCTCGCCGCCCAGCAGCAGTCCAAGGCCGGCGATCAGTGGAGTTTTTTCCAGGCCAAGAAACTGCGCGGCGCGATGAGCCGCAGCACGCTGGACCTCCTGCAAGCCACGTCAGAAATCCCCCCGTTGAACACGCAGTCTAATTTCACAGCGGCGGCTGGTGAACTTTCTCCCGGCGTCATCGCCGCCTTGGAGAAAGGCGAACTGCCGGCCGCGCCGCCCGGCCCGGCGATGGATGCCGGATTCAAGGCCGCGCTCACGGCGCTCGAAAGCTTGAAGCCCGAAACGGAAATCGCCGCGCTGCTGGTGCCGGTCAAGGAGCAGACGCTCGAAGAATCGCTGCGCCTGGCTGTGGATGCCACGCTCGCGCTCGATGCCGCCACTAAACCGGTCAGCCAGACGATTGACCAGTTGGAAAAGTCGCTCGCCACGAAAGGGGATAAAAATCTCAGCCGCGAATTTGTCGCCGCGCGGCTGCGTTACACCGCCGCCCGGTATGATGCCGAGGCGCGGTTGAACCAGGCCGTCGCCTTTGTCTATGAATTGCAGGTGCGCAAGAGCAACGTCTCCGCCGAGCGCCACCACGCACGGAGCGAGCGGTTTTTTTACGGGATGCTCGCCGCCCAGATGGCGGTGATCATCGCCACCTTTGCCATCGCCGCCCGGCAGCGGAATCTGCTGTGGTCCATCGCGGCGGTGGCCGGCCTCGGTGCCGTGGCGCTGGCGGTTTATGTTTACCTGTTTGTTTAATCCCCGGCGAACATGCGCGTTTTAATTGCCACCATCACCGCCGGCGGCGGCCATCTCGCGGCAGCGGCCGCCCTCGACGAAGCCTGGAAAAATTCCCGCCTGGGCGACACCGTCGAGCGCGTGGACTTCCTGAAATTCTTTTCGCCCGTCCACAAAAAAATCCATCTCGACGGCTACGTGAAGCTGGTGGAACGCGCGCCGGAATTGTGGGGCCTGGTTTTCAAAAAGACCGACAACGCGAAGGTCGCGCGGCGGATGAACAAGCTCAAACTCGCGTTCCCCAGCGGTTCCCGGACGCGCATCACCAAATACCTGAAGCAATTCGCGCCGGACATCGTCCTGTGCACGCACTACCTGCCGCTCGAAGCGCTGGGCCATCTGCGCTCGAAGCGCGACGGCCTGCGGCCGCTGACGGTCAGCATCGTGACGGATTTTGAAGCGCACGCATTGTGGATGGATTCCTGTGTGGATTTGTATTGCGTGGCCGCTGAGGAAACCAAGGCCCGGCTCGTGGCGCGCGGCGCGGCGGCGGAAAACGTCGTGGTGACGGGCATTCCGATTGCCGCAAAATTCTCCGCCAAGCCCGACGCCAAAGCGGTGCGCAAAAATTTTGGCTGGCGCGATGATCTGCCGGTGCTGCTGGTGTTGAGCGGCGGTTTCGGCATGGGGCCGGTGGCGGAAATTCTCGCGGAACTCGACAAGGTGCCGCAGGCGTTTCAGACCGTCGTCGTCTGTGGCCGCAACGAGGAATTGCGCCGAACCCTCGCCGCGCAGGACCGCCAACATCCGACGCACGTTCTGGGTTTTTCGTCGAACATGCACGAGCTGATGGCCGTCGCCGACCTCATCATCACCAAGCCCGGCGGGCTGACTTCTTCCGAGGCGCTGGCGTTGGGCAAACCGCTGTTCATCTTGAATCCGATTCCCGGACAGGAAGCGGCGAACAGTGATTACCTGCTCGAACGCGGCGCGGCGGCGAAGATCAATCGCGTGGAGGATTTGCCGTATCGCGTCGGACAACTGCTCGGCTCGAAGAAACTTTCTGAAATGGCGAAGGC
>JAYWBR010000228.1:0-15153 GCA_043781315.1 Verrucomicrobiota bacterium | reverse complement strand
GGTGCCGAGAAAGCAGCGCTCAAGGCCGTCGAGAAAGCCAAAGCCTCAGTGCGGGCGTTTGTGGAACACCCCTTTCACATCGTGAAGAATCTATTCCGCCATCGGAAAGTGCGGTATCGCGGACTGGCCAAGAACGGGCATCAACTTTATACGCTCTTTGGACTGGCCAACGTGGTCCTCGGCAGTCGGATCGCGACGACCTGAAAAAACATGAATCAAACCAGTTGAAGCAGAGAAATAGGCGGTCCAACCGCGCCGCCAAACCCGAACGGACACGCCCATCCAAGCTGCCAGAAGTATTTGCCAGGCCGCTTGAGGATCAGCAGCCATCAGCAATCCTCGAAATTTGAAAACGTCGCTTTATTCAGCGTTTCCTTAGAAAAACCAGACGCACCATTCGAACCACCATCTCCAAACGCTTATGAAAAAACACACCAAAGCCCTGTTGCTTTTAACGGTGACCTTCAGACTCGGCCTCCCGCCGGCGCAGGGCGAGGAAGCCAAAACTCTCTGGGAAAAACATTGCGCCTCCTGCCCCGGCAAAGACGGCAAAAGCGAAACCAAAATGGGACGCCAGGCCGGCGTGAAGAATTATACCGATCCAAAATTTCAGGAAGAATTCAAGGAGGAACGGGCGATCAAAACCATCAAGGAGGGCCTGACCGAAAAAGGCAAGGAGCGCATGAAACCCTACGCGGACAAATTGACGGACGACGAAATCAAGTCGCTCGCCGCCTACATCCGGACTTTCCAAAAACAGTAACGTCCCATGAAGGACGAGCCGGAAATAAAGACCGGAATACCACACCGCTTCCGCAACTGGATCAGCCTGGGCGGCAGCGTCGTCGCCATCGGCAGCATGTTTTCATTCGTGCTGCTCTTCGCCTTGGAAATGTTCGCGGCCCATGGCAACCCGTACCTGGGGATTCTCACCTATGTCGTTTCGCCCGCGTTCTTTTTCCTGGGCGTTTTTCTGGTGTTTCTCGGCGCATGGATTCAACGGCGGCATGCCCCGGCGGTGGCGCGTCATCCCATCGCCATTGATTTTACACGAAAGCGCGACCGGACGATTTTGGTCGGCTTTATTCTTTGCAGCATCGGATTCCTGCTCCTGTCCGCGACGGGCAGTTATCAAACTCACCATATCACCGAATCAAACCAGTTTTGCGGAAGAACCTGCCACACGCCGATGAAGCCCGAATACACGGCGTATCTGAGTTCGCCGCACGCGCGCGCCGGCTGTGTTGAATGTCACGTGGGGCCGGGGGCGACATGGTACGTCAAATCGAAGATCAACGGCGTCCGTCAGCTTTATGGTGTAATCACCGGCGATTTCCATCGGCCCATCAAGACGCCCGTCAAAAATCTCCGGCCCGCGCAGGCAACCTGCGAACAGTGCCATTGGCCGGAAAAATTCACGGGCAATCTGGACCGCAGCTTCGTCCATTTCCTCGCGGATGAAACCAACAACCCGTTCACCGTGCGGTTGCTGCTGAAAGTCGGCGGCGGCGGCGCGCCGCACGGGCCGGCGGGCGGCATCCACTGGCACATGAACCCGGCCAACAAAATCGAATACCTCGCCACCGATGACCAGCGCCAGATTATTCCCTGGGTGCGCCTCTCGACCCGTGATGGAACAGTCACTGAATATCGCGCCAAAAATTTTACGAATGATCCGGGCGGCCACGCCATTCGCACGATGGATTGCATGGACTGCCACAATCGTCCCGCGCATCACTATCAACCGCCCAACGACGCGGTGGACATCGCCATGTCGCTCGGCAAAATTGACAGCCGGATTCCCTGGGTGAAATCAAATGTCGTCAGTGTTTTGGTTGCATCCTATCCCTCCGAAGCGGTCGCGCTCCAAAGCATGGACACGGCTTTGCGCTCCCGTTATCCGGACTTGCCCGGCATCACGGCGCTCGTCAATGAAGCACAGGAAATTTTCCGCCAAAATATTTTCCCGGAAATGAAAGCCGACTGGCGCGTCTATCCCGACAACCTCGGGCATAAAAACTGGCCCGGCTGTTTCCGTTGCCACGACGGCGCGCACAAAACCGCCGATGGCAAAAAAAGCATTGCGGCCAGTGATT
Organism: Verrucomicrobiota bacterium; assembly: GCA_043781315.1. Classification (GTDB taxonomy): domain Bacteria; phylum Verrucomicrobiota; class Verrucomicrobiia; order Limisphaerales; family CAIQOK01; genus CAIQOK01. The sequence goes on along the minus strand of JAYWBR010000228.1, from coordinate 13,057 downwards.
GCAACGCCTGCCACCTAATCCTCGCCCAGGGCAGCGGCGCGGACTTGGACAAACTCAGCCCGCGCGGGCACGACTTTTTCCACATAGACGCGACGTATCTGGACGCCTCCTGCAACCAGTGTCACACCGGCGCGTTTCCGAAATAGGTGAGCAACAAAGTGCGTCCTTATCTGCGAATGACCTTGCGGGTTGGGTACCTTTTCGTTTCACAGCTCTGCCCGGCACGCCACTTTTCATTTACGACCGCAGCTTGGCGATTTACCATCCGCCGTCATGCTCACGCTCGAACACCTTGCCGAACTGCTGGAAAAAAACCGCGCCGCCGCCGCCGCGCGCGTGCGGGAATTTTCCATCGGCGGCCGGCCGTTCGCCTTCAACTCCCGGCCCGCCATCATGGGCGTGGTCAACCTGTCCCCGGATTCCTGGTATCGCGAGAGCGTCTGCCTCACGGCGGACAGCGCGGTGCAACGCGGAAAAGTTCTCGCGGCCCAGGGCGCGGACATCGTGGACGTGGGCGCGGAATCCACGCTGGCCCAGGCCGCCCGCGCGGACGACGCCACACAGCAATCCAAACTGATTCCCGTTGTCCGCGAGCTGCGCGCCGCCGGGATTTTGGTTTCCGTCGAGACCTACCAGCCGGCGGTCACGCGCGCCTGTCTCGAAGCCGGGGCGAACGTCCTCAACCTGACCGGCACGGATCGCAGCGAGGAATTGTTCCGCCTGGTAGCGGCCCATGACGCGGCAGTGATCATCTGTTATGTGCCGGGCAAAAACGTCCGCGAGGTCGGCGACTTTGATCTGGCGACGGATCCGATTGAAATGATGCGCGAGTATTTTTCCCGCCAGCTTGAAATCGCCCAGCGCTGCGGCGTGGAGAAAATCTTCCTCGATCCCGGCCTCGGCTTTTACTACCGCAATCTGCAGGACAGCGCCGTGCGGGTGCGGCATCAGATGAATGTTTTTCTGAACACGTTCCGCCTGCGCACACTGGGCTTTCCCATCTGTCACGCCCTGCCGCACGCCTTCGAGTATTTCGGCGAAGAGGTGCGCTGCGCCGAGCCGTTCTTCGCAGTGCTCGCCGCGCTGGGCGGGACGAATTTATTCCGCACGCACGAGGTGCCGCGCATCAAGGCCGTGCTGGACACGCTGCAGGTGTTTTGAATCAATCCTTCTTCGAAGTGCCGCGCCGACACAGGAAAACCCCCTCCTCGCCCGACGCCGTGACCCACTGGTTGCACACTTCGAGGCCGTGGTGCGCCAGCGTTGTTCTCACAAGCTGCGGCGTGTACCGATAGGAAAAGAAGAGTCGGATTTTTTCGCCCGCCCGGAATTTTATCCGCTCCGACTCCACTGTCACTTCACGGGTGCGCTGGAAAACAAAATTCGCCTCGACGCGTTGCAGCGGTGGCCGCGCCTCAATGCTGAACCGCAATGCGCCATCCGCGCGCTCCACGCCCAGGTCGAACAGGAACGTCATCAGCCACGCGCGCGTCAGTTCGTTGTCGTATTGCGGCAGGATTTTTTTCATCCCCCGGGCATAATCACGACCCGGTGCCAGATTCGCGCTGAACAGCAGCAAATCGTCGGGGCGCACCAGCGCTGCGAGCTTCGGCACGATCAACTCCGGCTCGAAATTGGGGATCATGCCGAAGAAGGTGAGCAGCCGCCGCGTTTTCGTCGTTGTGTGCTGCGAAAAATAATTTTCCAAATTCCCGGCTGTCGCCAGGTCACATACGAACGGATGACAATCTTCTGTCAAACCCGATCCCCGCACAGCCTGGCGGGCCACCAGCACCATCGCCGTGCTGACATCACACGGCGCATAGCTCACCTGCCGTCCGCCGGCACGCAGCTTTTTGATGAGCCGCACATCTTTTTGTCCGCCGCCGCAACCCAGTCCGATCAGTTGCACGCGCCGGGATTTTATTTCCGCCGTCGCCGCTGCAAAGCTCCGGTCGTAAATGCGGGCGCAGTCGCGGTCGTGGCGCGACGGCGAATGGGCCTGATGCAGCGCGAGCCATTGGTGGGTTTGCTTGACGCTGTCGTAATGGAACTTGTGGTTGACCTGGCGCGAGCGCAGGGATGCGAGCAGATCCCGGCGCACCGCCTCCGGGAACTGGCTGGCGTGAACGGCCACCTGGGCAATGTCAGACATGCGTTGCTATTGGCTGATTCGGCGCAGCAACGCAAGACCGGACGCGGGCGCCGGGTGGCGAACGGGTCAGACGAAATGCGAAAGCCGTTCATCCGTAGGGAAAGCGTGGTAGGGCGCGGAGCGACGCGCCCTACCGCAGATGTTGCCTCACCAGACTTTGACAAACCGGTGGTGAACCGCATTGCAGCAGCCCGCTTGCTTTGTCCCCAGCCGCGTTTTAGTCTCGGCAAAATTTATGACCGACCCGCGTTACCCGAAACTGGCCAGTCTGCTCGTCAATTATTCCACCGCGCTCAAAAAGGGCGACCGCGTCCTCCTCGACATGGTGGATGCGCCGGACGAATTCGTCATCGAGCTGATCCGCGCCGTCCGCGCCGTCGGCGCCGTGCCGTTCGTCGAAACACGCCACACCCGCATCGGCCGCGAACTGCTGCGCGACATCAGCGAAGCCCAGGCCGCGCAGACGCGGGACATCGAATTGTTCCGCATGAAACGGATGCAGGCCTACATCGTCGTGCGCGGCAGCGACAACGCCAGCGAAAATGCCGACGTGCCGAGCGACCGCATGGCGATGTATTCGCGCGTGATCCGGCCGGTGCTGGACTACCGCGTGAACAAGACCAACTGGTGCCTGTTGCGCTGGCCGACGCCGAGCATGGCCCAGGCGGCGGGCATGAGCACGGAGGCGTTCGAGAATTTATTCTTCGAAGTCTGTACGATGAATTACGGAAAGATGGCCAAGGCCATGATGCCGCTGGAACAGCGGATGAAGCGGGCCGACCAGGTTCACCTGAAGGCGCCCGGCACCAACCTCACCTTCAGCATCAAGGGCATCGGGGCGAAGCGGTGCGAGGGCACCCGCAACATCCCCGACGGCGAGGTGTTCTCGTGTCCGGTGAAAGATTCCGTGTCCGGCGTGATTCAATACAACGCGCCCACGCTTTACTCGGGCACGAAGTTTGAAAATGTGCGGCTGGAATTCAAGGATGGCCGGATCATCGGCGCGACGGCGAACAACACCAAACGCCTGAATGAGATTTTGGACACGGACGCCGGCGCGCGTTACGTGGGCGAGTTCGCCATCGGCTTCAATCCGTACATCCTAAATCCGATGTGTGACATTTTGTTCGACGAGAAGATCGCCGGCTCGCTGCACTTCACGCCGGGCCAGGCGTACGAGGATTGCGGCAACGGCAACAAGAGCGCCGTCCACTGGGACATGGTGCTGATCCAGCGGCCGGAATGGGGCGGCGGGGAAATCTGGTTCGACGGCGAATTGATCCGCAAGGACGGCCTGTTCGTGCCGAAGGATTTGAAGCCGCTCAATCCGAAGAATCTTCGGTGATTTGGGATTTCAGATTTACGATTGACGCGCCCTTCGTTTCTGGCTGCGGCATTCGTCATTCATAAATCGTAAATTTCAACTGGCCTCCTTGAGCACGGCGATGAACTGCTTCATGGCGGGCGAGAGCACCTTGTTCTTTTTGTAGATCACGGCGAGCGGGCGGAAGAAATCCCCGTCCTCCAGCTTCACGGCGGCGAGCGTCTGCTTGGACACTTCCTGCAGGACGGTGCTTTCCGGGACGATGGAAATGCCCGCGTCAATTTCCACGGCGCGCTTCACGGTTTCAATGTTGTCAAACTCCATGACCGTGTTCACCTCCACGTTGTGCTCCCGGAAAATCTTGTCCAGCGCCTTGCGCGTGGGAATGTCCGGCTCGAACCCGACGAATTTTTGCGCCGCGATGGTCTTCAACTTCGTGCTTTTCAATTTCGCGAACGGGTGCTGCGGATGGCAGACCAGCACCAGCGCATCTTTGCGCAGCGAGACGGTTTCCAGCTTCGCGTCCTTGTTGGGATAGGCCACCAGTCCGAGATCCACCACATTGCCCAGCACGTCTTCGTAAACCTGGTTGGACCGCCGGTATTCGACGTGAATGTTGACCGTCGGGTGATTCTTCAAAAACTTTTTCATGTACGGCGGCAGATCATGCAGGCCGATGCTGTAAATGGTGGCGACGCGGATCGTGCCGGAAATGATTTCCTTGATCTCCTGCAGTTTGTGGTTCAGCGAGTCATAAGTCTGGATGATCTGCTTGCTGAAGTCGTACAGCACCTGGCCCTCGCGCGTGAGCCGGAATTTTTTTTTGCTGCGCTCGATGAGCAGGGATTTGAACGTGCGCTCCAACGAACTGATCTGCTGGCTGACGGCGGACTGGGTGACGCTGTTGACTTGGGCGGCCTTGGTGAAGCTCTCGGTTTCGGCGAGGTCACAGAAAACTTTCAGGCTTTCGATTTGCATAAGCCAGAGGCATAGAAATTTCAGGTCAACAAGTCAACTAATGTTTGGGTCGGCGGCAGGGCAGACGCGTACCGAGCTACGAGTGGTGAGTTACTATTGGTTGATCCTTGAGTCCATGACGTCATCATGGACTGCGGCGGGAAGCGCAGCGCCACGCCGCTTTCGCACGGGCGGACAGTACCCAAAACCAGGTGATTTTCCCCGCGCTCGAAAGCGGCGTCGTGGCTCCCGCCTTGCCACCGCAGTCCACGATGCCTCCAGCCTCACTTCGCTGGCAAAGTTTCCAACGGCCCGAACAATTTCCGGTTGGCGTCGTCCAGCGGATCATCAGGTCGCGGATAATCCCGCCAGAGCCAGCGCAGCATTTCGGGCATGATCGCGCCGCCCTGCTTGCTCGAGTGCGTGCCGATGCCCCAGCAGTAATTCAGGTCGTAGCCCTTCTCCGTCAGCGCGGCGACCATCTTAATGTTCTGCGCGTGCCAGTCCCATTTCGGATCGTATTGATTGGTGAGATTGCGACGACGACCGCGATTGTCGTTCAGCCCGTCTTGCAGAAAAATCCGCAACGGCTTGCGTTCGCTCTGACGAATCAGCTCTGGATAAACGTGGCCGCCGCGAATGTTCGTGAAGCTGCCGATGGTGCTGATGACCTTGTGGAATTGATCCGGCCGCTGCCACGCGACGGTGAACGCGCAGATCGCGCCGGAACTCGCGCCGGCGATGGCGCGGTCGTCGGGATTTTTGGAAAGGTGGTAATCCTTTTCGAGCGCGGGCAGCAGTTCATTCACGATCAGCTTCGCGTAATGGTCATTCAACTCGTTGTATTCCGTTGCGCGGTTGTTGATGGTGTCGCCCCAGTTCGTTGAAGTGGATTCCGGCTGCTCGGGCGTGTGGCCGGGATTGATGAAAACGCCAATGGTGACGGGCATCTCGCGGCGATAGATCAAATTGTCGAACACGTTGGGAATCCGGTAGTCGCCGCCCGGCCCGACGAACGCCTGGCCGTCCTGAAAAATCATCAGGCACGTCGGCTTCGCGGAATCATATTGCGCCGGAATATAAATCCAGTAATGCCGCGTGGTATTGGTGAAGACGTTGCTCGGCAACGTGAGCGGGCCGAGGACTTTTCCCTTGGGAACATTTTCGTGCGGCAGTGAATCCGGGCCGAGCAGATACACGTCATCCGTGGGCGCAGCCTGGCAACTCCCGGCAACCCAGAGGCTGGTGCCGAGCAGGAAGGTGGCAGGCAAGGAGCGGAGTGCGCGAAATAAAAAAAATGTTTTCATGTGGTGCAAGGTGATTTGCCCGCAGGCTAATCGCTCGGGTGCGAGTTGCCAATGGTGTAATGGCGTGTCAGCCGAAACCATGTGGTTGCGGGCTTGGGTGGTTGCGACGCCCCGTCGCAGGATGTGGACGCGCCGCCCTCGTCGCGTAAAAACTGTCGCTCTATTTGGTTGATCCGCCGCGCCAAGCGACGGGGCGGCACCGTCACCCTCGGCGACGGGGGCGTCGCCGCCACACCGGCGGCGCCAGCCACAGACTCAGAGCCACTGCCAAAAAGAAAATGACGTAGATGATCGTGAAGACGCGCTCGCCCAGATTGAAGAACATGGCGCGGTGCAGCCAATGTTGGACGAAGGATTCCTCGTACTGCCCGCCGCCGGCCAGCGCCCGCAACTGGTTTTCCCAGGTGGTGAGCGGACAGACGAAGCCCAGCATGGACTCCGCCGCCACCACGCCGATGGCGGCGAGATGCGCGATCCGGAACCACGCGTTGCGCACAAAATTCCAGCGTCGAAACCAGCCCAGCCAGATCAACAACAGTCCGCCGCCGACGAAGGCCACGAAGGCGAAATGAACCGCCAGCACCAAGTCCGCCAGCGCCAGGTAAAATTGCTGCGTCATAGACCTTGAAAATTTTTCGGAAACGATTCGCCCGTCTGCTGCAATCGTTCGGCGAGACGTTTCGGGCAATCAACGTGTGGCATACGCACCCAATCAAACTCAATCCGGCCTCCGACGCAAGACGGAGAGCCGGTGGTGCCCGTTAATCCAGCACGCTCAACTTGCGGTTGGCCTTGCGCAGCCGCTGGCAGAGGCAGAGGGAAAGATTTTCCAGAAGCTTGATTTTCACGCCGGGATGCGTGGCGCTGAGTTTTTCAAAATCATCCAGCCGCAGGACATCACAAACCACCTCGGTGTCGGCGACAATTTTCGCCGAGCGCGGGGCGCGGTCAATGACGGCCATCTCGCCGAACACCATGCCGGTGGAAAATGTGGCCAGCCGCCGGGGCGCGCCGGACTCCGTCGGAATCAGGACGCTGACACCGCCGCGCGCGAGGAAAAACAATTCGCGGGCCTCATCGCCGGCGCTGATGATGGCCTCGCTTTGCTGATAGACCCGGCGCTTGAGCAGGGACGCGATGATCGCGAGTTCGTCCGGCGCAAAGCCGGCGAACAGTTCGTAGTGTTCGAGTTTCGCCACGCGATCCGCCGCGCGGTCGGGGAGCGCGGCTTCGATCACGCGGTTCTCGCACCATTCCAGCGCCAGATCATTGTCCTCGATGGCGCGGAACAGTTCTTCATAGCGCCCCCCGAGCTTCACTTTCAAGTAACGGCGCAACAGCGGCAGATGCTCCGCGTGGGTGAACAACACGGGCCGGCCCAAGTCGGATAATTTCATCAGCACTTCGTAAAGCAGCCGGCAGGCGCTTTCGTTGATGGTGAGGGTTCGTTTGAAATCGAGGATGAGATGCTGCACTGAACCGGCCTTTGCCATCACGTCATGCACCAGCGCTTCCGTGGTGCTGAAGGTCAGGTTGCCCTGGAGCTGATAACCCTTGATGCCGTCACCCCATTCGTGCAAAACGCGGCTTTCCTCCGGGGTGCGCACGCGGTTGGAAAACAATTCCGCGCCGGTGAATTTGAGGCGGAGGGTGGATTTCCCAGCGCTGGGCCGGTTGAACAAATGCAGATTGCAGTGGCGCGAAATGGCGTCGCACACCCGGATGGCGCGGACGCTGTTGCCGCGCGCGTCCAGCGGCGGCGAGAAAACCGCGATGCCCAACTGCCCCGGCAGCACCGCGATGACGCCGCCGGCCACGCCGCTTTTGGCGGGCATGCCGACGTTGTAAATCCATTCGCCAGCGTAGTCGTACATGCCGCAGGAACCCATGACGCTCAGGATGCTTTCGACGTATTCGCCGCGGATGGCCTGCTTGCCGGTGACGGGGTTGACGCCCAGATTCGCCAACGTGGCGGCCATGATGCCGAGGTCGCGCGCGGTCACGGAGACGGAGCATTGCTTGAAATACAAATCCACTTCGGGGATCGGGTCGCCGGAGAGGATGTCAAAGTTCCGCAGCATGTGGCCGATGGCGCGGTTGCGGTGGCCGGTTTCGTTTTCGGATTTGTAAACCGATTCATCCACGCTCAACTCACGCCCTGCGTAGAGCGCGAACATGTCGAGCACGCGGCTCAACCGGTTGGCCGGTGATTTCCCCCCGACGAGCGAAGTGGTGGCGATCGCGCCGGCGTTGATCATCGGATTGCGCGGCCGGCCCGTGCCGGGTTCGAGGCTGATGGAGTTGAAAGCATCGCCCGTGGGTTCCATGCCGACCTTGCCCAGGACGGTGCGGCGGCCGTTGTCTTCGAGCGCGAGACCGTAAACGAACGGTTTGGAAATGGATTGAATGGTGAAGGGCTGCCGGGAATCGCCGACTTCGTAAACGTGACCGGTGGCGGTGACCAGACAGATGCCAAACCAGTTGGGGTCGGCCTTGGCCAGTTCGGGAATGTAAGTCGCAACGTGCCCTTCGGTCACAGTGGCAAACTCGCGGTGAAGCTGCTCCAGATAGTCGAGGATCGGGGAAGAACAGAACGGTTTAGGTTCGGCATTCATGACTCAATACATTTCTAAAGTGTCGGCTGGCTCGGAGCCTGTTCGCAATGGACGTGCCCTGTCGCCGCCGGTATCGCTGCGCGGCGGCCTGCTGGGAAATGCTTTAATTTTGCCGGCAAGTCAATACCGGTCAGCCCGGCGTTTCGCAGACAGCCGACGTGATGAAGTTTTCAATTTGCCCAAGTTGGGCGAAACAAACTGGCGGCCGCAGCCCGGCCCGCTCCCGCTGCGGCTCCGCAAAACCGTGGCCTTTCGGGCGGCGGCCTCCATGCAGACACCGCAAATCTCCAGAATTCGTCTTTGACAGAAACCCCGCATGTGGGCATCGTTCGGTTCGCTTTTTTGATTTGGACGGATGGACGGTGAAATTGAATTGAACGGGCAACGAAACGAAAAATTATGGCTGAACTGGTTGGAAATCTTTTGGTAGGGCAGTCGGGCGGACCGACTGCGGTGATCAATGCGAGTCTCGCCGGCGTGCTGCAGGAGGCCGGGCGGCATGGCTGCATCGAGGAAATTTACGGCGGCGTCAACGGCATCCTCGGCATTCTCAACGAGGAACTCGTGGACATCAACGAAGAGAAGGCCAAGACCATCGAAGGCTTGAAGTTCACGCCCGCCGCCGCGCTTGGCACCTGCCGCTACAAGATTGATTTCAAGAAGAAGGCCGAGAAGGCCGCGCAGGACATGGACCGCCTGTTCGAGGTTTTTCAGGCGCACAACATCCGCTATTTCTTTTACATCGGCGGCAACGATTCGCAGGACACGTCGCACAAGATTCATCTCGAAGCCGTCAAACGCGGCTGGGACATGCGCGTCATCGGCGTGCCCAAGACGATTGATAACGACCTCCCGCACACGGACAGTTGCCCGGGCTATGGCTCGGTCATCAAGTACAACGCCGCGAGCGTCATGGAAATCGGCTTCGACGTGGGCAGCATGGCCACCGACGAAGGCTCCTGTTGCATCGTCGAAGTCATGGGCCGTTCCGCCGGTTGGATCGCCGCCGGCACCGTGCTGGCCAAGCGCACCGACGCCTGCCCGCCGCACATCGTGCTGTGCCCGGAAGTGCCGTTCAACGAAGACAAATTTCTCGCGCGCGTCAAAGAAGTCGTCGAAGCGAATCACTACTGCGTCGTCGTCGTGGGCGAAGGCTTGAAGGACGAGGCGGGCAAGGAACTCGGCGCGGACAAAACCCGCGTGGACGCCTTCGGTCATCCGCTGCTCTCCGGCGTGGCCGACGTGCTCGCCGAAGAAGTCTATGGCAAGCTCGATCTCAAGACCCGCACCGTGAAGCTCGGCTACGCCCAGCGGGCCGCCTCGCATTTCGCCAGCGCCACCGACGCCAACAACGCCCACGCCTGCGGCGTCGCCGGCGTGAAGGCTGCCGTCGAAGGCCAGAGCGGTTTCATGGTCAAGATCGTCCGCGAAACAGCGGCGGACGGCTCGGTCAAGTGGAGCACCGGCCTGCAAGACCTCGGCGACATCGCCAACGTCGAGCATTTCATTCCGCGCGACTGGATCACCGAAGACGGATTCCTGCCGAACGAAAAGTTCATCGCCTACGCCCGTCCGCTGATCGAAGGCGAAGTGAAATTCCCCGTCGAAGGCGGCCTGCCGAAATACGCCGTGCTGGAAAAGGCTAAGATCGAGAAGAAGCTGGCCGCGCGCGCGTAAGCACAATCAAACTTTCAATCACCCGGGGTCGTTTCGCGACGGCCCCGGTTTTTTTGCGCCCAAGTTGGGCGACGGGTGTGATGAAGGTCAGGTGGGGCAAAAGGTAGAAGCCGTTCAATCAAAGGTCGGGCACGCCGCGCCGCACGCGCTGCCGCCACCCAATCAGTTGCCCGGCGCGCGCGGAGCGTCGCGCCCTGCCTTGGCAGTTGCCTCGTCTATTTTTAATCGCATCCCGTTGAATGACCAGCCGACGGTTTTGCCTTTGGCTTTTTGCAGGCCGCTGCGTAACCTGCCTGCATGTCACAGTTGCAACGCACCATCGAAGATTCCATCGCCACCCTGCGGGGGCTGGCGGGTTTGGAAAAGGATCTCAACCGCGCCGCCAAACTGGTTTTGGACTGCCTGGTCTCCGGCCACAAACTGCTGGTCTGCGGCAACGGCGGCAGCGCGTCGGACGCCACGCATCTGGCCACGGAATTTCTTTGCCGGTTCCAGCACGACCGCCGGCCGTATCCCGCCATTTCGCTGACCGCCAACGGCGAATACCTCACCGCCGTGTGCAACGACTACGGGGCGGATCAAATTTTCTCGCGGCAGGTGTGGGGCCTGGGGGAGAAAGGTGATTTGCTGCTGGCGTTCACCACGAGCGGCAAGTCAAAAAATGTTCTCCTCGCACTTCAGGAAGCGGAACGGCGCAAGGTGAAGAGCATTTGTTTTCTGGGCCGCGACGGGGGCTTCACCAAAGGGATTGCCACGCTAGATCTGATCGTGGCGGGAACGAACACCGCCCGGATCCAGGAAGCGCAAAAACTTCTGTTCCATGTCCTCTGCGAAATGGTGGAGGAAAAATTGCCCAAGAAGTAGTTGCACAAATCGCCGCGCGGTAGGGCGGTGCTGCCGCGCCGCCCCAAAAGGCCGAGCGGCAGCTCGGCCCCACCAAAAATCATCCCCTCACAAGGCAATCCAAAACGTTTCCGCTTTCCGCCTTCCGCCTTTCAAAAATAATTCGGCTCGTTCCCCGGCTTCCACTTGATGTTGCATCCGATGCTCGGCTTTTGATCCGGCGAAACCGGCTTGCCCGCCAGCACCGCATCGAGCGCGGCGCGCAGATCGTTGCCCGTCACCGGGATGGGGCTGTTGCGGCGGCTGTCATCAAACTGGCCGCGATAGACCAGCGACTGGTTCTTGTCGAAGACGTAAAATTCCGGCGTGCAGGCCGCGCGGTACGCCTTGGCCACGGCCTGCGTCTCGTCATACAAATACGGAAACGTGTAGCCGATGTGCTTCACTTCCTCGGCCATTTTCGCCGGGCTGTCGTCGGGATAATTCGCCACGTCGTTGGCGTTGATTGCCACGAACTCCACGCCGCGCACCTGGTATTCGCTCGCCAGCTCGGCCAGCTCCCGCCGCAGATGTTTCACGTAGGGACAGTGGTTGGAGATGAACATCACGACGAGCGCGCGCGCCGCCTGGAAGTCCGCGAGGGAAACGGTTTCGCCGGTGGTGTCCAGCAGTTGGAAGTCCGGGGCTTTTGTGCCCAGCGGCAACATGGTCGAATTGACAGCAGCCATGGGGAAAATCTGTAACGCGCCGCGCCGCGCTTGTCGAATGAAAAATCGCGCCCGCCGCCGTCACTTCGCCACCGCGCCAAACACCTGCTTCAACAGATCACTGGTGCGGGCCGCCGGGTTCTCGCGGATTTTCTTTTCCTCATCGGCCACCATTTTGAACAGCCCGTCGAGCGCCTTGGTCGTGACATAGGCATCCAGATCCAAGGCGTCCTGGCCGAGAAAACCGCCGAGCGCGCCGCCCAGCGAAGTCTCGCCAGCCTTGCCGAGCATGTTCTTGTAAGCCGCCGTCGCGCCAGTCTGGGCCGTGGCTTTTTGCACAATGGGATGGAAGCGCGCGTAAAGATTCGTCTGCGTGGTCCGGCGGAAAAACTGCGTGGCCGCGTTGTTCGTCCCGGTTAAAATCGTCTTCGCATCGGTGATGCTCATCTGCCTGACCGCATCGCCAAACACGCTCGCGGCTTCCGGCACGGCCCGTTCGGCGGCGCGGTTGATGGTGGTGACAAATTCATCCGCCAGCTTGCCCTGCCCGAGGGTGCGGAGGGTTTTTTCCACCGCGTGCAATTTTTCCGGCATGGGAATCTTGACGTTCAAATTGTTGAGGTATCCGCCGTCCTGCCCGAGTTGGGCAACCGCGTGTTGCAGTCCGTTGCCCAACGCTTCCTTCAGTCCGCCCACCAACTGGTCGTTGGCCAGCGCGCCCAGGGCCGCCGAAGTCGCGGTGCTGGAATTCGTGGAAGATTTTCCCAGCCCCAGGGCGTCCCAAAAACCGGCCTGGCTGCTGGGGGCGAACGCGGTCAAGGTCATCAGCGCGACGATCAGACAAAATTTAGTTTTCATGTTTTCGGATGATTTAACCCAACGAACCATCGCTGGCCGTCCGGGTCAAGGTTTGTTGCGACTTGTGTCGCGGAGTTTTCAAACCAGGAATGTTTTGTAGTTTTCAAAGCCGGAAAGTTTATTTGGGGCGGTTGGTGAAGAGGAGCGCGGGATTTCGCTTGGGATCGGGCGGGGCGACTAGGACGGAGTGGTGGCCTGACGGGTGGAGGCAAAGCACGACTTTGGTTTCCGGCGGTTGTTCGATCCGCAGGCGTTGCGTGCCGATGGGGACGCGCCCATCGCTGCCGACCTTGATCACGGTGCGCACGCTCCACACATAATCCCACCACGGGCAGCGCGGGGCCGGCCGCAGGACCGAGCGTTTTTCTTGGCGGGCCTGGTCCCCGGCCCGTTGCGGGGTCTGGCGCAGGTCGCGCTGGATTTCCTGGGCGTTGCGCTGCGCGCGCCGAGCGTCGATCTGGGGATTGGCGACGGCGATTTCGGTGATCTTTTCGCTGGCGAAGTAGGCGGGCAGACGGCCCTGCCAGTATGGGTGGGCGCGTTCGATTTTGCCTTTGGCCTGGGGCGTGGGTGAAAAAGAGACTGTGGTAATCGCCGCCGATTTGAGCGCGTTG
>JAYWBR010000227.1:0-15192 GCA_043781315.1 Verrucomicrobiota bacterium | reverse complement strand
TACTGCATCAACTCAGCATCGCTCCAGTTTATCCCGCTGGAAAAAATGGAGGCCGAAGGTTATGGCGCGCAACTCGACCCCTTCATCAAGGCCGGACTATACAAACCAAAGTCCGGCGGCTCCGCCACGAATGCGCCAAGGCAAAACTGAATCGCTTCTGAAGAACTGAGTTTTGCTCCGGCACGACCTTTCGGCGGCCTCTCGACTTAAGACCACTGCCAGTACTGTCCAATAGTGCTTGCACGCTGGGGGGATTGAAATTTACTGCCCGCGCAGGCCGACTCCATTTTCCGCGCGCCATGATAGCTCAAAAAAAAACGAAACCAGACGGCGACGTGTTCAGCACCGCCGAGGTGTTGAAGCTGGTGGTGCAAAAACTCGCCAGCCAGGCGCTGCTGTTCGCGTGGCCGCGTTACTGATCCTGCTCGCCGCCTGGAAACTGAGCCAAGGCTCAGCGCTGCTCGTCTTCGCCGTGCTGTTCGTGTTTGTCGTGGCGCTGGCGGGCTATTTGTTTGCGGAACAGAAAAACAAAGTGGAACATTATGATCCGACCACCTTATGCCGGTTAAACGGAGGCAAAATGAACGACATCACCAATCCCACCAGTGAGTTCACGGTCGAACTCTAGACCGCCCCTGCACCGGCCGACGGCGCGCGGGACATCAGCGTGACGGCCAAAAAGAAAAAGGCCGACTACCGCACCGGGCAGAAAATCGTCGTGGGCTTTCGCGCCAGCCGCAATTGCTATCTCACGCTGCTCAACATCGGCACCAGCGGCAAGCTCACCGTGCTGTTTCCCAATTCGCTGCACCCGGACAATTTCATCCAGGGCGGACGCGACTACCGGATCCCCGAGGCGGCTGATGATTTCGAGTACGAACTGCAAGGTCCGGCGGGCGTGGAAAAATTGAAGGCCGTGGCGACTCTGAAAAAGGTGACTCTGCTCGAATCCGCCTTCGCCCCGGACGGCTCGCTCTTTCGCACTGTGGCCGCCGAAGATGGGGCGCGCGACATCAACGTGATCCGGAAACAGGTGGCCGCCGTGCCGAAAACCGAATGGGCCGAGGAAGCGTGTGAATTTTCGGTGAGTTGAACCACTGCGTTGCCAAAGAAAATCCCATGCAATGTGCCAAGTGCCAGTTTGAAAATCCGCCGGACGCAAAGTTTTGCGGCAAGTGCGGCGAGACGCTGAAGCCGTCCGCGCCACCCTTGCCCGACGCCGGAGTTTCGCAGGAATTAAAAATTGCCATCCTCGTCGGGGCGGTGTTCATGCCGCCGCTGGGCATTATCATGGGGGCGATCTACATCAATGACCCGAGTCCCGAAAAGCAAAAAGTCGGACGGCTCTGGCTGTATGTCGGCATCGGCCTCTTCGCGCTGGAATGTTTTTGCGTGGTCATTGCGGGGATGATGAACAATCAGAACCATTATTATCCGTCGTATTAACCCGGGCCAGCCGGAACCTGATTCAAAAATCATGCACGCCCCAGGAACCTTGCTGGACTTGCTGCGCGACTCGACCGGATGGTTCTGCCACAAGCTTCCCGACCGCTCGCCGCACTCCGGTGCCGATGTGTTTCCCGTTTGCTTTCGCTGCGCCGGATTGCAGCTCGGCCTGCCGTTCGCCTATTTCCGGATCTTCCTGGTTGGCGCGCAGGGCAAGCGCTTTCCCGCCGTCCGCACCGTGCTCCAATGTGCGGGACTGATGCTGCCCCTGATGGTTGACGGGCTGGGCAACGCGCTGCATTTGTGGATTTCGCCCGGCTGGTTGCGCGGCCTGACGGGGCTGGGCGTGGGCCTCTGCCTGCCGTGGCTGCTGGCCCCGCTCGCGCATCCGCTGGAGCAGGCAACGGATCGCAACCGGAAACCTTCGTTGGAAAATCTCCGGCAAATGTTCTGGCCGGCCATCGCGGGCATCGCTGCCATTGCGCTGCTGGAAAATGGAGCCGGGCCGTGGCTGTTTCGCTTTCTGGCTTTGGTGGCCTCGGCCGGATGGCTTTTTTTTCTCGGGCATTTTGTGCTCGCCTTGATGCGTGCCTACGGTGGCGCGCTCAGGCGGCGCTTGCTTTTTTCTCTCGCTCGGAGTGAATTAAAGCCATGAACCCGTCCGCCGCGAACATGGTGCAGAATGAAAACGCCTACGCCCTCATCATCGGCATCGGCGCGTACCAGAACGACAACATCTCACCGCTGAATTTCACCCGCGCCGACGCCCAGGGATTTTACGATCTGTTGACCGATCCGCAGCGCGTCGGCTTTGCCAAACAAAACGTCCGGCTGCTGCTGGACGGCGAAGCCACGCGCACCCGCATTCTCAATTCCTTTTACGAATGGCTGTTCGAGGAGGTGACCGATGAAAAAGATTCCACCGTGATGATTTTTTTCGCCGGCCACGGCGGCGAGGAGCTGGACAAGTGCGACCGCAAATCGGGCAAAAAAATTTGCTACTACCTGCCGTGGGACGCGAACAAGCGCGACCTCGCCTCCACCGGCATTT
The DNA here is from genome assembly GCA_043781315.1 of Verrucomicrobiota bacterium. Taxonomy (GTDB): domain Bacteria; phylum Verrucomicrobiota; class Verrucomicrobiia; order Limisphaerales; family CAIQOK01; genus CAIQOK01. The sequence goes on along the minus strand of JAYWBR010000227.1, from coordinate 12,695 downwards.
CCGAAACGGATTTCACCCGGCTGGTGGACACTTTGCAATCGCAGCGCGTGGTGATGTTTCTGGATGCCTGCCATTCCGGCGGGCTGGCCGACGGTGCCCGCGACATCACACTGGCCGGTCCCAAATACGAATATTCGCAACTGGCCCGGGGCGAAGGTCGCGCCGTCATCGCCGCCTCCCAGCGCGAACAACTTTCCTGGGAAGATCCCCAGCTCCAACACGGCATCTTCACCTATCACCTGCTCGAAGCCCTCCGCGGCAAAGCCGATGCCAACGGGGACGGCTTTGTTTCCATCCGGGAAGTCGAGGCCTATCTGGAAAAGGAAGTGCCGCGTTCGGCCCGTCGCCTCGGCAAAGAAGTGCAGGAGCCGTTCTTCGCCACCAAGCTCACCCGCGACATTCTCCTGACGGTGGATCCGGCGCGGGTGCGCCACCTTGACGAGGAGCGCCAAAAAGCCGAGCGCGCGCGGCTGGACGCCACCGCCACGCGCCGCCGCCAACTGCTCGATCTGCTTAACACCAACGCGCTGCCCTTCAAGGAATACAACGAGGCCATGCAGCTCAACGAAAAGAGCGCGGAAGATTTCACCCCGACCGAACGGCTGCTCAAAGACCTGCTCGACTCACTGCTCGCCGGCGGAATCAAGCCTGCGCTCTACCTCGCCACTCGCTCCAAGATAGATTCGGACACCGGCCACTTCCGCCGCCCCCCGCCGCTGCCGCCGCCGGAAACAAGAAAAACCGTGTTCTGCATACACTGCGGTCACCGCAACGCGCCGGACAATGCGTTTTGTTTCCAGTGCGGCAAGCGGCTGGGTTGAAGCGCCCGCCCGGTGGCGCAACGCTATTTTGCCGGAAGTTGCCAGACCCAGTCGCCTTGTTTCTCATCCACGCCGGGCGACGAACCTTTGCCGAGCACGACGCTGCCGCCGTCGTCTTTCTGATTCCAGCCGATGGAATAAATGACGTAACTGCCGTCGGAATTTTTTCGGTAACGCAACGGTTTGCCGTCCATCACGTCGGTGGGGATCTTTTCGATGAACTGCGGCATGAGCGCGTCGAGCGTTTCGGGCAACTGACCTTTGGCCAGCCGATGCCGCTCCAGCGCGCAGGCGACGAGGGCTTCGTCCACGAAGGTTTGCAAGCGGGCGCTTTTGCGAGATGAGTTCGCGAACGCCGGCATCAGCATTTTCGCAAACTGGTTGTAGGGCGTGAGCCGCATCCGGTTGACGGCACCGGCCAGACCGTTGGCGATCTCCGGGAAGACCCGATGATGTTCCGCGTCCACGGCACCAATGGTGAACTCCTGATGCACCCGGGCGATGGCCACCATGTTCTGATAGCAAAACCCGCTCGGAAAAATATTGAAGCCGCCCAGCAGCGATGAAGATTGTGCGTTTCCATCGTCGCCCATGAAAACCATTTCCGCAGGTTGCCCGGCAAAACCCACGCGCCGGTAGTAATCAAGACCCGCGAGGTTAAGACTGCGCTCGCCGCGCATGTTTTTGCTGGCCTCGACGAGGATGTCCAAGGTGCCGAGATATTTTCCGAGACGGGCAAGCTGCGCGTCGTTCCAAGTATGCCGCAGCAGTCCTTCGCGGACACCTTGCAGGCTGATGGCCAGCGAGGACAGCCGGACCAGGTGATCAATCAGGAAAGGTTCGGCACGGAGCGAGTCGGACAGGCGAAAGGCCATTTGCACATCGGCCAGGGATTCTTCACTGCGGCCCAGTTCGCCCAGAGTGATGGCCCGCAGCGAAAAGACCTGGCTTAGTATTTTGATGCGTACGAGGTGCGGCAGCAAAATCTGAAACGGCGGGTCTTCACCATAGTGGATGGGAAAACGTGCCGCCGGGCGCGTCGCCGCCGCCGCGCGCAACTCGCCCAGCTCCGCGTCAAATTTTCCGAGCGCGACCAGAATGTCTTGGGCGGCGGTGCCGGAGATTTTTGGCTGTGGAAAGTTGGTGCTGCTTTGGTAATACTTTTGCCAGGCTGCGAGGTCGGTGAGTTTTTCCTGCTCCAAGCCCGCCAAGTTGGGAGCCTTCTCACTTTTAACGTCGGAGGCCCAGATTCCGATTTTATCGAGCCACGCGTAGGCGTTCGTGTCGCGCCTGCGGACGCCGTTGGTCGTCGGATAAAAATCATAGATGGGCCGAAGCAGCGGCGTCAGCGCGAAGTTTTGATCCTCCGGCACCGGCGGCGGAACGAAGCTCGCCAGATCGAAGTGTTCGCCTTTGGCTTCCCACTCCTGTTTGAAATTATTCCACGCCCGTTTGCCACGAAAATCTTCCTCGGCGTAAAATAGGGCGATCAAAGTAAACAGGCAGGCAAGTCCAAACAGGGTGCGTTTGAAATTGCGCCAGCACCACACCCAGCGGATAAAGCACACGATGCCCAACAAAATCCCGCCTCCAACGATGCTGAAAATCCAAAACGGTGCGAAGCCACCAAACCATTTGGCGGGTTCATCGTTCAACACCGCCCCGGCTATTACCAAAACCAGCACGATCAACACCGTGTATAAGGTCCACGTCAGAATCAGTCGAGGAACATGAAACTGGCGCTTCAAAATGCTTTTAGGTTTTTCATTCATAAATTTTTAATCGGCCAACATTTCTTCCCATCATTTGGCAGTGCCCCAATCGGTGTAGCGTCGAGCCTGCGGCTCGACCCCTCGGCGCACAGCGCCGACGCTACACACAAAGCACCCCGGCCCGCTGTTCACTGCGCGGACTCGGCAGGAATGACTTGGGTTTTTCGGCGTCGAAAGTTGCAGCGGGTTCGATGAGCTTCGCCAGTTCCCGCCGTTGTTCCCGCAAGGCGAGCATCAGTTCGGGTGAGGGCGCAACTTCCGTCTTGGCAGTTGGCGTCGTGGGATCGGACGAGTAAAGATTCATCGCCAGGATCACGAGCCAGGCGGCCGCGAGTCCGGCCCAGGCTTTGGGATGAGGCCAGAGGAGAGTTGAGAGGTGATGGTTGATGGTTGATAGAAAAACGTGAAACGTGAAACGTGAAACGTGAGGGGACGACGAGGCTACGCGCGCCGTGCTGAGAATTTCCGCGCGCCATTCGCCGGGGATTTTCCGCAGCGCTTGTTGCTGCAAACGTTTTTCAAATTCAGAATCCATATTTTTAACCGCTAATCTGCGCTGATCTTCGCTAATTTTTATCAGCGCGGATTAGCGCAGATTAGCGGTTCATTTTATTTCATCGTAAAGAGGACGCAGCCGCCCGCGCAATTTGTCTAACCCGTACCGATAGCGGCTCGCGGCGGTGTTGGGCGGAATCTCCAGCGTCTCGGCAATCTGCTCGAAGGTCAGCCCCTCCCACAGTTTCAGATGCACGACAGCACGCTGTTCGGCAGGTAATTCCGCCAGCGCATTCGTCAGCTCGTCTCGGAACGCGGCGGCGTCGGGATCACTGGTCGGAGCATAGATTTTCTCCGGCTCGTCACCGAACGCGTCGTGATATTTTTCGCGGGTGCCGCGCCGGCGCATCAGGTCAATCGCCGCGTTGTGGGCGAGGCGGATGAGAAACTGGCGTTCGTCGCGGGCAGCGCGCAGCAAGTCCGGCTGCCGGGCGAGCTTGGTGAAAACTTCCTGAAGCACGTCGCGCGTGTCGGCCTCGTGGCGGGTGAATTGCAGCAGGAACGCGAACAGCGCCTGGGCGTGTTCGTCGTAGAGCCGTTGCAGTTCGGACTCGGCGGGCATCAATTGCTTAGAGGGCGCACGAGGCGAATCGTTTTGTCTATTCTGATTTGCAAAACTTTGCTTGCGACCCGGGCGGGGCGCGATTACGAACAGGCGGTGATTTTGAACGTCATTCTGGGAAGTCTCGCCGGCTTGAGCCTCGTGCTGCTGCTCTGGCAATGGCTGGCCGCATGGCGATTTCCGCTGCACCAGCGGAACGCCGATCTCCGAATCGGCTCGGACGGCGACAACCGAAACTTGCCGAACCGTAGTCCGGCGCTCCCGCCGCCCGTCACCTTGCTCAAGCCGGTGAAAGGTTGCGACGCGCATACCGAGGCGTGTCTGCGCAGTTGGTTCAAGCAGGATTATTCCGGCGAAATTCAAATCCTGTTCGCGGTCGCGACGGCGGATGATCCGGCGGGTGAAATCATCCGGCAGCTCATCGGGGAATTTCCCAAGCTGGACGCCCAGTTGATCGTCTGCGGGCCGTTGCTAGGAGCGAACGCCAAAGTTTCCAAGCTCGCGCAACTCATCAAACTCGCGCAGCACGAAGTCCTCGTCATCAGCGACGCCGACGTGCGCGTGCCGGCGGATTTTCTGGCGAATGCGGTGGTTTCTCTCGATTCTGGTAAGGACGCGTTCCACCGCGTCCCTCAAATTTCAGCCGGAGAAAAGGACGCGGTGGAACGCGTCCCTACCAAACAAGACGTCGGCCTGGTGAATTGCTTTTACGGTCTCGCGAATCCCACCGCGCTCGCGATGCAATGGGAGGCCATCGCCATCAACGCGGATTTCTGGAGCCAGGTGTTGCAGTCGAAAAGTCTGCAGCCGCTCGACTTCGCGCTCGGCGCGGTGATGGTCACGCGCAAAAAAAATCTCGCTGAGATCGGCGGGTTTGAATCGCTGGCGGATTGTCTCGCGGATGATTACCAGCTTGGCCATCGCATCGCGAAGTGCGGCCATCGCATTGAACTATGTCCTGTCGTCGTGGAATGTTGGCACTCGCCGCAAACGTGGGGTGAAGTCTGGCGGCATCAACTTCGCTGGGCGCGGACGATTCGCGTCTGCCAGCCGGTGCCATATTTTTTCAGCATCCTTAGTAACCCCACGCTCTGGCCGCTACTGTGGTTACTGGTCGCGCCGACAAAATGTTCCCTCACATTCTTCTTCGTTGCGTCCGGTCTGCGGCTGTTCACCGCGCTGGATTTGCAGCAACGGCTCACGAGGTCGTGGGCGCACACGCCATTCGTCTGGCTCGCGCCGATCAAGGATTTGCTGCAAGGGATCGTCTGGCTGTGCGCCTTCGCGGGCAACACCGTTGAATGGCGGGGCCAGCGTTTTCATCTTCGCAAAGACGGCTCGCTGGTTAAGCTCAATACATGATGACGTTTGGATATTTCAACGCTGAATCCCAACGGGATTCCGGCTTGAAGCCCAGGGTTGCGAGGCCCGAGCTACCCTGGGAAGAAGCGCCGCAGGCACACAACCCCAACGGGGTTGCGGCGCGGCGGAGGAATCGTGACACGACCCCGTTGGGGTTGAAAATCGGGTTGGCAATCACCCAGGGCAGCTCGTTCATCGCAACCCCGGGCTGGATGACACAATCCCTTTGGGATTGTCGAAAGGCTTCACTTTCAACATGACCACCACCGCGCATACGAAAGATTCCATTCCGGTGGCGGCGGGAAATTTTACCCCGACGCATTGGAGCGTCGTCGTGGCGGCCGGACGCAGCGATTCGACGCACGCCCGCGTCGCGCTGGAAAAACTTTGCCGCGCCTACTGGCCGCCGATTTACGCGTTTGTCCGGCGGCAGGGTCACAACCCGCACGACGCGCAGGATCTGACGCAGGAATTTTTCGCGCGCCTGCTGGAGAAAAATTATCTCGCGGAGGTGGACCGCTCGAAGGGCCGGTTCCGCTCCTTCCTGCTGGCGGCGCTGAAACATTTTCTCGCGAACGAATGGGACAAGGCCCGCGCGCAGAAACGCGGCGGCGGCCAGGTCTTGATTCCGATTGACGCTGCGAGCGCGGAAACGTCCTGCGGCTTCCAGCCCGCCGACCAAACCACCGCTGAAAAAATCTACGAGCGGCGCTGGGCGCTCACGTTGCTCGACCAAGTCCTCCGGCGGTTGCGCGCGGACTACACCAGCGACGGGAAGGAAAAATTATTTGAGCAGTTGAAGCCCACGCTGACCGAGGCCAGCCGGACGGTGGGCTACGCGGAAATCGCCACCCGTCTCGACATGACCGAGGGCGCGGTGAAGGTGGCGGTGCATCGGCTGCGGGCGTGCTATCGGGAATTGCTGCGGGCGGAGATTGCGCAGACCGTGGCAACCGCAGGCGAGGTGGACGATGAGATTCGGAATTTATTTGCAGCCTTGGCCGGGTAGTGGCACGGGCGTCCACCCGTGAGTTCCATGTTTAACCAAGATCGTCGTAGAAACACACGGGCGGGACGCCCGTGCCACTTTTCCTGTAACCTTCCGCCGGTTTTTCTTCTGGAACGGGTGGAATGAAGAATTTCGATCCTGATTTATGAAAAACGTGATGTTGGCGGAACCCAATGTAATTGGCCTATTCGCCCTGGGTTTATTGATTTTAACTTTGCTGGCGGTTGCCGCACTTTTCTGCATCTTGGCAATACGAGCCAAGCGCTTAGGAGGAACTGTTTTCGATTTCGCATTTGGCAAGATGGCCGATAAGAAAAATCCTGCACCGCCCGTCACTCCTTCCACGCAAATCGTACCCCGCAAATGCCCGCAATGTGGCGCGGCGTTGCAGCCGGATGTGCCGGAAGGGCTTTGCCCGGCCTGCCTGTTGCAACGCGGATTTGCGACGGAAGGCGGCGCTCCGCCCGGCACGCCGCCGTTTGTGCCGCCCACGATTCCCGATCTCGCCCGGCTGTTTCCGCAGTTGGAAATTCTGGAACTCATCGGCAAAGGCGGCATGGGCGCGGTCTATAAGGCGCGGCAGCCGGCGCTGGACCGGTTCGTCGCGTTAAAAATTCTCGCGCCGCGCTCGGGTGGTGATCTGGATTTCGCCGGGCGCTTTACGCGTGAAGCCAGGGCGCTGGCGCGGTTGAGTCATCCGAACATTGTCGGCGTTTATGATTTCGGCAGGGCCGAGCTGCCGCTCGGCCAGGACGCGCCGCAGCGCGTCCCTACCACACCCGTGCATTATTTCATCATGGAATTTGTGGACGGGCCGAACTTGCGGCAGGCCGGGAAACTTTCGCCACGCGAGGCGATGGAGATCATTCCGCAAATCTGCGCCGCGCTCCAGTTCGCGCACGACGAAGGCATCGTCCACCGCGACATCAAGCCGGAGAATGTGCTGCTCGACAAAAAAGGCCGCGTGAAAATCGCCGACTTCGGGCTGGCGAAAATCCTTGGGCAGGAGCAGAAGGATTTGCGTCTGACCGGCGTGCGGGACGTGATGGGCACGCCGCATTACATGGCGCCGGAACAGGTCGAGCGGCCGCAGGACGTGGATCATCGCGCGGACATTTATTCGCTGGGCGTGGTGTTTTACGAAATGCTCACCGGCGAACTGCCGCTCGGAAAATTTCAAGCGCCGTCGCAAAAAGTTGCGGTGGACGTGCGGTTGGATGAAGTGGTGATGCGTTCGCTGGCCAAGGAACCGGAGCGCCGCTACCAGCACGTCAGCGAGATGGGGACGCGGGTGGAAACGATTGCGAGTGGAAGGGCGGAGAGTGCCCCACCCCTTCCCGCTGCGCCGCCAAATGGATCGAACCCGTTTTTGCGCGGTGCAAAAGTGGCAGGCTGGATTTTTCTTGGCTGCGTGCTGGTTTCGGCGGTGGTGTCGTTTCTTCTACCAAACACCTACATGGCTTCGGCACGGCTTGTTATTCCGTTCGTCGCTGAACAGGATGCTGAAACCCCCACCCCCAATACCTACAGAGCACCCAGCCCTGATTTCGTTCAGACCGAAGTTCAAGTCCTGCGTTCCCTAGATTTTCTGAAAAAGGCTAGTGCTAATCTGGATCTACCAAAGCGATGGGGAAAGAAATTCAACAGCGGCACTGCCTTGAGTGACGACCGCACTGCCGCGTTGTTGCAACAAATGATTGAGGTGGAATTCGTGCCACGATCTCCAGTCGTAGTGATTCGTTGCTACAGCGATTCAGCAACCGAGGCTGCGGAGATTGTCAATAATCTGGTCGATACTTATTTCAACCAGCAACCAGAATCGCGAATAAAGGTTATCGAACATCCCGTGGTCCCGAAGCACCCTTTCAGGCCAAATCGTCCGCTGAATATTTTCATCGGCGCGGTGGTGGGAACTGTATTGGGATTGCTGGTGGGCGGCATTATCGCTGTTGTTACATTTTTGAAATCACAACGCCCGGCGCGGGATTCCGTCAAGCCCGACCGTTTCTGGCGCTGGTTTGCCGTGACGGTGCTGGCTTTGATTTCGATTCCGATTGTGGTTTCAATTCTTGGAGTGTTGGCCGCGATGGCCATACCGGCGTTTGTCAAAGGCCGGCAGCACGCCCAGGCGATACACGAACAAAACAGCACCCGGCAAAGCCAGACCAATCAGCCTCCGGCCTCCGCCGAAATCTGGTCGCCGGTGGTTGCCACCAACGAGCGGCCCGATCTGCAAAAAATTCGCGACGAAGCCAGGACGCTGGCAACCCAAGGCCGTTACGAAGAAGCGTTGCAACGCCACCTCTGGTATCACAACCACGCGCTCGAAATTGATCCGGCCCAGACCGGCGTGCGGCTGTCCTTCGCCTTGTCCGACTGGGTGGAACTGGGCCGGCATTATCCCAAGGCCAGGCAGGCGTTGATTGAAATTCGCGCCCTCAAAACGGGTGAACTGGCGGCGGGACGCGGACATTCCGAAATGTTTCAGGAGGTGGACGCCTTGAACCGTGAACTGCAAGCACCGGACGAGACTTACGCGCTGTTCAAGAAATTGGAAACCAGCGACCCACAACTCGCCGGGCAGTGTTACCTGTGGATCGAAAGCGCGCTGGTGCAGCAGGGCGAATACGAAACCTGCTCGCGCTATCTCGGTGATCCGCAAAGGCGTTTTGAAATCAACCTGCGGTCATGGAAGCAGATGAAGGCGTTCGAGGATCAAAGCGCGGCCCGACGGCTCGAACAATCCCGGCGCTCCAAGGCGATGGCCAAAACCAATTCAACCTACGCCGGCCTCGCCAACACGTTCGCTCTGCCCGCGCCCCCGCCCTACGCGGATCCGCATTTCATCGGACAGACGCGACAGTTGATCGAGATTCTCGTGGCGTCCGGTCACAAGGCCGACGCCGAAAAAATCCGCGACCAGGCCGTGGCCCTGCTCGACGACGCGCGGCTGAAATCCGCCGTCAGCGACGCGGAACAGAAAATGGCAAATCGCGCCGGCAACAAATAGTCAGGGCTGGAAGCCGATTCCTCTGCCGATCATTCCCCTGCCCATTCAAGATTGAAGGCAGGGGAATGATCGGCAGAGGAATGAAGCTCAAAACCCGGAGAACAGAATTCGTGTCACCTTTTCCGCTCCCCCGGCCACGCAGGCGGTTCCTGCCCTGAGACGAACGGGCGCGGCGGCTTGACTCGCAAGAATTTGTTCGTGACTTTTGGCCGGCAGCTTCATCTGATGCTTGCAGCACACAAACGATCACCAACATTCATTCCATGAAAAACATCCTCCTCGCTGTTCTCCTGATTGCCTCGGTGGCGTTGGGGGCGTTGTTCCTCAAGGAGCGCGGCGCACGGCAAAGCCAGACCGCGCAACTCGCCCAGGCCGAAGCCCGGCTGGCTGCGGTGGAAGCCCAGGTGAAGGAGAAAACCGAAGCCGTCGAGACCGCCCGGTTTGCGGAGAACAAGGCGAAGATTTTGCAGGAGACGCTCACGGCGACGGCGGCCAGCGCCGAGGAAAAATCAAAGGAGGTGGCCAGTTTGCAGGCCGCCGCCAAGACCAACATCGCGCCCAACCCGCTGGCCGCGATGTTCAAAGACCCGAAGATGAAGGAGATGATCAAGTCGCAGCAAAAGCTGGTCATGGGCCCGATGATTGAAAAATCCTACGCCGGTTTGTTCAAGCAGCTCAACCTCACGCCCGAGCAATCCACGGGCTTGAAGGATTTGCTGCAAGGCAAAATGCTCGTCGCCGCTGACATGGGCATGTCGTTGATGGATGGCAGTCTCGATGCCACCAAGCGGACGGAGTTGGCCAAGCAGACGAAAGCGGACACGGACGAATACGATGCCCAGATCAAACAGTTTCTGGGCGACGAGAATTTCAAGGCGTTTGAAACGTACGAGAAGCTGCTGCCGGATCGGACGGAGGTCGGCCAGTTCAACGACGAGCTGGCCAGATCGGGTGCGGCGCTGAGCGCGGAGCAGCAGCAGCAGTTGATTCAGGCGTTGAACGAGGAACGGACGGGCTTCAAGTGGAGCACGGATTACAACAATAAAAATCCCGGCGACACGGACTACGCCTCGTTGTTCAGCGAGGAAAAACTGGCCAATTTCGCGAAGGAAAAGGAACAGTTCGACAACCAGTTTCTGAACCGCGCGAAGGGGCTTCTCACCGCCGACCAGTACTCGGCCTACGTAAAACACCAGGCCACAATGCGCGAACTGCAGCTCAACGCCATGAAGATGGCGGCGAAAATGTTCAACCCGTAGGCTTCGGGTGCGCGCAAAAAAACCGGCCGAGGAAATTCCTGGCCGGTTTAGTTTTTTAGATCACTTCTTGGCGCTGCTCGTCGGACAGTGGGCGCAATCGGTGTGGGCGTACATCCAGCCTTTATGGCCGCAGGCGGATTTGGCAGAGGAGCATTTGGTGGTGTGGCAGCCAGCGACCAAGAAGGAAGCGGCGCAGACGAGCAGGGCAAGCCGTTTGATTGGTTTCATTTTTTTGGTTGTGCCGCCCCGCGACTTCGCCGCCGGATTATCCACCCGATTCCTCCCCTCCCGGGAAATGCCCGGGAAAGCCGCACGATTGCTACGGATTTTGAACGGTTGTTGCTGCAAACGGTCAGAGCTGTGGTATTCTTTTCCGACTTGAAAGCCATGATTCAAAAATATTGGGCGGGCGTTCTGACACTCGCAATTTTCTGCGCCCCGCCGCTCCGCGCCGAGCTGGCGGTGACCAACGTTCCCTTCAAGGAAATCCACATCACGCCCGGCCCGGAGGACGGCCGCGTGGCCTGGAAGACCGCCCAGATGCTCGAGGGCCTGCACTTCTCGCACCACCCGCTCGACGCCGAGTTCGGGAGCGAGTTCATGGATTTTTACCTGGAGAAGCTGGACCGCCAGCACCTGCTTTTTTTGCAGAGCGACCTGAACAGCTTTGAGCGCTTCCGCACCAACTTGGATCACCTCACGCTCAACGCCCAGAAAAGGGCGGATGTCACCCCGGCGTTTGAAGTTTTCGCCTGCTTCATCACCCGCCAGCAACAGCGCGTGGCCTATGTCGAAGACCTGTTGCAACACGAGAAGTTCGAGTTCAAGGCAGACGAGCGCGTGGCCGTGAACCGCAAGGATCTGCCGCACCCCCGGGATCTCGACGAGGCGCACCAACTCTGGCGGCAAATTCTGCGCCTCGAATATCTCCAGGAAAAACTGGGGATTGAGGAAGCACGGAAAAATCCGGTGGCCGCCACCAACACGGTCAAGTCCACCAAGCCCATCCACGAACAGATTGTGGAGACCCTCACACACCGCTACCAACGGAACCTGCGCATGTTTGCCGATTGGAACAACCAGGATGTCATGGGCGAATACCTCACCTCCCTGGCCCACGTTTATGATCCGCACTCGGATTATTTCAACAAGGAGGCACTAGACCAGTTCACCATCAGCATGAACCTCGCCCTGTTCGGCATCGGCGCGGAGCTTCGCTTTGATGACGGGTACTGCAAAATTTTCAAACTCATGCCCGGCGGCCCGGCGGCCAAAGGCAAGCAGCTCAAACCCGGCGACCGCATCGTGGCCGTGGCCCAAAGCAACCAGCCGCCCGTGGACGTGATTGAAATGAATCTGAACAAGACCGTGCAGTTGATTCGCGGGCCGAAAGGCACCGAGGTGCAGTTGACCGTGATTCCCGAAAACGATTCCGCCCCGCGCACCGTCATCAGTTTGATCCGCGACGAAATCCCGCTGCCCGATGCCGCCGCCAAGGGCAAGATCATCGAGCTGCCCGGTCGCGCCGCTGACAGCAAGCGGCTCGGCGTGATCAACCTGCCCTCCTTCTACGCGCCGATGGGGCCGTCTTCCAAGGGCCGGGATTCCAACGGCGAATACACCTCCGTGGACGTGGCCAAGCTCCTGAAAAAATTCAAAAGCGAAAACGTCGGCGGCGTGATCCTAGATCTCCGCTACAACGGCGGCGGTTCGCTGGACGAGGCGATCAAACTCGCCGGCCTGTTCATCAAGGAAGGCCCGATGGTGCAGGTGAAAGATTCCAACGGCCGGGTCTTCGTCCTGCCCGATCCCGATCCTTCCACGACCTACGACGGCCCGCTGATCGTACTGACCAGCCGGTTTAGCGCGTCGGCTTCGGAGATCGTGGCGGCGGCGTTGCAGGACTATGGCCGCGCCCTGATCGTGGGCGACCTTTCCACCCACGGCAAAGGCACCGTGCAAAGCGTGAATTACCTCAAGGATTACCTGCGCCTGGAAGACCAGGAAAAAAACAACGGCGCGCTCAAGGTCACCGTGCAGAAGTTTTACCGCGCCAGCGGCGTCTCCACCCAGTTGAAGGGCGTGCTGCCCGACATCGTGCTGCCGAGCGTGTGGAACTTTTCCAAGGACATCGGCGAAAGCTCGCTCGAACATCCCCTCGAATGCGACACCATCAAGAGCGCGGCGTTTGACAAACTTGATCTGGTGCAACCGTACCTGGGCGACCTGCTGAAACTTTCCTCGACCCGCGTGGCCACCAACCAGGAGTTCAACTACGTGCGCGACGACATTGACAGGTTCCGCAAACGCGAGGCGGACAAAACTGTTTCGCTCAACGAAAAACT
>JAYWBR010000226.1:0-5240 GCA_043781315.1 Verrucomicrobiota bacterium | reverse complement strand
ACCCGCGTGCGGGTGCCCACGCCGCAGGACATCGAAGACCGCAGCCTGGTGCGCGAAGCCTTGGAATCACAGGCGGCGCGGCTCTTCGCCGTGCGCGCGACGGCGGCGGAAAAAAAAGAATTGCGCCAGATGGGACGACGCGTGGACCAGCTCTATGCGGCCTGCGAAAAAAGTTTGGGCGACCGGGAGTTTTTATTTTCGGTGAACACCTATCACATGAAGCTGCATCTCCGCATCGCCGAGTGCGCCCGTTGCCCGGCGCTGCGGGATGCCATCGAGAAGGAGCAGGTGTTGATCTTCAACTGGCTGTTCGACACGGCGGTGGAACGGCGGTCGCTCGGCCTTGACTATCACGCCCGGCTGGCGGATGTCCTGGCCACCGGCGCGCCGGAAAAGGCGGACGGTGCGATGCGCCAGCATATCCAGCGCGGATTACGCGAAGTGCTGGAAGGTTTGGCTCATTTCAAACACCGCCAGGAAAACCTGTGGCGCGCTAAGAAACCGGTGCGCCTGGCCGGCTGATTTTTTTTGAAAGGCATTTGGCCGGCCTGGCGCGCGGCTTTTCTTTTTGACGGGCGGCTGTGTTTGCCCTTATTTACCTGGAACATGCTCAATCAAATCAGATCGCTGGCCGCGATTATTGCCCTGGCTGTCACCACTTCCGCGTTCGCGCAACCCCTCGTTTCCCCGGAGATTTTGGCGGACGGTCACGTCGTCTTCCGTTTGAAGGCCGCCAGCGCCAAGGCGGTGCAGGTGCATTGTGAAGGCGTCAAAACTTCTGCCATGCAGAAGGACGATCAAGGGGTCTGGTCGCTCACCACAGAAATTCTGGAGCCGGACATTTACACCTACTCGTTCGCGGTGGATGGTCTGCGAACCATTGATCTCGCCAACCCGCTGCTCAAATATAATCTGCTGAACTCCGACAGCGAGCTGCATGTGCCCGGCCCGGCGACGTTGCCCTGGGAAATCAACGACGTGCCGCGCGGGTTGTTGCATCGTCATTTTTACAAATCCAAGGTGGCCGGGGACGAGCGTGACTTTATTGTTTACACGCCGCCCGGTTATGATCCCGCCGCCCGCAAGCGTTACCCCGTGCTTTATCTGTTGCACGGTTACAGCGACGACACCACCGCCTGGTCCACGATTGGCCGGGCCAATGTCATCCTCGACAAGCTCATCGCCCGTAAGCAGGCAAAGCCGATGATCGTCGTGATGCCGCTGGGCTACGGCACAATGGAAGTGGTGAAGGGCGGCTGGGGCCGGGTGCGCGATCCCGGTCTCTGGCAAACCAACCAGGACAAGTTTCGCGAGACCTTGCTCAACGAGGTGATTCCGCAGGTGGAAAAATCCTACCGGGTTGCGGCCGACGCACGGAGCCGGGCGATTGCCGGACTTTCCATGGGCGGCAGTGAATCGCTGAACGTCGGCCTGAACGCGCTGGATCGTTTTGCGTGGATCGGCGCGTTCAGCTCCGGCGGGCTGAACACCAACTATGTCGTCCAGTTTCCCGCGTTGGATGAAAAGGCGAACCGTCAGTTGCGCCTGTTGTGGATGGGCTGCGGCCAGCAGGATGGCTTGCTGGCGGGCAATCAAAAATTCAGCGCCTGGCTCAAGTTAAAAGGAATTCGCCACACTTGGGTGGAGACTCCGGGCCAGCACAGTTTTCGAGTTTGGCGACGTTACCTGGCAGAGTTTGTGCCGCTGCTTTTTCAGGACCAGAAATAAAGTCCGCCGGCCGGCCGGGATTGCGTGAAGGTTGATTTGGTTTAGTCTTCAGCCATGCCGCACTTGCTTGAACTGAAAAATTTATCCCGGTTTGCACTCGGCCTGCTCGCTGGATTTGCTTTCGCAGTCCTGCCAGTTCAATCCGCCGAGACGAATTCAGATCCGGTTGCCACCCGCTATGAAACCCGCGCTACTCATGATCCGAACGGCATCGGTCAGTTTTACCTGGGCCGCGAGATCGCGCAGGTGATGGGGCATGAGGCGGCGGACTGGCTGGAACGTCCGGAGCGCGAACGGGAGGAGCGGACGGATTTGCTCGTGCCCGCGCTTCACCTCAAACGGGGTGATGTGGTGGCGGACATCGGTTGCGGCAGCGGTTATTACACGCGGCGACTGGCGCAGCAGGTCGGCACCAACGGCGTGGTTCTGGCCGTGGACATTCAGCCGGAGATGCTCGCCCTCCTCACCAACAAACTTGCGGGCGAAGGTATTCGCAATGTCCAACCCGTGCTCGGCACGATCACCGATCCCAAACTGCCGCGCGCGGCGGTGGATTTGATTCTGATGGTGGACGTGTATCACGAGTTCGATCATCCGTTTGAAATGGTGGCGGCGATGTGCCCCGCGTTGAAGGCTGGCGGGCGCATCGTGTTCGTGGAATTTCGCGGCGAAGACCCGCAGGTGCCGATCAAGCGCGTCCACAAAATGACCGAGGCCCAGGTGCGCAAGGAAATGGCCGTTCACCCGCTCGACTGGGTGGAAACGATTGAAACGCTGCCGCAGCAGCATCTCATCGTGTTTCGCAAGCGGCTATGAAGTGAGAAGCCCGGCCACGCCGCCAAGGAATGGAGCGCGACGTTCCGTCTGGCACCGGCACGATTATCCGGCACGCGAAGGGTGTGCAATCAAGGCACCAGGTGTGCGGCGAGACGCACAGTTGTCGGAGCCACTTTCGGCGTTAGGGTCAGACTCACCATGAACCACCATTCCGATCGCGTCGTATCGTCGCCGACGGTTCCGTTGGCTGGCCAATTCAACTTCAACCGCTCGCTGCCCCGAGCATTCACATTGGTTGAACTGCTCGTCGTCATTGCCATCATCGCGATTCTGGCCGCGCTGCTGTTGCCGGCCTTGACCCAGGCAAAACAAAAAGCACAGGGGGCGTTCTGCTTGAACAATCAGAAGCAGCTCATCGTGGCCACGCACCTTTATGCCGGCGACAACAACGACAGCCTGCTGCCGGATGGCGACGACGACGGGGATGGAACTTTTTGGATCACGGGTGACATGACGATTCCAACCGATGCGATCAACACCACTTACCTGACCGATCCACGCTATGCCGTGCTGGCTTCCTATAGCGGCCGGTCGGCGGGCATCTACAAATGTCCGGGCGATCGAAGCACTGCCAGCTTTGGCGGCAGCACGCGTCCGCGCGTCCGCAGTTGTTCCGTGAATGCAGCCACCGGCATTCTCGCGGGATCGAACATCGCCTCCTTCAACGGCCAGCCGGCCTGGGGCATCTGGCTGGACGGCACGGGCGGGCACCGGCCCAACCGTCCCTGGCGCACCTACGCCAAGCTGGTTCAGATCACCTTGCCCAGCCCGTCGGATCTTTTCATCTTTGTGGACGAGGATGAAAAGAGCATTGATACCGGGAGCTTCGACGTGTGCATGAATGTGAAGCCAACCTCAATGGTCAGTTGGCCGGGGACGCGCCACAACTTCGGCGCGAGTTTTTCCTTCGCCGATGGACAAATTCAAAGGCCCGGTTTTACGGCCTCGGGCATTGTCCCCGGAGCACGGCTGTGTCGCAGACCAGCCGCAGCAGTGGCGTCAGACTGGACGGCTCAAACACGCGGGCGGCCTCCGACTCTTGATCGTGCTGCGGCTGGATCCCGCGCGGCGAGGGGCACAGCCGCGCTCCAACCGGTTGTGCCTCCGGCTATTTTCCGCCCGCCCACTTGGGCTGCTGCTTGAGGTGGTAGAGCATCTCGCCGGCTTTGGGCACGTAAAGGATGCCTTCGGCTTCGCGGTTGGCGAAATCTTCCGCACGGATGCTCCTGGGATCGCGATAGCCGAGGTTGATCTTTTTGCAGATGGCTTCAGGGATGCCAGTGGCGAGCGTGACCTGGATGCGGCATTGCTCGACGCCGTTCTCCATCTTGCCGATGCCGCGCACATGCGTGCTGTGCGCGAGGATGCCCCACGGATGATGTTTGAACTTGTCCCATTGCGTCAGGAAATAATCGCGGCAATGGTAGCCGATCTCTTCGATGACCTCGCCGTGCGTGACGGAAATCTCGGTGACGTGCGGCGCGTAGATGATGAGTTCGCCGCTATCGGCCACGACGGGTTCGAGTTTATACATGCCTTTGCCGGCGACCCAGAGGTCGTCATACATCGGCGGCATGTTGGAGAGGACAGTCTTGAAAGGTTTCTCCTTGTAGAGAATGTGCGCCTGCCGGGAGAGTTCACTCGCGGCGTCCCACGCGGCTTCGGGCGTGCCGGAGGAAATACCCACCAATGATTTGTCCGGCGCGACGACCATGCAGATGCAGAGCTTGTCCACCTTCACCAATGCGCCCGCGCGATCCACGACCTTGCGGACGGGCGTCCATTTGTTGCCGATGATCATCGGGTTGGTGACGACCGCGCCGAGCCAGTGAAAGAAGTTCAAAATCTTCGGTCCGCCGACACCGGGGAAAAGATATTTGTTGCCGCCGGAGAAGCCGACGACTTCGTGCGGAAACACCGGGCCGACAATGATGATCTGGTCGTAGTTGAAGACGAGCTTGTTGATCTCGACGGGGACTTCCATCGAGAACAAACCACCGGTGAGTTCGCTGACATCCGCTGGCGTGAGCGTGCCGATTTCCTGGAGCGCGGCGGGATTGTCCCACTCGTGATTGAAGAAGCGGACTTTCTGGAACTCGTTTTGATGTTGCGCGACGGAAATTTCCAGGCGATGGCAGATGGCTTCCTCGCTCATGGCAGGGTGCGTGCCGAGCGCGACGAGGACATCGAGGTGCTTGGTCGCGTCGCCAATTTGTTTGAAGATGGTCTTGAACAACAGGCCGACCGGCGCGGTGCGCGTGTGGTCGGGCACAATGAGCAGAATCATTTTGCCGTGATAGTCCGAGGCGGGCAACGCCTGCGCGATCAACTGACTGACTTGTTCCGGCGAAACGCTGCCGCCCGGCGCGGCGACCTGTGAAATGGTTTTATGCACGAAAGGAATTTTATTACAACGAACGGAAAAATCCAGACTGCAATCCGCAAGGGCAGGGCGGTGGGCTTGCTCTGAAACGGCGGACAAAAAGGTTGAGTCATTTGGTTAGTTGTTTAGGAATTCGAAGTCAACTGGCGGTTGAAAATCTGTCGCGTAGTTTTCAAACCAGGAATGTTTTGTAGTTATTAATCCGGCAATGAGATAGGGCCGTTATGCGGCATAGCGGGTGCCGGTGCCGGTGGCGGTGAAGAAACTACGGATCAACTCCGGCTGCCGATGA
>JAYWBR010000225.1:0-15236 GCA_043781315.1 Verrucomicrobiota bacterium | reverse complement strand
TCATATCAATATATCCGCATCCGTTGATACAACGGACTCATGACGAGTGGTTGAGGGCACTGGCCCAGCGACACCACGGCAACCGGTTGAACTTAGATTTCAATGTCAGGTGCCAATTCCAGCTCAAGCATCATCAGCTTGGGAAAAATGAGAAGCGCGCGCAGAATTTGTCGGCCCCTTCTCGTCACGAGTCGGGGCTTTTTTGTTGCCCTGAAACGGTAGGGACGCGTTCCACCGCGTCCGATTATTGACGGAAGAAGTTTGGGACGGAGTGGAATCCGTCCCTACCAAAATTATTTATGAGTGAACAACACGGATTCATGAAGGCGCTCAAGTGCCGCGAATGCGGCCGCGAGTATCCGCTCGAAGCCACGCACGTCTGCGAGTTCGACTTCGGCCCGCTCGAAGTCGCCTACGACTACGCGAAGATCAAAAAATCGCTCACCCGCGCAGCCATCGCGTCGCGCCCCAAATCCATGTGGCGTTACCGCGAGTTGCTGCCCGTCGCGAAAGATCCGACCGTCGGCCAGCAGGTCGGCTTCACGCCGCTCGTCAAAGCCGATCGCCTCGCCAAGAAGCTCGGCATCCGCGAACTCTGGGTGAAGAACGACACGGTGAATTATCCCACGCTCTCGTTCAAAGACCGCGTCGTCAGCGTCGCCTTGAGCCGCGCGAAGGAACTTGGTTTCACCACCGTCGCCTGCGCGTCCACCGGCAACCTCGCCAACTCCGTCGCCGCCCAGGCCGCCGCCGCCGGATTGAAAGCCTACGTCTTCATCCCGTCCGATCTGGAACAGGGCAAGATCATCAACTCCCTCGTCTATGGCGCGCAGGTCATCGGCATCAAAGGCCATTACGACGAAGTGAATCGCCTCTGCGCCGAAATCGCCGGCAAATTCGGCTGGGCGTTCGTCAACGTCAACATGCGCCCCTACTACGCCGAAGGCTCGAAGAGCATGGCGTATGAGATCATCGAACAACTCGGCTGGCGCATCCCGCAGCACACCATCGTGCCGATGGCGTCCGGCTCGCTGCTCACGAAAATCCAGAAGGGCTACCAGGAATTCGTGAAGCTCGGCCTCGTGACGGAAACCAAGTATTCCATCCACGGTGCCCAAGCCACCGGCTGCTCGCCCATCTCCGTCGCGCAAAAGGCCGGGCTGGATTTCTTCAAGCCCGTCAAGCCCGACACCATCGCCAAGTCGCTCGCCATCGGCACGCCCGCCGACGGCTTCTACGCGCTCAAGGCGATGAAGGAAACCAACGCCCACGCCGACGACATCACCGACGACGAGATCCGCGACGCCATCAAACTGCTTGCCGAGACCGAAGGCATCTTTGCCGAGACCGCCGGCGGCGTGACCGTGGGCGTGGCGAAAAAGCTCATTGCGGACGGGAAGATTCCCCACGACTCGAGTGCCGTGATCTGCGTGACTGGCAACGGCCTCAAGACGCTCGACGCCGTGACCGGCCACGTCGGCAAGCCGCGCGAGATCAAGCCCAGCCTGCGCGAATTTGAAGCCATGCTGGCGAATGAAGAAAAGGTAGATGCGTAAGCCAGCTTCCCATCGCTGAACGTCTGTGCTAGCGTAAAACCCGTGAAAGTAATTCCTCAAGGCCTGTTGGAAACCGTCGTGGAACGGCTCAAAGCCGAGTTCCAGCCGGAGGAAATCTATCTGTTCGGCTCACACGCTTGGGGCACGCCCACCGATGACAGCGATGTGGACTTGATGGTGGTGTTGCAGGAAAGCGACCAACGCCCCATCCGCCGTGACCAACGCGCGCAACTTTGTCTCGGGCGGTTGCCCTACTCCGTTGACGTGCTGGTCCGGACACGGCGTGAAGTCAACCGCGTGCGCGACATCCGCGGCAGCCTCACCCACGAAGTTTTTCAGAGTGGACGCAGAATTTATGGATGACACGCCGACCAGACTTCTCCGCTCCTGGCTGACGAAAGCCGAGAACGACTTGAAAAGCGCGCGTGTCCTCGGTGCGAATGAAGACGGCCCGCTCGATACCGCCATTTACCATTGCCAGCAGGCGGCGGAAAAGGCGGTCAAAGCGTTTCTCGTTTTCAAAGGCATCACGCCTGAGAAAACCCACGACATCCGCAACCTCACGCTGAAGGCCGCCGAGCACGAACCGCGCTTCAACGAACTGCTCACCTTCGCCGCCGAACTCACGCCCTACGCCTGGGAGTTTCGCTACCCCGACGACTTGGCGGAGACTTATCCCACGCAGGAAGAATTTGACGAGGCCTTGAAACAGGCAGAAGCCGTTTATGATTTTGTGCTGAACCTGCTGCCGAAGGAAGCCAGACCATGACGACCAACTCCGGCAAGCCGCGCGAGATCAAGCCCAGCCTGCGCGAATTCGAAGCCATGCTGGCGAATGAAGAAAAGGTGAACGCTTAAAACAATCTGTTATGCTGTTCTACACACCCATGAAAAGACTCATCATTCTGACCTTGCTCTCGGGCTCGCTATATGCCGCAGAGAACACGAATACGGTTTCAGCTGTAAGCACCAATGCAATTAAGACAAAGGCAGCGAAGCGTGAAGGCGATTTAGTGACTCTGGTGGCGACGAATGACTTCGGCGTTCAATTCGCGCTCACCGAAGACGAGAAGATGTTTGGTGATTGGGACAAGCCGGGGATACCACACTTCACGCCGGTTTCTGTAGCAAAGCGCGGCGTGCCGATTTGCACGGTGGTTATCTTTGCGGGCGCTGGATTGCGGAGTAACGGAAAAGCAGATGTCACGTTTGATGTTGTAATTCGGAAGCCAGATGGTTCGGTTTATGGGCAGGATAAGGACATGGTTGGAGCGCAAGACCGCATTGACCCATCGCCGCGAGCCTTGCATCTCGCTCGTGATTTCATGGGTGTTCGCATTGAGCCGAAAGACCCCGCAGGCACATACACAGTCGAGGTTGTCGTGAAGGACAACGTTAAGAAGTTAGAGTTACATTTGAAGCGCAGTTTCATGGTTGAGAAATGAAAGAACGCCTAACGCGCCGCTAAAGTTTTTAACACAAAACATTTAATTATTTATGCCAACCAAAGTCCGCATCCCCACCCCGCTCCGCAAGTTGACCAACAACCATGAGCTTGTCGAAGTCACCGCCGCCATTTGCCTTTGATCTGAATTGTCACTAGGATTCACGCATGAAAACGATTTCAACTTCACAGCTTCGTTCGCAGACGCGCTCGCTGGTGCGCACGTTGGAGAACGGCAAGTCCGTGTCGCTCACGTATCGCGGCCACAAGCTTGCTAAAATCTGGCCGTTGAAATCCCAGAACGGCATCAGAGCCGATGACCCATTCTATTGCTTTCCCCGGGTGGCCGACAAATCAGCGAAGCCGTTGACCGACCGGGAAATTGACCGGATCGTTTATGGCGTCTGAACCCATTTTCATAGACACCGGCGGATTCTACGCTTTGATTTCGGCGGGAGATCCATCGCACCACAAGGCTTTCACGATCAGGCAGGAGATCGGACGGGTTCGACGGCGGGTAGTAACCACCGATTATGTTTTGCAGGAAACGGCGACATTATTGCGTGCTCGCGGGTTGACGAAGTATCTGAAAGAATTCCTGTCCATGTCAGAAACATCCGAGGCGTTGAACATCGAATGGATGACGCCCGACCGTTTTGCCGCCGCGCGAACATTTATGCTGAAGTATCTGGACCAGGAATTTTCGTTCACGGATTGCGTGAGTTTTGTCGTGATGAAAGAACTTCGGCTGAAGGACGCGCTGGCGACCGACAAACATTTTCGCATTGCTGGATTTAATCCGTTACTGTTGGAATAATCCGGCCGTGCGCCAAAAATAGAAATTAAATTTATGCCAACCAAAGTCCGCATCCCCACCCCGCTCCGCAAACTCACCAACAACGAAGAGGTCGTCGAAGTCACCGCCAAGAACATTGGCGAGGCCATCGCCGAGCTTCAATCACGCTTCCCGGGCATCCAGGAACGCCTCGTGGACGAGAAAGGCGAAGTCCGCCGGTTCGTGAACGTCTATGTGAACGAGGAGGACATCCGCTTCCTCCAAAACCGCGAGACCCCGCTCAAAGATGGCGACGAAATCAGCATCATCCCGGCCATCGCGGGAGGCTAGAAACAATGCAAAATGCAAAATTAAAAATCGGCCGGGCGAAGCATTCGACGACTGAAATCCACTTTGCATTTTTAATTTTTAATTTTTAATTTGAATCCTATGGCCATGCCCAAGAAAAAATCTCCAACGACGAAATCCACGTCACCCACGCAACGGCGATTGTGGCTGATGTATCCGCCCAAGCTGATTCAACAACCGTTGATCTGGCAGCTCGGCCAGAAATTCAAAGTCACCACCAACATCCGCCAGTGCAGCGTCACGGACGAAATCGGCATTGTCTGCCTGGAAGTGGACGGCACCCGCGAAGAGGTGAAGGGTGCGATCAAGTGGCTGGAAAAAATCGGCGTGAAAGTCGAACCCGTCGAGATCAACGTGATCGAGAGCTGAGGTGGTGGAGTTCGGCGCGCTTGCGCCGAACCAGCGACGCGTGCAGCGGCGCAACGCCTTTGCACAGCGCATGGTTTCTCCAAACACGTTCCGGCCCTGAACGGGCCGGTTGCCCGGCGCAAGCGCGCCGGGCGCTACCTAACTTTTACCTCGCCTGCCTTTGCACCGCCGTCCGATAAACGCGGCACTGTCCGCTGAGGTAACGACCGCCCAAGGACTCAATCACCCCGGACAGATTTCCAAACCCGTACTTAGCAAACGCTGCGGCAATCTCCCGCTGCTCCTCGGCGGTGAGCAATTGGTTCAAGTCCACCGCCTCGCCCGCCTGCATCGCCTCGTCGAGGTGCCCGTAGATCGTGCTTTCCTTCCAGCCGCGAATCCGCGCGATGGACGGCACATCCTTGCCCTGGCGAAAAAAGTGCAGCGTCTCACGCACCGTGTCCGTGAGCTTGGAGCGTTGCGGCGGAACGGCGACCGGTTCCGCGAAGGAATCGTCGGCAAAGATCTGGCGCGCGTTGGTTTGCAGATAGCCCGCGATGGTCGCCAGAAAAACCGTGCCGAACTCCACCAACTTCTTGTCGCCCACGCCGCTGATGCGGGCGAACTCCGCGTCGTTCGCCGGATAAAACCGCGCCATCTGCCGCAGCGCCACGTCAGAGAAAATGATGTACGACGGCACTGCACGTTCGTCCGCCAACTGTTTGCGCAAGGCGCGTAGGACATCGAACAACGCCTCGTCGCAGGCGATTTCCCCCGCGCGATGCTTCGCCGGTTCCGGCGCGGTGACGGGTTTGGTCAGCGTGATTTTCTGGCGCGACTTGAGCGCGGTGCGGCCGGCGTCGGTCAATTCGACGGTGCTGAACTTCTCCGTGTTCTGAAACAAGAACCCCAGCCGCACTAGTTCACGTCCGACCGCGCCCCACTCCGCGCGAGAGTGTTCGCTGCCGATGCCGTAGGTGGAAAGTTCGTGATGGCCAAACTTGCGAACCTTCTCCGTCTCCGCGCCGCAGAGGACTTCGACAATATGTCCGATGCCCATGCCGAAGCCGCTCTTCTCCTTGATGCGATACACGCACGACAGAAATTTCTGCGCGGCCACCGTGCCATCCCAGGTCTGGCGCGGCGCAAGGCAGTTGTCGCAGCCCTCGCAGTTCGGAGCGCCGATCTCCGAATCGGCTCGTTGCGCGGCAATCTCGGTTCCAGCCGATTCGGAGATCGGCGCTCCATACTTCTCCCCAAAATATCCCAGCAAAAACTCCCGCCGGCACGTCCCAACCTCGGCGTAATGAATGATCTGCTCCAGTTGCGCGCGGGCGATCTCGCGCTCCTGCGGATTCGGCTTCTCGTCAATGAACCGCATCTGCTTGATGCGGTCGCCGGGGCTGAACAGCAGCAGACATTCGCTCGGCAGGCCGTCGCGGCCGGCACGGCCCGTCTCCTGGTAGTAGCCCTCGATGTTCTTCGGCAGATCGTAGTGGATGACGAAGCGCACGTTGGGTTTGTTGATGCCCATGCCGAAGGCAATCGTCGCGCAGACCACGCGGATTTCGTCGCGCAGAAACGCGTCCTGATTCGCCGAACGTTCCGTCGGCGTAAGGCCGGCGTGATAGGGCGCGGACTTGATGCCGTCCGCAGTGAGCTTGCTCGCGAGGTCTTCCGTCGTCTTGCGCGCCTGACAATAGATGATGCCGTTCTCGCGCGGACGTGCGCGGATGAAGCTGAGAATCTGCTCGTACGAACCCGACTTGGCCGAGACGCGGTAAGTAAGATTGGGCCGGTTGAAGCTCGCGACGTAGCAGGCCGGCTCGCGCAGCTGCAACTGCTTGACGATGTCCTCGCGCACCCGCTCGGTCGCCGTGGCCGTGAGTGCCATGACCGGGACGCTGGGAAAATGCTGGCGCAACGAAGCGATCTGCCGGTACTCCGGGCGAAAATCGTGGCCCCACTCGCTGATGCAATGCGCCTCGTCAATCGCGAACAGGTTCACGTTCCACTTCTTCAAGTCGTCGAGAAATCCGGACAACATCAGCCGCTCCGGCGCGACGTAGAGCAGACGGTATTCGCCATTGTGCAATCCGCGCAAACGCGGACGCGACTCGCCCGCCGCAAGCGACGAATTCAAAAATGTGGCCGCCACACCCGCCGCCTGCAACGCATCCACCTGATCCTTCATCAGCGCAATCAGCGGTGACACAACGACGGTGAGTCCAGGACGCACGAGCGCGGGTAGTTGGAAGCAGAGTGATTTGCCGCCCCCCGTGGGCAGCACGGCGAACACGTCGCGATCCGCCAGCGCGTCGTGCATGATCTCCTCCTGCAACGGACGGAAGGAGGCGAAGCCGAAATATTTTTTCAGCGTGGCGTGAAGCTGGGCGGAGTTGGTTTGCATGACCTTTGGACAATCTCGCACTAACCGTCTCGATCCGATTCAACGATGAAGCCGGGAGACAGGCTTTTAATTAGTCGAGTTGCGCCGACAAGTCCACCCGGGATTTGCCAGCCGATGGAAAATTGTTGTTCGCTCACGGCGACTTAACCCGGTAGAAGCGCTGCTGGCCGGTGGACGCCTGTACGTCGGTGTATTGATAGGTGCCGGTGGAAAATTCCGTGGCCGCGCCGAGCACGGTCCAACTGGCCAGCGGCAGCGCGAGGTTGGTGGTGGCGACGACCGTGAAGCTGGTGTTGGCAAGCGTGTTGAAATTGAGGCGGAAGGAGCCGTTCGCTAATCGCGCGCCGGTCAGCAGCGGCGTGGGATTCACCGGCATGTTGTAGCCGAGAATGTCGAGCGAGAGAACGTCGGCGGTGGAGGTCACTAACTGTTTTCCCGAACTGACAAATGCGTCAAACGCATCCGCCGACGTGCTCGACAGCCAGTCCTGGAGATCGCCGAAATTGGCGTTGGTGTAAAAATATTTTTGCACCGTGGCGCCGTTGTCCACGGAGAAATAGGCGTTGTTCGCCGTGAGGCTGAAACTTCTGACGCCCGGGCTGGTGAAACGAAACAACTCGTAGGGCGCATAACCCGTGATCCCATTGTTGAGCAGATAGACACGTCCCATCACCTCGGTAATCTCGTGCTGCACCACGCCGATGAAATCAAACTTGCCGGCCACGGCGCGGTTGGTGGGATCGAAGGTGTAGCTGACGGTGGAGGAAAAAGTCACGGTGCCGTCCGTGTTCGTGTCGTTCGACCCGACGCCGGAAAGTCCCAGCGCTTTGCACTCCGCGCGCGGGACATACCATGTCGAGCTGCCCGTCGGATCGCTGGCCGGCAGGCTGGCCACGGAACTGAAATCAGCCGCGCTCACCCGGCGGGAATTCAAAGCGTTGGTAAGTTGCGTGTACGTTTTGCCGATCAGGCTGAATTCGCTTTGCCCGAGACTGACCCCAGAACTGAAGGCGACGGTGATGTTGACCGTGATGGGATTGGTGTACTGGTTTTGCAACCACTGCACCACCGCCGCCACCGCTGGCTGCACCTGTGCCGGGTTCATCAGATTGGTCACCGTGGCGTCGTAAGTGATGTTGACGAGCATGGCGCGGCTGACGGGAACAAAATTGAAAACCAACCCTGCCAAAAGAAGGAATCGGCCAATGTTATTCATAAGTGCAAAGGTTTGAACTGATCCTAGTCCATTCCATTTCCGCTGCAAGCCAGGCTTTCTACGGGTAGTGCGTTAGTTTGAAATCGCTGGAGCGCGGAGCATTGCTCCGCGTCTATCTGACCAGCGGATTCGTGCGGAGCAATGCTCCGCGCTCCGGCCAAATTGATACACCACCATTCTTCGGTGATTTGTAGCGTCGGCGCGGTGCGCCGATTTCGAGCCACAGGCTCGACGCTACAACCAAACTTTACCGTCACACTTTCGTCGCCAGGAGGCACGGTATGATTGAAACGGAGATTGGTCAGCCGGGCTTGCTGAAGAAAAACTATTTGCTGATGCCCCGCTCGCTGGTCCTCACGAAGTTGACGAGGTAGGCGATCTCCGGCAGCGGCGGCAAATCAGCCTCGATCTTCGCCAGCGCGTTGGAGATGGTCAGGCCTTCGCGGAACAAAATCTTGTACGCCTGCCGCAGCGCCGTCTGCGCCGCTTCGGAAACGCCATTGCGCTCCAGCCCGATTTTATTGATGGTGCGCGTCGCGGCCGGGTTGCCATCCACCAGCATGAACGGCGGGACATCCTGCGAAATCTTCGAGTAGCCGCCGATCATGGACATTTTTCCCACGCGACAAAACTGGTGCACGGCCGCGATGCTGATGACGGCGTGGTCTTCCACGGTCACATGGCCGGCGAGCGTCGCGCAGTTGGACATGATGATGTGGCTGCCGAGCGTGACGTTATGCGCCAGGTGGCAGTAGGCGAGGACGTGGTTGTGCGAACCGACGGTCGTGACTTCGCCGTCGCCGGTCGCGCTGTGGATGGTGACGTACTCGCGGAACGTGTTGCGGTCGCCGATCTCGGTGCGCGTGATGCCGCCTTTCCATTTCAAATCCTGCGTCTTCAAACCAATGCTGGCGAAGGGGAAAATTTCGTTCTCGTCGCCGAGCTTGGTGTGACCGTCAATGACGACGTGCGAATGGAGCTTGCAACCTTTGCCCAGGACGACGTGTTCGCCGATCACGCAGTACGGGCCGATTTCACAGGCGTCGCCGAGGGTGGCTTGGGGATGGATGACCGCAGTGGGATGAATCATGGCAATAGTCTAATATCTCTTCGCCTTACGGATAAACCAAAGCTCGACAATGGAAAATAAAACGACGCCAATGGAAATAAGGACACACGTCTCTGCGCTGCTCAAATATCTGTCTGCAATATCGCTGGGTGTTTGAGCGCATCTTTGAACTGCGATGTAACTCGAAACAAAAGACGACAGAGTCATCAAGAGTGCCAAGCAAAGCTGTATCACGACGATGTATGTCAATGCTCTCATGCAGTCTTGATGCCTAACTCGCAATCAGCATGAACGTGATCCCCGCCTCGCTCACCACTTCGTCGCGCACCTTGCAGACGCCCTTGGCCTTGCCGAGTTTGCCGCGCACCTTGGTCAGCTCAACTTCGATGACCAGCACATCGCCGGGCAACACGGGCTTGCGCCACTTCACATCCTCCGCCGCCATGAAGTAGGCGAGTTGCCCCGCGTTCTCGGCATTGCGCAGCATTAAAATGCCGGCGAGCTGCGCCATCGCTTCGAGTTGCAACACACCGGGCATGATCGGGTGGCCGGGAAAATGTCCCTGAAAATATGGCTCGTTGATCGTGACATTTTTCAGCCCCGTGATTTTGCAGCCGTCAATTTTGATCACGCGGTCCAGCATCAGAAACGGATACCGATGCGGCAGAATCTTCATGATCTGGATGGAATCCAGCGCGCCGACTTCATCCATGATTTGAAACAGATCGGCCTTTTCCTCCTCGGCGCTTTTCTTGGCGACGGGCGGCGGGCCGAACGTTTGCGCGGCCACGAGCGGCTTGCGCATCTGCGCGGTGACGAGCTTGGCTAGTTCGCAGTTCGCCGCGTGACTCGGCTTGATCGCGATGACGTGACCTTGCAGCGGTCGGCCCACGAGCGAGAGATCGCCAATGATGTCGAGAATCTTGTGGCGGACAAACTCCTCGGGATAGCGCATCGGCTCGGTGGTCAGCACCGCGTCGTCGCGGATGACCACGGCGTTTTCCAGACCGCCGCCCTTGATCAAACCGTTCTTGAACAGGAATTCGATCTCCTCGAAAAAACAAAACGTCCGCGCATGGGCGATTTCCTTCTCCCAGGTCTTCAACGAAACATCCACGCTGTAAAACTGGGTGAACCGCCCGCCCTTGTCCGAACTCGTGCAGGTGATTTTGAAACCGTCGTACGGCAACACCGTCATCATGGTTTCGCCCGCCTGAAGTTCGATCAACTCGGTGACCTTGTAAGTCTCGCGGCGTTCGTCCTGCGGCGCGATGCCCGCGTCCTGGATGAGCTTGCAGAACTCGCGCGAACTGCCGTCGCTGATCGGCGGTTCGTTGGCGTCGAGTTCCACGATGGCGTTGTCAATGCCGTAGCCGGCGAAGGTGGCGAGGACGTGTTCGACCGTGTGAATCTTGGTGTTGCCCTTGGCAATCGTGGTGGAGCGGTTGGTGTCGGAGACGTGCTCGACGCGCGCCTCGATTTCCGGTTTGCCTTCGAGATCCACGCGGCGGAAGCGGATGCCGGTGTTGGGCGGCGCGGGCAGAAAAGTCATCGTCACCCGGTTGCCGCTGTGCAAGCCGATGCCGGAAAAAGTGACGGAACGGTTCAGGGTCTGCTGGTTTAACACGGGCGCATTAAACAAACCGCCGCCGCGCTTGGCAAGCGGCGAGATGGCGGGCGTGTATTTGGTAGAGCGTCGCTGCTGCGACGCCCGGCGGTGCGGCCGCACCGCCCTACCAAAATTAGGACACAACTAATGGGCTGGCGAACCGCGCGGATTTGTCCGTGGCAATTATTTGGTTTCCGAAGTTGAATTGAACGCGCCCAGAACTTCCTTGTCCGCCAAAAGTTTTCCCTGATGAAAAACAATGCCGGCCTGGTTCCAGCGCGCGAGGATGAAGGCGTTGTTGGTGCGGCCCATGAAGGCATAGGAAACAAGCTCGGCGCGGGCGGGCAGCGTCGAATCATCGGCGCGGCGGGCCGTGCTGCGAAACAGTTCCGTGACCGGCGCAACGACGCCATCCACATTGACCGCTTGGCCGAGGCGGAGGTTGCCGGCCTGCGGCGGCGTCAGCGGTTCGGTGCCCCGCAGCGGCTTGAGCAGCAGCCAGTCTTTGGAGTTGGGCGCGAGGCCGCCAATCAGGAGGACGGGATCGCCGGCATCATTAAACAGGGTGAATTCGTGCCGTTCGAAACGCCGGCCCACTTCGGCAATCTCAACCACGTCGTGTCCGGCCACGCGATAATTCAGGCCGCTCAACTTGCCGGTGCCGCCGACTTTCAGCGGCGACGGCGGCGCGGGGAAACTTTTCACGGCGGGCAGGCGCGGCGTCACGCGATGGCAGGAGGGAATGAAAACAATGAGCAGCAAAACCGCCAGGGCCGAAAACGCAATGACAGTCCACAGGCTTGCGTTGGAATCATTCCCCGATTGGATGAAGGTGAAGTTGCGCAAGCGCGGCGGGGAAATTCCGAACGCCTTTTCCACGAGGCCGCGCGCCAGCGTTTCGCCGTGGTAAAATTCCATCTCCTCGCCCGTCCAGCTCACCACGATCATGGTGCGGCCGCTCTCGGCGTTGAAATAATTCGCCACCTTGCCGAACGCCGCCGCTTCCGGAACCTTGCCTTCAACCCGGCGGACGCGCGATTGTTCCACCAGAGTAACGCGGACATCGGTGCCATCGAGATTCAACGAATCGCCAACGCGTTTGGTGGCGGCGTCCGCGGCGGTCAGGGGATTTTTTGGATCGAACAGCGTGAACAGCCGCCATTCGCCGCCGCGCTCCGTCTCCTCGTAAACGAGCGTGGCATTTTCCCCGTCGCCGGTTTCGAGGTTGAACTCATTCCAGTAATAAGTTCCGCCCGCGTCCTCCACGCTCAAGACGACGCGACCAACGACGCGATAATTTTTGCCGGCAAGATTGCCGTTTGCACCGAGGCGGAGTTGCGTTGGATTGGCGAGGCTCATGGAATATTCAGCGGAAGAAATGCGGCACGAAGCGGCTCAGGTTGCCGGTGATCCGGCGCGTGTCCTCGCGGATGCCCAACCCGGCGGCCTCGTGATCCACGACCCAGACGCCAAAAATCGGATGCTGTCCGTCGAAGTCCGGCAACGGGGCGAGTGCCTGATAAACGTGGCCTTCCTCGCCGTAGTCGCCGGCGGTTGCTTCCAGCACCACGCCGCCCTCGACCCAGGTGACGTTGCTGCCTTCGCGGCTCAGTTTGGGTTTTTTGATGTAGCGCTCGCCGAGCGGGCCGGCGGTTTCGTAAGCGGGCAACAGGTTCGGGTGCCCGGGAAAAAGTTCCCACAAAACCGGCAGCAGTCCTTTGTTGCTGAGCAGCATTTTCCAGGTCGGCTCAATGAATTGCACGGAGTCGTTCACGAGGTGAACACCGAACTCCTCATGCCACAGCCATTCCCACGGATACAGTTTGAAGCAGCGCTCGATGCGTGCATTGTCGAGATCCACGAAACATTTTTCTTTGTCCCGCCAGCCGAGGTCTTCGATGAAAGCGGATTTGGTTTTCACGCCCGCCTGCTCGCAGGTGTCGCGCAAGTAAAGCACGGTCATCTCGTCTTCAGCGTGCTCCTTGATGCCGCTGAAGTGAATTGTCTGCCCCGCCCAGCGACGCCAGGCTTCGATGAGGCGTTCGTGAATCGAGTTGAACTGGTCGGCGTCGGGCCGCGTGTCCTGCAACCAGAACCATTGCGCCACGGCGGCCTCGACCAGCGCGGTGGGCGTGTCGGCGTTGTATTCCAAAAGCTTCGGCGGCGTGACGCCGTCGTAACTTAAATCAAAGCGTCCGTAGAGGCTGAAGTCGTCGCGTTCCCACGAGCGGAGAATGGCGGGCACGGCGGCTTCGGGAATGCCGAGACGCGGCCACCAATTATTTTTGATGACCACTTCGGCGGCGTCAATGCAGAGGAAATGCAGTTTGTTCGCGGCGGCTTCCAGTTCGTCCACTTCGCCGGCGGTCAGTTCGTAGCAGGCGGATTCGTCCCAGTACGGGCCGGTTTCGTGAGAATGAAACGTGAGGCCGATGCCTTCCACTTTTTCGCGCCAGTCGGGACGGGGTTGGCAGGCATGACGTTTCATCACGAATGAAAGCCCGAGCCGCTCCAGTAATGGCCGTGCGAAGTTCCGCCAAAGCCGCCGCGCGAAACATCGGAGCGTTGCGCCTCCGCCAGCGCGCCGGCCTCGGCCGTGGGCGGAGAAATGTTGGTGAGATTTTCAAACGGCACCGCGCCCCATTGTCCGCCGGAGAAATAGCGCTGCGTCTGTGGGTCAAAATGATTGTAGGGCAGGGAAAACCAGGCGCGGAACGGCGCGTGATAATAGCCGACCCCCGGCACGTAGTAGTTGTTGGTGTAAACGCCATCCGCGCTCAACACCGACCTGCCCTTGTCCTGGCAGCCGGTCAGGGCGCTGACGGACAGACCTCCGATCAGGACCAGGCGGATGCTTTGGCTCCGTTTCACGCGGGGTTCGGTGTCCCGAATCAACCGAGCATGGCGGCGGCAATGATGAGGCAGACGCCGAGAATGACCGAGCCGGCCACTATGGCGGCGGCGACGTTGCGCTGCTCCAGAATTTCCCGGGCGAGATCGCCGGGCGTGCATTTGTCGAACAGCTTGAAGCCGATGATGGCGGCCGCAATCCCAATCCCGGAAAACAACAGGACGTAACCAACGGCCTCTCCGAGCGTTTGCGCGTGCCACGTTGGAGTCGCGGCAGTTTCCGCCGCCAGAAGCGAAGGCGCGGTGGCCAGCAGGAGCGACTGAGTCAGAAGCAGGATGAACGATGTTTTCATAATTTGTGAACTCGCGAAGAAGTCTGTGGTTTCCCGGTGCGGGGGTCAATTACAACGAAGGAATGCGATTGGAATCTGCGGTCATTTCGGTTTCAACGGCGAGGCCGTTTCCTGCCCGGGCGGAAATAGAAAAGTCAGTGCCCGCCACGAACGCAGCCGCCAGTAAAATTCGTTGTGCTGGCTGGTCTGCGCCTCGCTCCACTTGTCGCGGCGCAGGCCGACCTGCTCCAGCTCCGCCGGCGTGAGCGGTCTGGCGTCCACGAAGAGTTTCAAGTCCGCCGCCCAGCCGACGCGGCGCAACTCGGCGGCCACCTGTTCCGTCAGCGCCTGGCCATCGTCGCCGCCCGTGAAATCCACCACGCCGGAATCGAGATACGCACGAAAGGGTTTGGGTTTTCCGTGAAAGGTTTTCAGCACGTTGTTCAAGAAATTCGTCTGCTCAACCATGAACGCGCCGGACAAACTGGCCGCTCCGCCGAAAATATCCGGGTGTTCCCACGCCAGCACGAGGCTGCAAATCCCGCCCATCGAGGAACCCATCACGGCAGTGTGCGGTGCGTCCGGCTGCGTGCGATACTCGCGGTCCATGTGCGGCTTGAGTTCGGTGATGAGCAGCGCAGCGTAGTTTTCAAAGGCGGAGTTGGTCGTCGTATTCGTGACGTGGTGGCGTCCGCAATACTCTTCGTAGCGGGCGAGACTGTTGTCCGCCGCGACCATGATGATCTCCTGCATTTTTCCAGCGCGGGAAAGTTCGTCCACGGTTTTGTCCAGTTCCCAACTGCCCCAGCCGAACGCGCAGTTGGTGCCGGCGGAACTGAAAACATTCTGGCCGTCGTGCAGATATAACACGGGATAACGGCGTGTGGGTTCGGTGTGATAGGACGGCGGGAGATAAATGTGCAGGCCGCGATTCCAGTTGAAGAATTTTGACGCCAGGTTGGTTTCGGTCAACGAACCGCTCTGGCACCAGGCTGTTGGCAGGATGGCCAGACACAGACTAAATGTGAGCAGTTTTTTTTGCACCGCCAAGCTATGACTGCTTGGGACGGGAAGTGCAAGCGCGGCGAACCATCAACAACAACCCCGCGCCAAAAAGCAGGCCGCTGCTCGGCTCGGGCACCAGCGTGTAGCCCAGCACGTCGAAGGCGCGCAGATCGGTACCGGAAATATCCAGACGCTCCCCGAAGCCGGCGGTGGGATCCATGATCCCGATGCCGAGGTTGTCTTTCCAGTGACT
>JAYWBR010000224.1:0-5250 GCA_043781315.1 Verrucomicrobiota bacterium | reverse complement strand
GACCCCAAATGTAACAACCCAACCAAAGAAGGACCAACCATGAAGCATCAAATCCAAAACATCGGCACGGTCGCACGCAGCCTGGCACTCGGCCTGGCCATGCTTGCTGTTTCCAACCCCGCCGAGGCTCATCCGTATGCCTCGGGCGTTACCAACAACAGTGGCACCATCCAATTCATTCTGAATGAAGGGGGCGGTACCGTAAGCGTCGTTTTCGAGAACGGCGTGACAAATTCCCTCGGCGTGTTGGGGAAAGGCACGCAATCGTTTCCCTTGGGCAGTCACACCAGTTTTGCAATTTATGTCACCAAGACCGGCAACGGCACGCCTTCGCTAATCAGCGTGGACACAAATCAATTCTCTGTTTGGAACTCACCTCGCGGCGTGGATGCGAATAAAAACCCCCAGAACGGTTCTTTGTTCGGACGCGTTTATATGGGTAACAGCGCAGTCGGAGGGACAGCCCCGAATAACAAAGGCGTGGGGCTTTATGCTCTCAACGCCGATCTTTCCGACAGCCCTTTGGGCCGCGGAGCCAGTGCCACGGGCGGCGGGGCGTTTACTGGCGGTGGCAACAGCCCGTACCGGCTGCGCGTGGCACCCGACAACACTGTGTTGGTGGGCGATTTCGCGACTGCGACGGCTTCCCTGCGGCAATTCGCACCTGATTTAACTTTCTCTAACTTGGTGCTTGGGGTAGTGGGAGAGGTTGCGGGCATAGCTGCCGGAATCCATGGAGATTTTTTCGGAACTCCTCTGATGACCGGCTCTCTTGCGAACAGCAATCTTGTACTCTGGACGGCTGACCCTGGTATGCCGGTTCCAAGTGGGACGACCAACTTTGGACCGAACACGGCACTAAACCAGAATAACTGCCTTTACCGGTACGATATTGGCGCGGGTCCACTGCCCTGGACAAATTCTCCAAATTATGCGTACACCGTCGGGCTTAGTGGCATTGCCGAGTTGCGGCCGGAAGTAGATCTGGGCAAGGATGGCAAAATCATTGCCGGCTTTGGACGCGGCAATCTCTCCAACCCGGACCTACAGATACTTGACCCCACGGGTTCCACTCTCCTGTATTTGAGTGGCGACACCTCACTGCCCCTGAATCAAAATAATTCACCGACGGTTGATGCTTGGAACGGAGTCAACGGCAGCGGTGGAGCCGTAGGCACTTATGCCGGTGTCCGCGTATCGCCCGATGGCCGTTTCCTCGCCTCCGTGGATATCAATAATGGGATCACGCTGGCAACTCTGACCAACGGCATTCCCGACGACTCCAGCATCTTCGGCATACAAAATTCGCCCAATGTCGGCAACGCGCGCGGCATGTGTTGGGACGCGGCGGACAACGTTTACGTGTGCAGTTCCGGGCAGGGTTTGCTGCGCGTTTACTCGCTTGGGATCTCCACCACCTGCATTACCAGCAACGACTTCACAGGCACCAACGGCAGTTTTCAATTGATCCTGCCGAACGCCACCGCGACGGTCGTTGCAAGCCAGCCACTGGCTTCCCAGAACTACATCAACAATCTTTCGCCTGGCACTCCGATTCCAGGTGTGTTCACCCTCAGTCTTGACCGAAACCAACTCACCGCGCCCGTCACCGTAAACTTTACCCGAAGCGGCACGGCGGCTTACCTGACAAATTATACAATAAACTTGGGCACCGACGTTAATGGTGTCACCATCTCCTCCAACAGCATTACCTTCCCCGCCGGCAATTATCCAGGTGGCGGAAATTGGGCGGTCAATGTCCAAGTAATTCCGACCGCAACGCCTGTTAGCGGACCGACACTAAACGTGAGCGTGCGGATTCTTGGTGGGCCAAGCTATTTGGCAGGAACGCCCGCAGTAGGAAATGTATTTATTGCGAACACCGGTCCGCAGTTGCTTGTCCTTTCTCCTGCGTCTCTGGGCACTACCATGAGCCGAGGCGTTGTTAACGACTACGCGGAATTCGTCATTACCCGCTTCGGTGACACCAATGGTCCAGGCAATAGCCCGGGCAACGTCAACCCCGCGTCTTACACTGTTACGAATTTCACCTACTCGGGAACGGCAGCTTTTCCGGCCGACTACACCGCGCGCGCGCAGCGAACCGATCCCTCGGGCAACGGGGTTGTCGCCATACCCACCGACGGTTCTCCCGGCATCGTCATCTACCCGGGCAATGTTGCCATAACCAGTCTGGTCGGCAACCCGGTCGCCCACGCCAATCTTAATCTGCCTCCCGTGAACGTGACGGTCGTGGTGAGCCTCACCAATTCCATCACCACCACCAATGGAACAAGCGCGGAAGGTTTTGCGTATTCGGTCAGCAACAACGCAGTGACCATGACCGAACTGGACAACACCATCGGACCAGAGGTCGTGCTGTGGTCCAATCCTTTGATTAGTGCCGCCGATAGTTCGAATTGGACGCTGACTTTCGCCAGCACAAGTTTCGCCACGAACACCCAGTTGCCTGTCGTTGTTCCCAACTACGTCAACGACTTCTCAAGCATCCTGGGTGGTGGCACCAACGACTTCGGCGTTGAATTTGGCTATCCGATCGCCAACGACAGCGTCACGCCTTCTGCCGCCATGTCCGCCAATGGCTGGACCAATGCGCTGAGGATGACCGTAAACAAAAACGGAAGCAGCGCGGTTTCTGGTGTGAATCTCTATCCCCAGGGCAAAAAGTTCCAGGGCAATTACGCCTTCCGGTTCAGCATGTATCTCTCGCTCTATTCAGGCGCAATCAACAATCCGTTTGCGGGCACGACGCCACGCGAATTTGCGGCGTTCGGGATCAACCATCGCGGCACCAACTGCAACTGGCGTCTGGCCACACCGCTTGTTGCCGGAACCGGCAGCGGCACGACCAACGCCGACGGCGTATGGTTCGCTATTGACGCAGGCGTCAACTCCATCACCCCGGCCGATTTCGACGCCTTTACTTCTCCCGCTTTGCCTAATGCAGGCGTGGTCAATGACTTGGTCAGCGCGAACACGCAGCAAGGCAGCGGCTTCTTCAAACACCCGCCCTTCGCCGCCATGACCTCGGTCGGAGGCGAACCGGTCAATCAATGGGTGGATGTCAGCGTTGAAGTCTCCGCCCAAACCAATGTGACCCTCTATATGAACCGTTCCGCAGTGCTTACTTCCTTCTCCATCACCAACGGCGGGGGTTACACGAGCGGAACACCCATGCTGGGTTATCTTGATCCCGTTTCAAATGTCAGCGATAACTCTGCCTTCGCCTATTATTCCAATATTCGTATCGTCGAACTTTCACCCTACATATCCGCTCAGCCGGTAAGTTTGATTGTCACTCAAGGTGCCAATGTCAGTTTCACCTCGTCAGCGATCTTCGCAACGGCACCCCTGACAAATACGTGGTATGTCGCTAACACTAACCCCCTGCCAGTGCTGGCACTCCAAACCGACACCGCGAATGCGACGAACCTTACGAGTACTTTGTCCCTGAACAATGTCCAGTCGGGAACCAATTACCTGGCAGTGTTCAGTGACCTCGCCGGTTCCGTGACCGGACTTGTTGCCAAGCTGGAGGTAATTGCCGGGCCTGGCAACATCACCACCAACACCGGCTCGACTATTAGATTCGTGGTGACCCCGAGCGGTCCGTCGGCACCCACGTCATTCCAGTGGAAGACCAACGGCGTTAACCTGGTCAACAGCACCCATTACGCCGGCGTCACCACGGCCACACTAATTATCACGAATGTCTTGCTGTCCGACGCAAAGACTTACTCAGTGACCGTCGTCAACCCCGCAGGCAGCGTAACTCCGTCCGCCACGCTGACGCTCAATGTGCCGCTGCCACCTGCGATTTCGGCGGTATCGTTGGTCGGTGCAAATATCGTCATGCCGTTCACTAGCCCGAATTCTTACGACACGAGTACGTCGTTTGTCCTGTTAAGTTCGCCCTTAGTGCAAGGGCCATATACCAATACAGCAGCTACCTTCACTGGTGCGGTCGGTTCATTTCAAGTGACCGTGCCCAAGACCACCAGTGCCAGCATGTTCTATCGCCTCCAGCACCTGTGACCCGGCGGTGGCTTAAGGCAGCCGTATTAAACCACGGTCGGGTGGCGGCAGTCCGCCATCCGACCTTTTTTGAAACATGACACTAACAATGGCATAACCTGAAATACACGACGTTTCAGAATCAGCTTGTGAAAAAATTGCAAACAACTATGAAAACAGACATGAGATGTTTTGGATCAGTTCGTAATTCCTCCCGTGCGGCCTATTTGGCAGCGGCTTTCACCTTGATTGAGTTGCTGGTCGTGATTGCCATTATTGCCATTCTGGCAGCCATGCTCCTGCCAGCCCTTTCCAAGGCCAAACTCAAAGCCATTACGACTCAATGCCTGAGTAATAAACATCAGCTTTCAATCGCTTGCTCCATGTACTATGGGGATTGGAATGACTTTTTAGTTCCCAACGCCCCGTTGGGAACGGCTGGCAACTACGGCTGGTGTAACGGAAATGTTGCGGCCGAGAATTGGGGATCGGCGCAGGGTAATATAGACCCGGTTGCATACACGACCAATTGCCTGGCATCCTATGTGGCGAATCAGCTCCGCGTGTATAAGTGTCCGGGTGACAACATTCCATCGGACAACGGCGATCGCATTCGGAGCATTTCCATGAACAGCGCGATGATCGGCAACATACCGCAAAACTTGCTAGCCGTTTTCATCGGGTACAACCCGGGCTGGAGGATTTATCGCAAAGTTAACGAGTTGACCTGCCCCCGACCAACGGAAGCCTGGATTTTTTGTGATGAAAGCATGTGTTCACTGAACGATGGCTACTTGCAGATGGGACTGAACACCCCGATATTCCCGGACATTCCCGCCAATTATCATGGGGCCGTCAATTGTTTTCTATTCGGCGATGGCCACGCCGAGCCGCATAAGTGGAAAGGTGCCTTGATAAATGTTCCCTATCAAAAAGGCTTCACCACCCAAAACTTAGTGCCTCCCTTGGGCGCACAAGATCCAGACTGGCAATGGCTGGTGGCACGCACGGCTTGCAGACCGTAGGAAACGCGTCTTTGCTAATGTCCCTCAACACTCCCACAAGCTGTTTTGCTGGTGAGTTTCAACTATAGGGAACCTCCGAAAACTACTTTTTGGGGTTGGGTTAATGGTGCTTGTTCGGTTTGAGGTGTGACTGGTTTCAGGGTGACTCCTTTTGTTGGTGTTTCTTTGACGATTAATGGTTCGCGGTTGT
>JAYWBR010000223.1:0-5261 GCA_043781315.1 Verrucomicrobiota bacterium | reverse complement strand
TCCGCCGAGGCAGAGCACCGTGCCGCTTTGATTCAAGCCGACGGCGAGGCGACGCGAGCCGGTGAGCGGCGCGGCAGCGGAGTTGGTTTGCGGGAACGCGGGATTAACCACGCTGAAGGACGTGAACGCCACGTCGCTCGCGACGCCATGCACGTCCGTCGCGCTGCTGCGGATCGCATGGCCGCCGATGCTGGTGTAGGTGTGGACGACGGGCGTGGCGTTCGTGGCGCTGATGGTTTGCACGTCGCTGCCGTCGTTGTTCCAATCAATCGTGAAATTAAAAACGTCGCCCGGCAGATACGGGAACGAACTCAAGCCCACGAGCGTAAAAGTTGTCGGCACAGCCATCGTGACGAGAAACGACGGCGGCGGCGCGATGCTGACGACGGGTTTGGTTTCCGTTGTGACCGTGAACGTGCCGATGCTCGCGGCGGGCATGAAATTTCCGTTCGTGTCGCTCACCGTGTTCGGCTCGATGGCGACGGAATAAACGCCGTTGTTCGTGCCGTTCCACGGGAGGCTTCCGTTGGTGACGTAAAAATTGGCGGCGAGCTTGATGGCGCTGGCCGTCGAGAGCAACTGGTAGGGCGGCAAGATGGAGTAAGGATAGAGCGTGGCGATTTGATTGAAGCCGTTCGGCCCGGACACGCGCACGCAGTTTGTCGTGATGCTCGCGCCCAGCACGGCGGTGTCATCCGAAAAGGTGATCTGAAAAAACTGCCCGCTGTATTGGAGGTTGGTGATGTTGTTCGCCGCGAGCAGCGCGACGGGCGGGTTCGTGTCCGCGCCGGAATTGGGCGTGAGCAGGAACGCGCGCGGCTGGCCGTTGAGCAGGCCGTTGCCGACAATCTGGCCGGCGTCGTTCACGCCGCGCGCCTCGGTGAGCACCCAGCCGGCGTTGACGGGAATGAGTTCGTTCAAGTCGCGCGCCGCGCCGCCGGACGGCCAGACGACCGCGCGCAAATTGCGGTTCGCCAGCTCCGCCGTGCCGACGGCGTTGCCGGAATTATCGAGCGCGAACGCCGCCGACGTGTAGCCGCCGAGCGTGCCGAGGTCGGTCATGCCCGCGCCGTCATTGAACAAAAACGCGTGCGTGTCGGTGCTGACGAACGACGCCGAGCCGGCGATCTGGTTGGAATTGTTGATCGCGTAGGCCCAGCTCTCGTCGCCGCCGAGCGTGCCGAGTTCTTCGAGCGTGCCGTTGGTGGTGGAGCGGAACGCGCGGTTGAAACTATTCGACCCCGTGCCGATGCCGACGATGACGCCAAAATCATTCACGCCATAAGCGGCGGACGATGCGGGCAGCGTGGCGCTGGCAATCAGGCCGAGATTGGAAAACAAATTCGGCGGTGTGAAAAGAAACGCGCTGTCGTTGGCGTTCGTGTCGGTGGAAAATCCGGCGACCTTGCCCGTGCTGTTGATGTGCTCCGGAAAAACATTTGGGCCGCCGATGTCGGTGAGCGCGCCGTTGAAAACAAATCCGTGCGCCGCGCCATTCGTGCCGGTGGAATAACCCGTGACCTGCCCGGCGTTGTTGATGCCGAGCGCCCGGTTGTCCGCGCCGCCGAACGAACCGAGATCAACCAACCCGACACCCGACGAGTAACGCCAGGCCCGCGCGGCGTTCGTGGCGCTGGCCGAGTAGCCGGAGACTTGTCCGCTGGCATTGATGCCGGTGGCGAAGCTGGCGTTCGTGCCGAGCGAGCCGAGGTCGGTGATGCGGTAGGTTTGCGCGGAAGCAGCCAGCGTGAAAACGATGGCGATGCAGCTAAAATAAACCGGGAGGAGAAGTTTCGATTTCATGGCTGGTGGGGTTTTGTTGGAGACAGGCCGTGTGTCATCCACGGCCTGTCACGGTTTGTTTGTTCAAAGTTGGAACGGCGTCGTCGGCACGGTGCTGCTGCCGCCCGAGGTGCTGACAATCGTTACGTTCACCGGGTCGTAAGCCTGGTAGAGCATGACCGTGCCGCCGTAACGGCTGCCGCCGCCGTTTTGCACTTCGCCGATCAGTGAGCCGTCCGGGCGATAGGCGAACAGGCGCGCCGCCGCGTCCGAACTGCTCGCCTTGATCAACATCTCGCCGCCGGAATTGATGAAACATTTGCTCACCTTGATGGTATCCACCTTGGGAGTGCCGCCGCCGGAGGCAAGCGTCGTGGCGGGAACCAGGCCAATCGTTAAGGCGACAAGGAACGTCGCCAGAGTGGTGAGGAAGCGGGCTGCATTTGGAGTTTTCATAATTTTGTTTTTTGCTGGTTGTTGTTGTGCGGGTTCCGGCGCGACACACGGTTTCCGCGCCGAAACCCGTTTTCCCATAAGGGAAAAATCATTGTGAATCGGTTTCTCTTCCGTGAACTTTCTGCCGGAGTTTCCCGGCTTTTCACGAACGAGTTCTCTTTAGCAATCGCGTTGCCACCCGATAAAAAATTCTGGCGGCTTCTTTGGAAAAACTTGAACCGCCTTTTTATCGAGCAAATCAGGAGGTTTTCTTTGAAACCCTTTCCGCGCACGCGTCAAACCGCCGGAGGGATTTTCCATTGTGTTCCGCCTGCGGAACAAACCCGTTCTTCTGCCGGAACAAATCCGGCGTTTGAATCCGCTGGGTTTGCCTTGCCGGGGCAAAGCTGCTTTACTCGGCGGGATGAATTTCTTCGTTCAACGCAGCGAACTGCGCGACCTCTACGACAAGGTCGCCGCCGGCGAACGCATTTCCGACGCCGACGCGCTGCGGTTGTTTGAATCCAAAGACCTCAACGCCCTCGGTGCCATCGCCGATCTCGCGTGCCAGAAAAAAGTCGGCAACCGCGCCAGCTTCATCATCAATCGCTACCTCAACTACTCGAACTACTGCATCCTCTCCTGCCAGTTCTGTTCGTTCGCGCGTAAGAAGCGCGACGCGGACGGCTTCGAGCTGACGATTCCGCAGATGGTCGAGAAGGCGCGCGAGGCGTTGAAGCTCGGCATCACGGAATTGCACATCGTCGGCGGACTGCATCCCTCGCTGCCGTTCAGTTACTACGTGGACATGTTGAAGGCGTTGAGCGCGCTGAATGATGAAATGGGGAGCGCACGCGCCTCGCGTGCTGGTTCGGACGCCTCGTCTGAACCCTCGTCACACACTATTTCCAAAAAGGATTTTCAGCGAGGCGCTGAAAATAACACGCGGGGCGCGTGTGCTCCCCGACTCCAACTGAAGTGCTTCACCGCGATTGAAATCCTGCACCTCGCGTGGATGGCCAAGAAAACCGTCGAGCAAACTTTGATTGAACTCAAAGACGCCGGACTCGAATCGCTCACGGGCGGCGGCGCGGAGATTTTCCGCAAGGAAGTCCGCAGCGCCATTGCCAAGGGCAAGGAATCCGCCGAGGAATACTTGGACGTTCACCGCACCTGGCATCGCCTCGGCGGACGCAGCACCTGCACGATGCTGTTCGGCCACGTCGAATCGCTTGCCGACCGCGTGGATCATCTGCGGCAATTGCGCGCGTTGCAGGACGAGACGCACGGCTTCGTCGGCTTCGTGCCGCTGCCGTATCAGCCGGAGGACAACGACATCCCGGTCAAGACGCCGCCCACGGGTTTCGACGCGTTGCGCACCATCGCCGTGAGCCGCATCTACCTCGACAACTTCGATCACATCACCGCCTACTGGGTGGGCCTGGGGCTGAAGCTGGCGCAGGTGGCGTTGAGCTACGGCGCGGACGATCTGCACGGGACGATCATCGAGGAACACATCTTCCACATGGCCGGCGCGACCTCGCCGCAGTTGCAGACTGAAGCCGAAATGATCAAAGCCATCCGCGAAGCCGGCCGCACGCCGGTGCAACGGAATACGTTTTACGAACCGATTAAAGTTTGGGGCGACGCAACGACCGCAACGGAAGCAGAACCGCCGTCGGGCAAATCCAAAGTGCTGGAAGATAATCTGGCGACGGCGTAGCGGCGTGTCGGCAGACCGCCGCAACTTTTTGAAACGGCGGCACTCTGCCGAGTCGCCGCTACGAACCAAATCACCCGCTTGACAATGGTAACATATAAGGCACTATATGGGCGCGCTGTTTGAAATCCGCGAATACATCGAAGCCGGGAAGTCGCCGTTCGCCGAATGGTTTGACGACCTTGATTCCGCGACAGCGGCGCGGGTGGATCGCTACATCCGCCGGCTGGAATCCGGCAATTTCGGCGCCGCCAAAGTGCTGGGCGAAGGCGTGTCCGAACTGCGGCTGGATTTTGGGCCGGGCTACCGCGTGTATTTCGGGCGGGACGGAAAGACGCTCATCATCCTGCTGGGCGGCGGAAGCAAACGGCGGCAGGACGCGGACATCGCTGCTGCGATTGCACGCTGGAAGCGATACCAGCAGGCGAAGAAAGAAAAATGATATGGCTCTGACTCGTGAATACAAAAAGACCGTCGTGGCCCGCATCCAGCGGGACAAAAAGTTTGCCCGCGCTCTCTATGCCGAAGCATTGAACGCGCTGCTCGAAGGCGAGACGGAGGAAGGGCTTTCCATGCTGCGCGACCTCGTTCACGCCGGCATTTCATTCAAGGAACTGGCGGAGCAAACCGGGTTGGGTGAGAAAGCCCTTCACCGGATGTTGAGTCCGCGCGGCAATCCCACCACCCGCAATCTCTTTGCCGTGACCAAAGCCATCTGCGAACACTTGTCGTTCAAACCTCGCGTGGCATTTGGAACAAATTAATCAAACCATCCTCCCGCAGGGCGGGACGGGCCGCACGCCGGTGCAACGGAATACCTTTTACGAACCGATCAAAGTTCTACCAGACACCACCGCAGCGAATGAAGCTGAATCGCCGTCGGGTAAATCCAAAGTGTTGGAAGACAATCTGGCGACGGCGTGAACACAGCGAAAGCGCACCGGGATACTCGACTCTCAGCTTGCGGGCCATGAAGCAAGAGTGTCCAGCGCCGCAGCTTGAGGCAATATCAAGACTTCTTTCA
Organism: Verrucomicrobiota bacterium; assembly: GCA_043781315.1. GTDB lineage: Bacteria > Verrucomicrobiota > Verrucomicrobiia > Limisphaerales > CAIQOK01 > CAIQOK01. The sequence goes on along the minus strand of JAYWBR010000223.1, from coordinate 300 downwards.
TGCCGCATCGATTGCGGACATTTTAGCACGGCTCAAAGAGCAGCGGGCGTGAGCCGAATCTCCGCAAATTGAGGATGAACTCTCTACGTTGGTTGAACGGAGGCCCCCGGGCCGGAGCCGTCAGTTGTTCTTCAACCGGTAAAACTTGTTCCCGGAAAGCGGGCTGTTGGTGAGGACGTATTGGTTGGCAACGACCACCGGTATCCCCGGCACGTTCGCCCAACTGTTCGAGGCTGCTATATTCGTCACGGACTGAAGTGTGAAATCGCCATAGTAGAATGGCCAGGAGATGACCGCGTT
>JAYWBR010000222.1:0-5276 GCA_043781315.1 Verrucomicrobiota bacterium | reverse complement strand
CGACATCGCCGTTCATCAGGAAGGCCGGTGAACCCATCGTGGTCGCGCTCATCGTGCTGTCGGGGATGTAGAACGTGCGCGGCTTCTGCACGACGGCGGCGACGCGCTCGACCGAGGCCGAGTAGGCGCGGCTGGCAGCGGTGCCGAGCCGGTTGAGTGCGACGACTTCGTCCAGCACCTGCGCGGGGGCGGCCTTGGTGAAATCCACCGCCGTCATCGGGCTGGCCGGCTTGGTCTTCGGACGGAGGTAGGCGAGGTCGAGATCCTTGTCGCGCAGGACGATTTCCGCCGGGATTTCCGTGCCGTCGGCGAGCATGATCTTGAGGTCGCTGACTTCGGTTTCAATTTTGTAGCGCGGATCCATCCGCTGATACATGTCGGCGGGATCGCACGCCGAGAGCGCTAGGACCGTCAAGCCCGACGGATCAATCACCGTGCCGGTGGCTTCCTGCTTGGCTTCCTGCGGAGCCGAGGACGGGCCGCTGGAGGCATAGGTCACCTTCAAGACGATGCTGACGGTAACGACCGCATGTTGGTTCTTCGTGAAGATGGCGCGGCCTTTGTCCGCGAGTTCATCGGCGTGAGCGGGTGCAGTCAAGTTGCCCAGCAGCAACAGCGCGGTGGTGAGCAGGAGGTTTGATTTGAGTCGCATAAATTTTTTCGTGAAAGGTTTAATTTTTCCAGTTCGGTTCCAGTTCCAAAAAAGCCGTGTGAATGCCGCGCAGAACCTTGATGGTCACGACGGAAGGTTTGGTTGAGCCAATCTGCTCCATGGTGGCGCGCACTTCGTCCACCTTGTCCGTTGCGTGGCTGTTGATCTCCAGAATCAAATCCCCGACGCCGAGCGAACCCAGTTCAGCCCAACTGCCGGATTTAACTTCCTCGACCAGCACGCCGCGCTGTTCGTCTTTCAACTGCTGCTCGGCGGCGTCGAAAAAGGAAACGTCACGCACGGTGAATTCAAACTCGTTGTTGCGGTACTTCTTCATCTCACGCCGCTGGCGCGGCGAGCGTGCGAGTTCCACCGGCAGTTTCATTTTCGTCTTGCCGCGCACGACGGACAGCTCGACGGTCTTGCCCACATCGTATTGCCGGATGAGCGAAGTCAGCTCGTCCTCAAATTCCGCGCCGGTGGCCGTGAGCTTTTCGTCGTCCACAGCGGTGATGAAATCGCCGGGCTTGAGTCCGGCCTTCTCGGCGGTGCTGTTGACGAAAACGCGCGTGATGTAAAAACCTTTCAACGCCGGCTCGCCCAGTTGTTTCGCGATGTCGCGGCTGATGACCTGCGTCTCGACCGGCAGCCACGCCTTCGTCACTTCGAGGCCGGGGTCTTTCAAATCCTGGATGCCGACTTTGACAACGGTGAGAAACCGCGCCGCCCGCCGCTCGAACGTGGTGATGACCGGCACCGGCTCGGTTTTGCCAGCGGTCAACTGGCGGGTGTATTCAACGAGCGCGGCCAGGTTTGTGATCGCCGTGCCGTTGACTTCGATCAAAACGTCGCGCGGTTCCAGCGCCGGTTTGGCATCGCCCACCGGGCCGCCGGGCCGAACGGACGCCACGAGGACGCCCGCCGTGTTGTTGCGTTTCATCTCGCGGGCGACGATGGCGGAAATGTTCCGCGCGGTGAGGCCCCATTGTTTCAATTCTTTTTGCTTGGGAAAAATTTCTTCGCGCTCGGCGGGAGTCAGTTTCAGCGTGAGTTCCTTGCCGTCACGTTTGACAACCGCCGTGACTTCCTTACCAATCGCCAGTCCGCTCGTCAGCGCCATGAATTCAGGTAACTGCTCGTCGAAACGCACGTCGGTCGCCTGGCCGTTCAAGCGCAGCATCAGGTCGCCGGCCTGCAAGCCGCCCTTGTCCGCCGGCGAATTTTCGATCACGCCGCTGATTAAAATGCCGCGCTGCTCGTTCGCGTGTTTGAACAACGGCTGCACATCCACCCCGAGCCAACTGCGTTGAATTTTGCCTTTCGCCATGAGTTGATCGGCCACGCTTTTCGCGAGGTTGCCGGGAATCGCGCCGCTCAGGCCGTAGCTGATTTCGTTGATGCCGATGATGTCGCCCTTGAGATTGACGAGCGGGCCGCCGGAATTGCCGCCGTAGATCGCGGCGTCGTGCGCGAACCAGCGGACGAGGCCGCCGACGTTTTCGCCATCCAGCTTGAAACTGGAGCCGCCCCAGAAACGGGGAATGACCATCTCGGTGTTGCTGAGGATGCCGAGCGTGACGGACTGCGAGAGCGCCATCGGGCTGCCCATCGCGAGGACGGAATCGCCGACGCGGACCTTGGAAGAATCGCCGAAGCTGACGAAGGCAAACGTGCGGGATTTTTCGGGGATCAATTTGATGATGGAAATGTCCGTGAGCGGATCGGTGCCGATGAGTTCCGCCTCGATCTCTTCGCGGTTCCACAGCGTGCAAAACATCCGCGCGGCATGGCCGGCAACATGATGGTTCGTGATGATGTAGCCGTCCTTGGTGATGATCGCGCCGCTGCCGACGGACTGCTGTTTGAGTTCGCGGCCCTCGCTGAATTCGGTGGAGACGACGCGGATGCGGACGAGCGCGGGCTTGACCTTCTCGATGGCCGCGTCCATCTGCGCGCGCAACGCCGACGGAACTTCCCGTTCCTTGGCGGCGAGATTCAAACCGCCGAGCAGCAGGGCGGTGAAAATAAAAACCATTCCTCGCGCGGTGAAACAGTGAAGGCTCTTAGTCATGTAATTGGCGCAGAGCAAACACGCTGTCCGGCAGGCTGGCAAGCTTGAATCCGCCAGCAATGAAGATTCGGTTTGAAGGCGGGTGAGACTCCGATTGCGGTACGGCGCGCCGCCGATTGAAACGAACGCGCCCAGATTTTCCAAGCCCCGGCGCGCGCGGCGCGGCGGGCCCTACCCCGCCTCCCATTTAGGGAACATGCTTCGCGGCAACGGGGGATTTTTCCCGAAACGTCTTGAGTCGAATTCGGGCATCCGCACAATGGCCGCGTGCTGAAGCCGGGTTTTCTTTCCATCTGCCTGCTCGTTGCGCTCGTGGGTTGTTCCACGGCGTCGCGGCGTGCCGACGAATCAGCGACCACCGGTTGGGGGCCGCTGGAAACAACCAACGCCGCGCCCGCCGAATCCGAGCACGTCACCGAAGGCCCGCAAGTCGCGCCGCCACCGGTCAACCTCCCCGAACCGCTCAGGCCAACGACCCCCGTCGTTCACGAAACCTGGATTCCTGTGGAGCGTTGGGCGCGTGAAAATAATTTCGGCACGTTGCGCGAAACGTCGCCGACACCGGCGCCCACTTATGCGCTGACCACGGCGCAGGGCTTGCTGAGGTTTCAAATCAAGAGCCAGCTTGCCAAATGGAACGGCCTGGATTTTCACCTTGGCTTTGAACCGCTGCTGCTCGGCGGCGAGCCGTTCATGCACACGCTGGATCTGGAAAAAAACATCCGGCCGTTGCTTCGTTCCTTCGCGGTGCCGACGAAAACCAACCGCGTCATCGTTCTCGACCCCGGCCACGGTGGCAAGGATGTCGGCACTTCCAGCTACCTTGGCCACGGAAGTGAAAAGGAATTCACCCTCGACTGGGCGCGCCGCCTCGCACACGTCCTGGAAACCAACGGCTGGCAGGTCTGGCTCACGCGCACGAGCGATGTGGACATGGTGCTCTCCAATCGCGTCGCCTTTGCCGAGGAACATCACGCCGACGTTTTCATCAGCCTCCATTTCAATTCCATCGCGCCGAGTCTGGAGCAGGCCGGTTTGGAAACCTATTGCCTCACGCCCACCGGCATGCCGTCCACGATCAAGCGCGGCAACCAGGACGATGTTTCGCTCGCGTTCCCGAACAACGCGTTCGATGAGGCGAACTATCAACTCGCGCTAGGCGTTCATCGCGCCTTGCTCAAGCACGTCGGTGAGTCCGATCGCGGCGTGCGGCGGGCGCGCTTCCTCGGCGTGCTGCGCGGGCAGAATCGTCCGGCCATCTTGATCGAAGGCGGCTACCTCTCGAATCCGCGCGAAGCCCGGCGCATTGCCGATCCGGCCTTCCGGCAAAAACTCGCCGATGCGGTGGCGCGTGCTTTATCTCCGTGAACTTGAAACTCGAAACTCAAAACTCGAAACCCGTCCTCGTCACCGGCGGCGCGGGCTTCATCGGCGCGCACCTGGTCGAACGCCTGCTTGCCGACGGCGAAACCGTCGTGGTCATTGACGATCTCTCCACCGGCAGTCGCGACAACTTGCGCGCGGTGGCGGCTCATAAAAATTTGCGGGTGATTGAATCCACGGTTTCCGGCTGCGCGGAACTTCCCAAAATTGTGGCAGGCGCAAAAGCAATTTATCACCTCGCCGCCGCCGTCGGGGTGGACTTGGTTGTCAAATCCCCGCTCCACACGCTGCACACGAACCTGCACGAGACGGAAATCATTTTGAAGATCGCCGCCGACCACGGCGTGCCGCTGCTGCTCACGTCGAGTTCGGAAGTGTACGGCAAGAGTGAGAAGGCGGAGTTCAGCGAGACGGACGATCTGCTCATTGGCCCGCCCGGACAAAGCCGCTGGGCTTACGCGTGCTCGAAGCTGGTGGATGAATTTCTCGCGCTGGCCTACGGGCGCGAACGCGGTCTGCCGGTGGTCGTGGTGCGGCTGTTCAACACCGTCGGCCCGCGCCAGACGGGGCGTTACGGCATGGTGCTGCCGCGCTTCATCACCGCCGCCCAGCGCGGTGAGCCGGTGAAGGTTTTCGGCGACGGTTTGCAGTCGCGCTGCTTTTGTCTCGTGACCGACACGGTGGAAGCTTTGATCCGATTGCAAAATTGTCCGGCGGCGCGCGGCGAGGTTTTCAACATCGGTGGCGCGGAGGAAATCTCCATCCGCGACCTGGCGCGGCGCGTGATCGAAACCCTCGGCTCGAAATCCGTCATCGAGTCTGTGCCGTACGCGGAAGCCTACGCGCCGGGTTTCGACGACATGCGCCGCCGGAAACCGAACGTGGAAAAACTGGCCGCCACCACGGGTTTCCGCCCGGCGACGACGCTGCGGGACATCATTTTGAAAACGGCCGGGCAGCAAGGTTAGCGGAGCTTTGGATTTCGCCGTAAAAAAGCCGCTGGAATTTTCCAGCGGCTTTTGTCTTTCAATCGTAAATCGGCAATCGCCAATCGTAAATCAGTACGCGGCCTGCGCGCCCTTGATGTTCTTCTTGCCCATCCACGGCATGAGCGCGCGGAGTTTGGCGCCGGTCTTTTCGATCGGATGCTGCTCGCCTTTTTTGAGCAGC
>JAYWBR010000221.1:0-5296 GCA_043781315.1 Verrucomicrobiota bacterium | reverse complement strand
CGTCATCGCCTCCGTGTGCCCTGCCTCCAACGCCGTGGCCGCCGCTGATTTGAACTGCGCCAGGTGATAACTCACGAACGAATGGCGGGTGACGTTGTGCGGCCACGGCACAGGCGTTGCGCTCGTCACGGCGCGCAACCGATTGTTCACCTGTTTCAAGGGCAGGACTCCGCCCAGGTCAAGCCAGGCGCGCAAGTTGGGTTGAATCGCCACCAGCCTTCGCCGCCGCGTCTTGGCCTTCGCCGCCGTCACCTCAATGAAATTCTGTTTGATCTCGACCTCGTTTAACGCGACCGCTTCCGACGTGCGCAGTCCGGCGAAATAGCGAATAGCCAGGCAGCGCATCACGTTCAAGTCAATCGTCCGGGCCGCTGCCAAAACCGTCCGCACCTGAGCGGGCGTGTGAATTCCTGGTGGCAAAGATTCTTGCGCGGGCATGTCCACCCCCAAGGCGGGATTCGCCGCCAACACGCCGCGCGTAACGCCCCAGGCGAAGAGCACACGCAACGTCAGCAACGCCCCCTTTGCGCGTGCGGGGCGACCAGTTTTGAGCATAGAGCCAAGTTTCAATCTCAGCTGAGGTAATGGAGAGCGCAGGCCGCTCGGCGCGTGTCTGGCAAAACGCCGTTAACTCTTTAAGCATGAGTCGAAGATAATTGTGAGACCGCCCGGCGCGGGCCTTGGCGAGCAAGAACTCGTTACAAAACTCGCCAAGGGAAGGGCCAAAGCTGGCCGTGTGTGGGGAAGGATGGGGAGTGGGCGCAAAAACACCTGCGTGCCTGACAGCGTTTAACAACTGAAGCGCGGCGGCTTCGATCTGTTGCAAGGCCGTCAGAGGAAGGTTTCCTATTTGCTCATTCACTGTAAAAATTGGCTCCAGAGGAAGGGCTCGAACCTTCAACTTCGCGGTTAACAGCCGCGCGCTCTACCATTGAGCTACTCTGGAACACCGAAGAACCCTTGCCGTTTTGCCCCAAACTGCTCGTTGCAAGGACGGAAAATCTACGAACCCTGACGCGGCACGTCAATCTGATTTTCCCGATTTTGTGATGCTCCTATCAAAAACCAATCCGCGCCGGGCCGTTTCATTCTTTCGGTTTGCTCAACTCCCGCGCTTCCGAACAAACCGAGTCGCTTCCAATAGGCATCCCACGCGGCCACTTTTGCCGCCGAGTTAAAATGAAATAATATTCTCCCGCTGCGCGCCACGCCGGCACCGGCAGCCAGCCCGCACGCGGCTTAATTCACAAAACCCTTCGTCTTGAGCCAATAAATGCAAGCATGCGCCCAAGGATGGAATTTGCCCGGGTCGTTTTCGCGGCTGCCGAGGCCCATGCCGTGGCCACCCTTCTCATAGACATGCAGGTCAAAAGGCACGCCGGCTTGGCGGAGCGCGTCGGCGAATTGCAGACTGTTCTCCAACGCCACCGTTTTATCCTCAAACGTATGCCAGACAAAACACGGCGGCGTGTCTTTCGTCACCCGCAGTTCGTTGGAAAGTTCGGCCACCAGTTCCGGCGTGGCGTTCGTGCCGAGCAGATTGTTTTTTGAACCTTGATGCGTGAAGCGCCCCATCGTGATGACGGCATAACAAAGAATGCCCGCGTCCGGACGCGAGCTTTGCCGCTCCACCGCATCCGCCGCATTCGTGTCGCCAGCGTCGAAATGAGTCAGCAACGTGGCCGTGAGATGTCCGCCGGCGGACGAACCAATGATGCCGATGCGCTTGGAATCGAGCCGCCAGTCGGGTGCATTTGCGCGCACCAGCCGGACCGCGCGGGCGGCATCCTGTAACATCGCCGGGTGCCGGTAGCCGTCGGAACCGAGCCGGTATTTCAGGACGAAGGCGGCGATGCCGTTGTCCGCCAGCCAGCGCGCATAGCCCTCGCCTTCATGGGCCGCAAGGTGCGCATAACCGCCGCCGGGGCAGACGATCATGGCCGCGCCCGTGGCTTTTTCCGGGCTGGGAAAAAATGGCGTGAGCGTGGGAATATCTTGGAGTGCCGAGCCGAGCGCACCGGGAGCAGCACCGGGCCAGAGCGGAAACGTGTTGGTGGGTTGGGCTTGAGTCATGGTGAGACAGCCACACAGGGCAAGGGCGTAAACACAGGCTTTCATGGCGCGCAGCATAGCGGGAAGGACAAAATCGGCGAGGGAAAACTCGACCACCGGCCGCAGAATTTTTTTTGGGGGCAGGCGAAGTCTGAGGTTTTCAAGAGTCTTGTGGACTTTCAAACGCAGCCCGATTAAAACAAACCCATGTCCCACTCCAATCACCGTCCCGCATCGAATCAAACCCGCGCCGCCATGAACCGCCGCACCTTCCTTCAGAACACCGCCCTGGCTGCGTCCGCCCTGGCACTCACGCCAAAGAGCTTTGGGGCGGTCACGAAATTTCCGTCGGTGCGCCCGCCGGAAGCGAAACGCAAATTCAAGAGCGTCGCCGTCGAACGCGCGATTGAAAAAATCCAGTCGTCCATCGGCAACCAAGAATTGGCGTGGATGTTTGGCAATTGTTTTCCCAACACGCTCGACACCACGGTGGATTTCGCCGTGGTGGACGGTCGCCCCGACACCTACGTCATCACCGGCGACATTGATGCGATGTGGCAGCGTGACAGCTCGGCGCAGGTCTATCCGTATCTCTCGCTGATGAAGGCCGACGCGGCGTTGCAACAGCTCATCGCCGGCGTCATCAACCGCCAGACGCGCAACGTGCTGCTCGACCCGTATGCCAACGCCTTTTACAAGGACGCCACCAAGGAGAGCGAATGGAAAAGTGATTTCACCGACATGAAACCCGGCGTACACGAGCGCAAGTGGGAGATTGATTCGCTCTGCTACACCATCCGCCTCGCGCATGGCTACTGGAAAAATTCCGGCGACACCGTGCCGTTCGATGCTGCGTGGCACGACGCGATCAAACTTATTTTGAAAACGTTCCGCGAGCAGCAACGCATTGAAAACAAAGGGCCGTATCATTTCATGCGCCGCACGGAGTGGGCGACGGACTCGTTGCCGGGTCGCGGCTACGGCAATCCGGCCAAGCCCGTCGGACTGATTCGCTCGATGTTCCGGCCCAGCGATGACGCGACGGTTTTCCCGTATCTTGTGCCGTCGAATTTTTTCGCCGTGGTCAGCCTGCGGCAGGCCGCAGAGATGGTGGAGAACATTTCGCATGACACCCAGCTTGCCACGCAATGCCGCGCGCTGGCCGATGAAGTGGAAAAGGCGTTGCACGAACACGCCATCGTGAATCATCCCAAGGCCGGAAAAGTTTTTGCATTCGAGGTGGACGCCTTTGGCAATTACTACTGCACTGACGACGGCAACATTCCAAACTTGCTGTCGCTGCCGTATCTCGGTGCCGTGAAGCCGACGGATAAAATTTATCGCAACACGCGCAAGTTGCTGCTCTCGCCACAAAATCCGTATTGGTGCGTGGGCAAAGCAGCGAGCGGCCTCGGCGGGCCGCACGTCGGCGTGGACATGATCTGGCCGCTGGGCGTGGTCATCGAAGGCTTGACGGCGACGAGCGATGAAGAACTCCGGCGCTGTCTCGGCACGTTGCAGAAAACGCACGCTGGCACGGGTTTCATGCACGAGGCGTTTCACAAGGACGACCCGAAAAAATTCACGCGCTCGTGGTTTGCCTGGGCGAACACCATTTTCGGAGAGCTGGTCTGGAAAACTTTCAACGAGCGCCCGCAGTTGCTGGGTTGAAGCAGGCCCAAAGATTGGGGAAAGCCAAAAATGAATTTGATTTTTATCTTTGTCCTGCCCGAATCTTTGGGATTCAGGCCGCAATTCAAACGGTCATGGTCGGACGATTTACTTTCCAACCACCGGCCGCAAAACCAGGTTCCGATATTCGATGCCGGTGTGATCGCCCTGCAAATAAATCGGCCCGGGCCGGTCCACTCCCGACCACAACGCCCCGCCCGTCGGCCCCAGCACGGGCTGATTTACGATGATCGTTTTGCCGTTCAATACCACCGTGACGTGACGTTCCACCAGCGTGATGTCCAGCGTCTGCCATTCGCCCGCCGGTTTTTCCGCGCTCGCCGTCGGCGTGAGGCGGCTGTAAAGCGCGCCCATATTGTGCGAATCCAGCGGCTTGCCAAAACTGTCATAGACCTGCACTTCGTAAATGCCGCGCAAATAAATTCCGCTGTTGCCATCCTTCGCCACGCGCGTTTCGGCGTGAATTGAAAAGTCCGCAAACTCCGCATCCGTGCGCAGATTTCCGAAATGCTTGTGCGGCTTGCCGTCCTCCTGCTTCGAATCACAAAAGAGAATGCCGTCGCGCACACCCCAGCCGTTGGCGGCATTCGTGTCGGTAAGCCGCCAGCCGTCAAGATTGCCGCCGTTGAACAGTTGAATCGGTTCGCCGAATCTGACTTTGCTCAAGTCCGGCGCAGGCGGCATCGGCGGCAGACGCTTGCCGGTGAACTCGCTGCGATCTTCGCCTTTGCCGTCCGCTTTGGGCGTGACGCTGACGCAGTGAAGCCGCGTTCCGTCGAGCGTGACCGTGATGGTCTCGACGAGCTTGATCTTCGGGGTTTTTCCATCCACCACTTTGCCATCCACTTCACGCGAGCGCGTGAGGAGCAATTTTCCATCGGCAACTTTCGCGCTATCAAGCGGCAGCACGCTTCCGCCGATCCACATCATCTCCGCCCGAATGCCGTCAGTGCTCGACCTGACACCGAGCCACCCGGCCTGCCCGCTAGGCGGATACAACGCCCACCCGCCGAGAAAGGATTTTTGATCTGCCGCGCTGACTGGCAGCGTGGCGGCAAACAAGAAGCCCGAGAGTAACAGAAGCAAGATTTGTGGAATCATCGGCGCAGAGTGCCACCGCTGCCCCTTGGAGTAAATCTCCGGCTTGAGAATGTTACCGCAGTTGGTCGCGACAGCGTTTGGATGGGAGCGCGACCTTCAGGTCGCTTCAACGCGCGAGTCACGGAGCGTGGACGGATTCATGCACATGTTTCAATTCGGTAGTTGAAGCGGCGTGAACGCCGCGCTCCTCAAAATGCGCCGCAGCAGATAGCTGCTGATTTTCAAACCTAGTTTACCAAGTTGTAGAGCTACTTTAACCAACTTGATGCGCAAGAGTTACTTTCCCTTGAGACTCCTCGCCAGCCCAAGAGCTAGCTCAATGTAATGAGGTTGCTTCACTTCCGGCTCCACCTACTTGTTGTGTTCCTTGATGAGGTCCACGAGCCGTTCCACCGCGTCAGCTTCGGAAGAATCAAGCTGCAAGTGCCGCATGTTTTCCGTGGGTTGTCCG
>JAYWBR010000220.1:0-5310 GCA_043781315.1 Verrucomicrobiota bacterium | reverse complement strand
TCGTCGTGAAATACGGCGGCTCCTTCATGGACTCGCCCGATCCCGCCGTCCGCAACGGCGTGGCGCGCGACATCGTCTTTCTCGAAGCCGTCGAGATCAATCCGGTTGTCGTCCATGGCGGCGGCAAAGCCATCACCCGCGCGATGGAAAAGGCCGGCCTCGCTGCGAACTTCATCCAGGGCCAGCGCGTCACCGACGAGGCGACGGTAAAAATTGTGGACGGCGTGTTGTCGCGCGAGATCAATCCTGAGATCGTCAGGACTATCGAAAGTCTCGGCGGCAAAGCGCGCGGGTTTTCCGGCGCGGACATTTTCAAATGCCGCAAGCTGCTGCTCGACGACAAGGAAAACCCCGGTGCGAAGATTGACATCGGCTTCGTTGGTGAGGTGACAGAGGTGAACACGGATCCGCTGCGCCAGTGCATCCAACGCGGCGTCACGCCCGTGATCAGCCCGGTCGCGCTGGGCGAAGATGGGAAAATTTACAACTGCAACGCCGACGTCGCCGCCGCGCAAGTCGCCATCGCGCTCAAGGCGAAGCGGCTCGTCTTCATGAGCGACGTGCCGGGCTTGATGCGTGATCCGAAAGACCCCGCCACGCTCATCACGCATTTGCAGACGAGCGAAGTGCCCGGCCTCAAAGCCGCCGGCATTGTGGACAAGGGCATGATTCCCAAGGTGGACAGCGCCGTGGCCGCCATCACTGCGGGCGTGGAAAAAGTTTCCCTCGTGGACGGCCGCGTGCCGCATTCCGTGCTGGTGGAAATTTTTACGGACGCGGGGGTGGGTACGGAAGTCGTGTTGTGAATCACGTTTCACGTTTCACGTTTCACGCGCCGCAACTTAACCAGATGTTGCGGATGATGCTTGCCTTCGCCTTCCTCATTTCCCCCTGCGGCCACGCCGAAACCTGGCTGCAATCCTGGCGCGCAGCGAACCCCGTCTGGCGCGGCGTGCATCTGTGGTTGGACCGGGATTCCGAGGCGGTCAATCTGATCACCGCACTGCCCAAGCTCGCGGCCATCGGCGTGAATGTCGTGGTCGTCGAAGTGAATTACAGCTTTGAGTTTTCCGCACACCCCGAGTTGCGCAACCGCCGCTTCGTCACGCGCACCAACGCCCACGCCCTGGCCCGCGCCGCGCGCGCCTGCGGCATCCGGCTCATTCCTGAATTCAACTGCCTCGGTCACCAAAGTTTTGGCAAGCGCACGGAACCGTTGCTGGCCGCGCATCCCGAGTTCAATGAAACCCCCGCGCTCACCGCGACGAATCGCGGTGTGTATTGCTTGAGCTGGTGTCCGCGTGCGCCGGGGTTGCCACCGATCATCAATTCGTTGGTGGATGAGCTGGCTGAGGGTTTTGAAGCGGACGCGATTCACGTTGGCATGGACGAGGTTTATTTGATCGGCGCAGACGAGTGCCCGCGCTGCCACGGCGCAACGCCCGCGAAACTTTTCGCGCAGCAGATCAACGATCTGCATCAGCACATCGTCACCGAGCGCAAACTGGAAATGCTCATGTGGGCCGACCGCGTCATCGGCGTGAAGTTTCAAGGCATCTCGCAATACGACAACGCCACGAACGATCTCAGCGCGTGTATCGGCGAAATCCCGAAAGACATCGTCATGTGCGACTGGCATTACGAGGGAAAGAAAAACTATCCCTCCGTGCCGTATCTCCTCGAACAAGGTTTCCGCGTCTGGCCCTCGGGTTTTCAACCCGTCGCCGCCAGCCGCGCGTTCAGCGATTTTTCCCGCGCGCAAAAAAGCCCGTTGCGGCTCGGCTATCTCTGCACGACGTGGAACGAGACGCGGATCACCAACGCCGCCGACTGGCCGCCGATCAAAGAGATTCTCCGGGACTGGAAGTAAGGTGCAATTTTCCAAAACCTCAAATCTGCGTTGGACTCGTAAATCGTAAATCGAATATCGTCAATCCGTGAAAGACATTGTTCCGCCACCGCCACCGCTTGTGCACAACCAGTTCGAGACCATTCGCGAGCTGTTCACCCAGAACGTCGTGCCGACCTACGGCCGCTTTGACCTCGCCTTCAGCCACGGCGCGGGTAGTCACGTTTTCGATGTCGCCGGCAAACGCTACCTCGACTTTGGCGGCGGCATCGCCGTGAATTCGCTCGGCCACGCGCACCCCGCCGTGACCGAGGCGCTCATCGAACAGTCGAAGAAACTCATTCACGTCTCGAATCTTTATTACCACGAACCCCAAGGCCGGCTGGCCGAAGCACTGGTGAAGTTAATCGCGCCGGGAAAAGTTTTTTTTTGCAACAGCGGCGCGGAGGCGAACGAAGGCTTGTTCAAACTCGCGCGGAAATTCGGCCACGACGAAGGGCGGTTTGAAATCCTCACCGCCGTGAACTCCTTTCATGGCCGGACGCTCGCGGGCATTTCGGCGACGGGCCAGGACAAGGTGAAGAAGGGTTTCGAGCCAATGACGCCGGGCTTCCGGCATGTGCCTTACAACGACCTCGCCGCGATGCGCGACGCGATTTCGCCGGCGACCGTGGCCATTTTGATCGAAGGCGTGCAAGGCGAAGGCGGCGTGACTCCCGCGACGCCGGAATACCTGCTCGGCCTGCGCGCGTTGTGCGACGAGAAAAAACTCCTGCTGCTCATGGACGGCGTGCAGTGCGGGCATTTCCGGACGGGCCGGTTTCAAAGCTACCAGCGAATTCTGGAAGGCGTTCCCGGCGGCGAAAAGTTTTTACCCGACGGCATCGCCATGGCCAAGTCCCTCGGCGGCGGCTTTCCGATGGGCGCGTTCTGGGTGCGGTCGCCGTATGCCGATCTGCTTGGCGCGGGCACGCACGGCACGACGTATGGCGGCACGCCGCTGGGTTGCGCAGTGGCGTTGAAAATTCTCGAAGTCATCCGGCGCGAAAATCTCGCGGAGAACGCCCGGCAGGTCGGGGATTTTTTGAAGAGCGGTTTGCAACAGATCGCCCAAAAAAATCCCGGCGTCATCCACAATGTCCGCGGCCTCGGCCTGATGCTTGGGATGGAACTCGTGCCCGATCTGGCCAAGCTGCCCGGCGACCCGACCAAGGCGCAGTCGCTCCGGTTTGTGAACCAATTGCACGTCGCGGGTTTGCTGACCATTCCCGCCGGGACGCAGGTGATCCGGCTGTTGCCCGCGTTGAATCTGCAGCCGAGTGAGGCCGAGGCGGGGTTGAAAATCATCGAGTCGGCCGTGGCTAAATTGGCTGGTTAAGTTTTCCCCGCTCTGGCAGCGTGGCCGTTTCCTCGTCATGAAAAGTTTGTTGAAAATTGAATCGTTGTCCCTTGCGGACATGGAAAAGATTCTGGCCGACACGGTCAAAATCAAAAAGTCGCGCGGCCAGCACAAGACGCAGCCGCTCGCCGGGCAAACGTGGGCGCTGATGTTTTCCAAGTCGTCCACGCGCACGCGGGTTTCTTTCGAGGTCGGCATCCGCGAGCTGGGCGGCGACGTGATGTTTCTCAGCGCGAACGACATTCAGCTCGGGCGTGGCGAACCCATCAAGGACACGGCGCGCGTGCTGGGCCGGATGGTTCACGGCGCGGTCATCCGCACGTTTGCGCAGAGCGATGTCGAGGAGTTCGCCAAGTTCTCAGGCATCCCGACGATCAACGCGCTGACGGACGATGAGCATCCGTGCCAGATTCTCGCTGACATTTTCACCTACCAGGAAAAGCGCGGCTCGATTCGCGGCAAGACCGTGGCCTTCATCGGCGACGGCGCGTGCAACGTGGCGAACTCGTGGATTTTTGCAGCGGCTAAATTTGGGTTTGAACTGCGCATCGCGTCGCCGAAACCGTTTCAGCCATCGAAGGAAATTTTGAAACGCGCCGGCGGAAACATCTCTGTCTCCGCTGACATCAAGGCCACGGCGAAAGGCGCGGATCTGCTTTACACCGACGTGTGGATTTCCATGGGCAAGGAAGCCGAGGCGAAAGAGCGGATCAAGATCATGACCGGCTACCAGATCAATGGCGCGCTTGTGAAGCTTGCGAAAAAAGATGCGTTGGTGATGCACTGTCTGCCCGCGTATCGCGGCAAGGAGATTGACGACGCCACGCTCGAAGCGTACGCGGACACGATCTTTGAGGAGGCGGAAAACCGGCTGCACGTGCAGAAGGCGATTTTGAACTGGGCGGTGAGTTGAAGTGGCACGGGCGTCCTCGCCCGTGTGTTTGAGTAGGCAGCAGAATTGCCTTCCGGCAGAGACGCACGGGCGGGACGCCCGTGCCACTATTACGCCGCAAACTGCCGCAGATACTTCAACGCCACTTTCAAATCTTTCGGCAACTCCGCCGTGATGGTCAGCGCCGCGTTCGTCACGGGATGCGTCAGTTCCAAGCTCTCCGCGTGCAGTGCAGCGCGGGCGAGCAACGGGCGCTCTTCCTTGCCAGGCTTCAACCGGTAGTCGGGTTTCAGACGCGACAACCAGATGGGTTTGCCGCCGTAAAGCTGGTCGCCCACGACGTTGAACCCCGCGTGCCGCAGGTGAATCCGGATCTGATGCGTGCGGTCGGTGAGCGGTTCGCACTTCAGCAGCACGGTGCCGCTGCGGGAAAATTTCTCCAGCACGGTGAACTTCGTCTTGGACTTCTTCCCGTTCTCAGGATCAATCCGCATCGCGCCGGGCAGCACCTGATGCGGTCCAATTTTCGCGTCCACCTCAAATTGATCGGCGAGCGGATCGCCCCGGATGATGGCGAGATATTTTCGCAGCGGCAGGTTGGTGCCGAACTGATCGGCCAGCGCGAGAAGCGCGGGTTTATTTTTGGCGAGAAGAATGACGCCGCTCGTGTCTGAGTCGAGCCGGTGGGCGTTCATCAGATAATCAAGACTCCGTTCGCGCGCCCAGACTTTGGCTTCGGCAATGCCCGCGTGCAATAGGGCAATGAGGCTGGGAAGCTCGGGATGGTCGGCGTCGGGCGAGGTGAGCAGGCCGGCGGGTTTGTCGAGCGCGAGCAGATGCTCGTCTTCAAACAGCACCGGGATTTCCCAAAACTCTTTTGTAGCGGGAGCGGAAAGTTTGATCGGCGCGTGGCTCAAAATTTTCGGCTACTGCTTGGCCTGGGCGGCCAGGGACGACGCGCGCTTCTGGATGAAGGTGTCGCGCAGGGATTTTTCGGCTTCGCGACGGTACCAGAAATTGACCGCCTCGTTCTGCCGCTGCTGCCGGACGGCCTTGACGAACTCCGGCATTTCCGCGCGCATTTTGGCCTCGTCCACCGGCAACTGTTGCTGGACGTACACCACCACGCCGCCCAGGCGGGTGGGATAAAAGTTGCTGACCTTGCCGGGC
>JAYWBR010000219.1:0-5325 GCA_043781315.1 Verrucomicrobiota bacterium | reverse complement strand
TTGAAAATTGACGCGGATGAAGATGGCATCGGCGGCGATGACGCGGCGGATGCGCTGCGGTATCTGGTGGCGACGAAGTCGCGGGCGGTGGTGCAACGAAAGTTGCGGGGGCTGTGAACTTAGTCCCGGCGGCGGCGCGATTTGAACGAGGCGAGCAAGGCCAGTCCCAGCAACGCTGCGGCGGAAGGCTCGGGGACAAGATTGGCCACCTGTAACGCTGCGGAGGTGGCGGCGTTGCCGGTGGCGAGGGTTGAGAACAAGAGTTGTCCCGGAAGCAGGTTGGCGGTGGAGGTTCCCGACCAGGTTACCGCATCGCCAACGAATGCCGGCGTCCACTGCTGGCCGACATTGCCGAGGGTCGGGCCATTGTGAACCCCCGAGCTGGTGACGTAGGTGGTCCAGGGTCCAATCGGAAAGTCGGTGTTGTCGCCGATAAAATTGGCCAAGGGACTGGGCGCGGCAAATTGATCACCAAAAATCAACCAGCCCCATGATTGTCCGGGCTGCCAGTCGCCCGAATGGTTGTCCAAGACCAGTTGAAACTGGTAGTCAAAGGTTCCGTTGCCGAGATCGGTCACGGAATAATTCAGGGCCACGGGGGCGGGATGCGGCACACTCGCCTGCACGAACGCAACCGAGAGGAGCAGGAAGGCACAGAGGGCGAGTTTTGATTTCAGGCGTAAGGAGTGCATGTTCGGTGATTGGTGGTCAGGTTGAGGCGGCCAGTTTCGGGTTGATGAGACGATTAACGGCGAGCCAAATGCAAAAAGTGGTTTTGATTGGGCCAGTAAACAAGGTGTGAAATTGTTTGTCAAGCGCGACTGCTGTGAATGTCGGCGGGAGTTCAAAAGGAGAATGTTGTGCGAATTCAAAAGGAGAAAATTTAGAGTGTGTATTTTCCGAGGATTTCCGGCCAGATATTGAGGGGAGGTGATGGGGGTTGTGTTACCGCCCAGAACTGGCGCAGGGGATGATGGATGCGCACTGCCACCAGCGGGCAAGGCAACGTAGGCGTCATAAACGGCGCAGTCAGGAACATGGGGAACTTGATGCCTGCTTCCTGTGCGGTCTTGGTGACTTCGACTTGCACGCCGTCGGCAACGGCTTGGGCGCGGGTGTAGGAATAGATGACGGGGCCGAAGGGTGATTCGTTTTTGTCTGTGTTCATAATGGTTAGCGGTTAAGGATGGGGATTTCGGATTGTGCGCTGATGCGCTCACGCTTGGGCGCGGGCTGGATAGTGACCAGCTTACCAAAGCGCGGCGTGATGGTGCGGGGCTTCTGGATGACTTCGACGGTGGCGGCTGACTCAGTGACGCGAAGGACGCGGCAAGGCTGGCCGGCATACTCGACGAGATCACCGGCGCGGAGAGTAAAGGTGTTGGTCATAAAGTAGGTGGGCGCGCTGTCACCGCGCCCGGTGTGGTTTAGGCGGCTTGGTGGTCGGCGGGGTGATAGCTGGCGTATTTCTCGTGCGGGTCGGCTGGGCTGCCCAGGCTGAACTGATCGCACGGGTGCTGCCATGCCTGTTGGAAGACACCAAACGTGTGGGTGAAACTGCCGATGCCATCGAACTTCGACAAGCCGGTGAAAACAGCATTTTGATGACGCTTGCCTTGAGTGTATCTGACTCCATTTCCCAAGTGTTGCGTTGGGTCTATTGGTGGAACTCCACTGAACAATTTCCCGAGGACATCAGTGAAGAACTCGTGTTGTTGAAGATCAACACCGACTTCACTGCCAAGGGTCTGACTAGCATGGAACTCACTGCCATCGTGGGTGCGTGGCAGGCCGGTGCCATTTCTCGTGAGACGATGTTTGATTTGTTTCGGAAGGGTGAAGTCCTCCCCACCGGTCGGACAGACATCGAAGAAAAAACGCTCATCGGACATATCGGTCATGAAAAAAACACCGGGGTGCTTTCTAAGCCTGGCACTACCCCCGGCGCAGCAACGATTCCGGCAACTACAAAAACCCAATGATGGCGGCGCTCTGCCGAGACGCCGCTACGAAAGAAAACTTTATGGCCCTGAAAAATAAATACGCAAATGCCGGTGAGGTGCCGGCGGAACTCAAATCTTTTTACGTCGAGCGCGACGGCGCGTTTCACCTGGACGCGGAGCGGGATGGGAAGATTGATGAACTTCGTCAAACCAACATCACGGTGATGAAGGAGCGCGATGAATTGAAGAAACGCTTCGAGGGCATTGATCCTGACGCCGTGCGGCAGCTCGCGGCGGAAAAGACCCGGCTCGAAGAAGAGCAACGATTGAAGCACGGCAAGTTTCAGGAGGTGCTGGATGCGCGGCTCAAGGGTGCGCGCACTGAGTGGGACAAAGTCCATGCGCCCGTGGTGGCTGAACGTGACGCGCTCACCGGTCGCCTGACGGCGATTCAGATTGATCAGGCCGTCGTCACCGAAGCGACCAGGCGTGGGCTGCGGCCGACGGCCATTCCCGACATCACTTCCCGCGCGCGATTGAATTTCAAGCTGGTGAACGGCGTTCCCTAGGCATTTGACGGCGAGACGGCCCGGACGGGCAAGGACGGTGTGACGCCGATGACTTTGGCTGAATGGGTGGAGGCGTTGGTGTCCGACGCACCGCACCTGTTTGAAGCAAACGCTGGCGGCGGTGCCGTTGGCTCTGGTGGCGGTGGGGCTGGCAGTGCTTCCGCACGGGCAATCAAAAATCCGTTCCGGCGAGATTCATGGAATCTGACGGAGTAGATGAAACTGCAAAAAACCGATCCGCAACTCGCCGCGCGCCTTAAGGCCGTGGCTTGAGTGGATCACAACCGGAGAACATGGTTTATGGCCAAAACAGCCGTGGCGGACATCATCATCCCCACACAGTTTGAACAGTATGCAATTGAACGCACCGCCGAACTGGCGCAGTTCGGCCAGTGCGGCATCGTGGAAGCGTCGCCCGAATTTGACGTGATTGCGTCCGAAGGCGGGCGCGAAGTGAAGATGCCGTTTTGGAAAGACCTCACTGCGGCGCGCCAGCTTTTGAGCGACAGCGCTTCGCTGGTGGTCAACAAAATCACGTCCGATCAGGACATCGCGCGCATTCACAACGACGCGCAGACCTGGAGTGTGAACCATCTCTCGAAAGTGATTTCGGGCGATGATCCGATGCAAGCCATCGTGGATCTCGTTGGCGAGTATTGGGCGCGCACCGATGAAGGTCTGATCGTGTCGTGCTTGAAGGGCATGTTCGCCGCCGGCTCCATGTCGGGCAACTTGTTGGGCATCCATTCCGAATCGGTCGCGGGCCAATCGTCCTCGACGCGCTTGAACGGTTCCACGTTCGTGGACACGTGCTTGAAGCTCGGTGATCGTGCGGATCGTCTCACCGCCGTGGCGATGCACTCGGCCACTGAGGCGGCGTTGCGCAAGCTCGACGCCACGCCGTTGCAAGGCGGCATCGGCACTGAAGGTGTTGAAATGGCGCGTGTGCCGCTGGACAGCGACACGCTGTTGATCAACCGTCGCCGCTACATCCTGCATCCGCGTGGCGTGAAGTTCACCAGCGCGAGCGTGGCCGGTGATTCGCCGACCAATGCCGAATTGGAAACCGGTTCCAACTGGACGCGTGTCTGGGAAAACAAAAACGTCCGCATCGTCGCGGTGACGCACAACAACTAACCAATAATTCAGGAGCCGACGGAAGGAGTTAAAGCCTCCTCACGTCGGCTCCTACGAGGAAAAATTTATGGGCAAAGATATTCCACGCAGTTTTGAAAAGATTCGCAGCGGCGAACAAATCCAGATTCCGACGTTTACCAATGTCGCGGCGGCGGTCGCTGCCGGTGTGACGGCGGCGAAGTTTCCGCGTCGCATCATTCACCTCTCGGCTGGCGGAACGGGTTCCGTGCCGTGCCTGGCGATCAGTGATGGCACGAACTGGAAGCAAGTCGCCATCGGAGCCAACGCCATTTAAGCGCGAGCTATGGACCAACTCTATCCCATCATCCGGCGCAAGCGGCGTCCGCTCAGTGTGGCGGATGCCGCGCCGATTGTTCCAGTGGTTGAACCGCCCGCACCAACTCCCGAACCCAAACCCACTCGTGCTGGCAAAACTCGCAACCGGTAATCGCTTCCGCATCTGGCAGGCGTTGCAACGGCAGAAACATCGCCGTCACGCGGGTGCATCGTCGCTGGTGATCAACGCGCTCGATGATCTGAGCGGCTTGCTCGCGGAGTTCCGGCCTGAATCCAGTTCGATGACGTTCGCCGGGACGGACATCAACACCTGGAGTAGTGTCGCGGGTTCCGATCCGTTGACGCTGACTTCTTATGGCGATGGTGGAGGCAACCCCACGCTCATGCTCAACGCGCTCGGCGCGGGGAACACTGGAGTTTATTTTCAGGGCGGCAAAATGACGGCCAGCGTGAACTGGTCGCCCGCCGATCTGACCGCCATCTGGGTCGGCAACGTTGACTCGACCAACCTGGCCGCCATTTATTTTTCTGCTGCTCGCGTCCGCCGTTCGCGCAGACACGGGGCGGCTGTCGTGGGAAGCCTCGCCGTCAACCAATGGGGTCGCGTATCGGATTTACTGCGGCACCAACTCGCTGGCGTAATCAATCGTTCTCGACTTGAGCCTGGTGCAAACGCAGCTCGTGGCCTTGCCGCATCGTGGCCGTTGGTTCTTCGCCGCGACCGCCGTGGACGTGGACGGCGTGGAATCCGATTTCAGCAACGAGGTGGTCTTTGAGTTGAAGCCCGCGCCGCCCGTGCTGCACGGCAAGACCTGGGTGCGGCTCACGCCCGTGATCCAGCGCAGCACAAATCTGGTGTCGTGGGACTGCGTGTTGGGTGAGCCGACACTGTTCACCACGCGCCGGCTGCTGATTGAGCGCGTGCAACTGGTGGCCAACCCATGACGAATATGAACGCGAATGATTTTATCACGGCGGTGGACCATGCCGCCGGCATGAACGACCGCTGGCTGTTTCTCGCGGCTTTCTGCTTGCTGCTGGTCGGCTGCGGTACGGTGATCTTCTGGCTCGTGAAGCAGTTGCAGGCCGTCATCGCCGATCACATTCAACTGCGCAACGAGCATCACGGTGCGCTCGCGCAAATCATCGCCGCTCAAAACGACACGGCGCTCAAGCTGGCTGTGTGCATTGATCGCAATACAGCCGCCTTGCAGGAATGCACGCAGGAGCTGCGGCGGTTCCCCGAGAAGAATTAACCCCATAAAAACGGGTGCTGATCTCTTTAGGGAAACGCTGATTTAATCCGCATGGATTTCTTTTGAACGAGGAGGGTGATTTTCTCGTCTGTGTTGCATGATCCACCAGACCAGTTTCACGCA
>JAYWBR010000218.1:0-5337 GCA_043781315.1 Verrucomicrobiota bacterium | reverse complement strand
CCACCCGGCTCGACTGGCATTCCGGACAGCGCACCGCGCTGCGCAACGCGTGGTCGGCCTTGTCCCATTTAAGGAGCAGCCGCCGGGCACCGAGGTACTGCGGCTGGGGGACTTCGAGGTGGATCGCTGCGAAGGGCGCCGACATGAACCAGAAGCGTTCGAGCTTCGATTCATCGTGGATGGTGGCCGGAACGCCGGCCTGCTGGAGGCGTTTCTGCAAGACTACGGCCGGCTCCAGTTCATTGAAGGTTGCGAGCGGGATGGTTTTCATGGAGCAAAGTAATCCGCGCCGACCATTACGCAACTGGCGGCGGTTAGACTGACCTTGACGCAAACACGGAGGGGAACGGCTTCGGTAGTGGCATGGGCGTCCCGCCCGTGCGGTGCTAATTGGACAAGCCCGGTTTAGCGGAAACCGAAACACACGGGCGGGACGCCCGTGCCACTACCGGCAAGAAACTGAGAGGCACGCCGACTGTGGCCGGTCGCTTATTCCATTTGCCAAACCCCGCGCGCTTTGGCAGAGAAGCATGGCCCTTATTCATTATGCTCAAACTCGGCGTCAACATTGACCACGTCGCAACGATCCGCGAAGCGCGGTATCGCGGACAGGCGGCGGGCGAACCCGACCCCGTCGAGGCCGCGCGCATCAGCGAGGTGGCGGGCGCGCACGGCATCACCGCGCATCTGCGCGAAGACCGGCGGCACATGCAGGATCGCGACATCTGGAAATTGCGCGAGGTGGTCAGGACGCGGTTGAATTTGGAAATGGCCAACACGCCGGAGATCGTGGCGCTCGCGCTGAAATTAAAACCGGAGATCGTCTGCCTCGTCCCCGAGCGCCGCCAGGAAGTGACGACGGAAGGCGGTCTCGACGTGGTGGGCGGAGAAAACGCTTTGACCGAGACCTGCAAAAAAATGCGCGACGCCGGTATCGAAGTGAGCTTGTTCATCGCGCCGGACGCGAAACAAATCGAAGCGTCGGCCCGCACCGGTGCAGAATTCATCGAACTGCACACCGGCCAGTTTGCGGAAGCGTTTTCAAAATCGGAAATCGGAAATCGGAACTCGGAAATCGAATTGCAGCGTCTGATCGCCGGCGCGGAACAGGCGCACGCGCTGGGGTTGCAAGTGAATGCCGGGCACGGCTTGAATTACGTGAACCTGCCCGCGATGCAGCGCGTGCCGCATCTGGTGGAATTGAACATCGGCCACAGCATCATCAGCCGGGCGGTGTTTGTCGGTCTGGACAAGGCCGTGCGCGAAATGCTGGCATTGTTGCGGGGAGGCTGAGTTTTGAGAACAACGATTAGAGGTGGAGAACGCCTTGATCTGCGAGGTGTAACTTGAGAGGCGTGGCTCATGGTTTGGGCTCAACCAACTCAACACGATGTCCGTCTGGGTCGGCAACAACAGCACGACGCCCCCACTCTGAATCCTTGGGCGCAGAAACTACTGCTGTTGGATAATCAGCCAACGCAGTAATCACTGCATCAATTGAAGGAACGGCGAAGCCGATGCGGGTGCCGAGTGTGGTCGGACTATCAGCGGTCTGTGTGTATAACTCGAAAACACCGCCGGGAAACTCTGCGGCAAAATGCTCAGCCCCTTTGCCATGCCGATGCGGTGTGAAGTGTAAACCCAACCGAGTGTAAAAAGCTGCGGCTCGGACAATGTCTGGAGAGCGTAGCACCACAAGATTGAGAGTGAGCTTATTCATAAATTTGCGCGCCAGCCCTGAATCCACCGCTACCCGCGCTTAACTATGTGACCCCAACTGCAGCCGCGTGTCGCTTTGTAGCAGCGCCTTGAGGTTCGGCCAGTTCGCCTCGTTCATGTCGTTGAACGCGTTCAGATAAACGGCGACGACTTCGTGCGGATATTTGCCGAGCAGAATTTCCACGGCGGCCTTGAGCTTCGCGTCGTCCACGCTGGCGGGCAAACCTTCCACCACGCCTTCCTCGTTTTTGATTTCCAGCGCGTTGAGATAATCCATCAGCATGGCTTTGTATTTCTTGACCAGCCAGGCGCGCAGAAGATTGGCGGCCAGCATGTCCAGCCCCGGCTTGCCGAGCGCGGAAAGCATGGCGGCGTGGCGCTGCGGTTTCGACTGGCGTTCCAGGAAGACCGGGCGGACGTGCCGCGCCTGCGCGACGCCGTTGAGGATGGCGCGGTAGGTCGCCTTGTCGGATTCCAGGGTGAAGGTCAGGATGTCATTGGCCAGCGCGGGCGACATGAAGCCGAAAAGTTCGTGGGAAGTTAGCATGATGTATCAGGTGCGGAGTGTCAGGTGTCAGGTTGTTTATCCAACTGTCGTCAGGGAAAGCTTATTTTTATTCAGCAGCGTTTCGCAAGCCTCGCGTTCGAGCAAAAGCGTCCGGCCCGCCTCCAGCGCCAGCACGGAAACACCGCTGCGGGCGCAGGTTTCCAGCGTTTGCGGGCCGATGCACGGAATGTCAAACCGCAGGTCGTGACCGGGCTTGGCGACTTTCACGGCCACCGCGCCGCCGTCCTTGCCCGCCAGTTCGCCGCCGCGCGCCAGGCATTTGTCCGTGCCTTCAAACCCTTCTACCGCCAGCACGGTGCCGTTCTTGACGACGACAATCTGGCCGATCTCGAGCCGCGAAATTTCCTTCGCGGTGCGAAAACCGAACTCCACGTCAGCGCGCTGATCGTCCGATAACTTGCGGCCGAGTTGAAATCCCGCAGCGGGCATGAGCGGTTGCAGCCAGGGCGTGGCTTCAATCAATTCCACGCCGTCCTTTTGAAGTTCGTCGGCGATGGCGCCGAAAATCGTGTGGGCGTTTTTTTCCTTCAACCGCAGCAGCACGCCCAGCGCGCGGAGGTCGGGGCGCAGGTCGAACAGATTCTTCGGCGCGATCTGCCCGGCCATGACGCAATGCTTGACGCCCCGGTCGGTGAACGCGGCGATCATTTTGGAAAGCTGCCCGACGCGCAGCCAGACGATTTCATCCACGAGCGCGGCGAGCGCGGGATCGGTCTCGTCCTCGAAGGCGACGGCGACCAGTTTTTTTACGCCGCCGCTGCGCGCCTGCCGGGCGAGCAGGAGGGGCAGAGAACGGTTGCCGGCGATGAGGCCGAGGGATTCAAACGGCTCACTCATGGGTTGGACATGGACGGTGTTATTTTCACGAGGCGGTTATTTAACGTGGCCGGTGCGAATTTGTAAATCACGGCTATCGCTACGGCTTTTTTTCTTTTCTTGATTTCCCTGAATTTGAATTAGAATCGCCGGACAATTTTGCAATCGTAAATCATAACTCGTAAATCAAAAAATCCCGTATGGCCTACCAAGACATCACCCCGCCCGCTGGCGGCAAAATCACCATCGCCAACGGCAAGCTCACCGTGCCGAACAACCCCATCCTCCCGTTCATCCGCGGCGACGGCACCGGCCCCGACATCTGGGCCGCCAGCGTGCGCGTGCTGGATGCCGCCGTTGAGAAGGCTTACGGCGGCCAGCGCAAGATCGCGTGGTTTGAAGTCTTCGCGGGCCAGACGGCCAAGGACAAGTTTGACAACTGGCTGCCCGATGACACGGTCGAAGCGTTCAAGGATTACCTCGTCGGCATCAAAGGCCCGCTCACCACGCCCGTCGGCGGCGGCATCCGCTCGCTCAACGTCGCGCTGCGTCAGATGCTCGATCTCTACGTTTGTCTGCGGCCCGTGCAATGGTTCACCGGCGTGCCGTCGCCCGTGAAACATCCCGAGAAGGTGGACATGACCATCTTCCGCGAAAACACCGAGGACATTTACGCCGGCATCGAATACGCCGCCGGCACGCCCGAGGCGCAAAAAGTTTTGGATTTCATCGCGAAGGAATTTCCGAAAGATTTTAAGAAGATTCGCTTCGGCACCAAGCCCGCCGCCGAGGAATTCTGGAAGGCCGTCGGCGCAAAAGATTTTCCCACTGACGTGAAAGTTGGCGTCGGCATCAAGGCGGTCAGCTACAGCGGCACCGTCCGTCTGATGCAGAGCGCGATTTCGTACGCGATCAAAAACAAGCGCAAGAGCGTCACCATTGTCCACAAGGGCAACATCATGAAGTTCACCGAAGGCGGCTTCCGCGACTGGGCCTACCAGACGGCGAAAGAATTCTTTGGCGCGGTGGAAATTGACGGCGGTCCGTGGTGCAAAATTCCTGAAGGCAAACCCGGCGCGGGTCTCGTCATCAAGGACAGCATCGCCGACATCGCGTTGCAACAGGTGCTCACGCGCCCGACGGATTTCGACGTGATCGCCACGCTGAACTTGAACGGCGATTACCTGAGCGACGCGCTCGCGGCGCAGGTTGGCGGCATCGGCATCGCGCCCGGTGGTAACATCAACTACATCACCGGCCACGCCATCTTTGAAGCCACGCACGGCACGGCGCCGAAGTATGCGGGCAAGGATGTGGTGAATCCCGGCTCCGTCGTGTTGAGCGGCGAAATGATGCTGCGCTACCTCGGCTGGACGGAAGCGGCGGACGCGATTCTCAAAGGCTTGAACGGCGCTATCGGCAGCAAGCGCGTGACCTACGACTTCGCGCGCCTCATGGACGGCGGCACGGAAATCAAGTGCAGCGAGTTTGGCGACAACATCATCGCGCACATGTGAGTTATTCAGTGAACAACTCTGTTATGAAAATCTTCACGCTATTTTTGGCGCTTGGCTTACTTGGTGGCTGTTCAACCGGAAGCCACATAATCACTGGCAACGTCCGGACGGCAATTTCTGCTGATGCGGTGAAGGTTTACACGGATGCACCAGAAAAATATGAAAAGATTGGGTTTGTGACTGCGAGTTATGCGGGTGTTGGGCAACGCGCCATGGACTTGGCGATGTCCGAATTGAAAAATCAGGCTGGGAAAATAGGAGCAAATGGGGTTTTGTTAAACGGTGCGTCAACAGCCAGCAGTCCAACTTACATTTACAACCCTTACGGTGGAGTGGTTGTAAATAGTCAAACAACATCGATTTCCTGAGTTGCAATTTTTGTCACTCCGTAAAGAGTTCCCACGCTTGCTACTGGCTTGATGCTATAGATTCAAAACGGCGGCAGGCGGGATGCCCGCCGCCACATCGGAGCGCGACTGTGTCCCGCTCGGCGCGGGATCAGTCGCAGCAAGCCTCGCCTGGGGGAAGGCATTGGGATGAATGTGGACGACGCTCGATATGTGGACGTTGTTGCGGCTGGTCTCCGCGACACAGCCGCGCTCCGGGGCGCAGCGGAATTTGCCCAAGGCGTCATGGACTGCGGTGGCAAGGCGGAAGCCGCGACACCGCTTTCGAACGATTGCGAAAGCGGCCTTGGTTCAAAAATCTTCCGTGTGT
>JAYWBR010000217.1:0-5364 GCA_043781315.1 Verrucomicrobiota bacterium | reverse complement strand
CCCAGCGCCGTAGGCGCGACATCTTTGTAGAAACCCAAACCAAAAACTCCCCAGCCCCGTCGGGGCGGCATCCTCCGTCCTTTGCCAGAAGATTTCGCTCCAACCGCCTGCGTCCGCCACAAAAAGCGGCAGAGGGCTGCCGCACTCCAAGACGCTCCGCGCGGCCGCAAGTCGTCGGCATTCGCGGTAGCGTGTCTTGGACTGCGGCGGGAAGCGCAGCGCCACGCCGCTTTCGCACGCACGAGAGGCATTGAAATTCCAAAGCGCATCGTCCGCCCGAAAGCGGTGTCGCCGCTACCGCTTTGCCACCGCACTCCAAGACGCTCCGCGCGACACGATGACCATCATAAACGCGCAGCGTCTTGGACTGCTCCAGCCCTCTGGAGCTTTGTGAAGCCACCATCAATCCCGGCAATTCCCGTATGAAATACAGAGCGCCAACATCAACGTGAATTCCTCCTGTGCCAGAAAATTTAAATCACAACTAAACTTCCCGCCTTCGCATGGCGCACAGCCGAAACTGGAATTCCTGTGTCAAAGGTCGCCAGTTTTCCACCATGCTTCGCCGCCAGCGCAAGAAGATAAAGGTCGGTGAGCTGGCGCGAGCCGTGAATCCGCTCGGTTGAAAACAGGGCATCGTCGCGGATTGAAAGGTCGTCCGGCCAAAATTCATGGTTCGTCTGGCTGGCAAATTTTTGCAGCCGGGAAATCAAATCGCCCGGCGTGAAATGCGCTCCCTTGCTGTAGCCCGGATTTGACATGATGCGGACAACGCCATTCTCCGTGATCGGGCAGCTCGCCCAGCCGCGTTTCGCATTGGCCGCCCACCAGTCATGCGCCCGGTCATGGAAAGCATGATCCGGGTCGAGCAGCGCAATGATGACGTTGACATCCAGCAAGGCGCGCATGGTTTACACGCCTTCCTGGTCGCGCAATTTCTGGACGTGTTCGAGCGTGACGACTTCCCCGCGCGATGGCAGCACCGGCACGCCGCCGCGCATGGCCGGACGATTCTTTTTCTGCGATGCCGGCCCGGCCAAGCCACGACGGGCGAGGCTGGAAATCATTGCTCCAGCGGTGCTGCCTTGGGATCGGGCCAGTTCTTTGGCCGCCTGCAACACGTCGTCCTCAATGTCCAGAGTCGTTCTCATGCATCTGATGCTATTGCATCACCGCATCCATGTCAAAACCCTTTGTTAATGAAAGTATGTGGATGGTTTCAAGTTCGCGGATGAATTGTCCCCTGATGAGAATGGCGAACAATTCCAGCTCCGCCAGGCCAGCATCCCTCAGTTCAACCGGGGATTATCCCGCTTCAGCCCGACGGCGTGGGCGATGTCGTCAAACTCCTCGTGGCTCACCTCCTCGAGCTGCTTGCCCTTGGCCTTGAGCTTCTCGTTGATCTTGATGACCTGCTCGGTCATCACCGCGTGGGTTTCCTGCGAGCCGCCGACGAGCGCGAAATTCGGCCCGGTGGTGACGCGCTTCTTGCCGTCGGAATCGAGACCGACCCCGAGCAGCACCGCTTTGCGTTTGGGCTTTTGGTTCTTCGTGTTCGCCATGAAGTGAAGCTAGGTTTTCAGCGCGGCCAGGTCAAGGAACCGATGGCCTTGCGTGCCGCTTCACCCCGAAAAATCCCCGCCACCGGATGGCAACGTTCCCACATAACGCCACAGCGCCCAGACATCGCATTGGGCGTGCTCACGGTCGGGATAACGCCGCCGCAACTCGTCCCGGATCTCGCCCGCCCGCCCGTGCGAAAGGAGCAGCCCGGACTCCGGCGACAGCTCATTCACGTCGAACATTTCCGGAAACCGGCCGCTGCCCAGCAACGCGCTGGCGACCATCCGCGTGTCCAGCAAATCAAAACCAGCAAACTCAAAATCGGGGTGCGAAAAATTTTCCACCGCCACTTCCGCCGGTTCGCGGAGAACGGCCAGCACCTCGGACGGCCGATGGCCGGCCACACCCCGCAGCACAAAGTCGAGGTCGGTGAAAAAATCCAGCATGAATTCCTCCTTCGCCACGAACTGCCAGTCCTCCGCCGACTCCACATGAACCACCGGCGGACACAGCAAACTGTCCAGCGTGACGATGCGGATCAAATCGGATCGCCCGATCCAGCGGGCGTAGTCGGCCCACCGTTCGCCGTTGTCGCGGTCAAATTTTTCGATGGCGGTGAAGTACATGCGGCTGGTTGTCAGGAAGCGTAGCTTGAATCCAGTTCACAATCCAGCCGCGTTGAAGTCGTCCGGCGTGTTTGCATTCAGGTAAAAGTTCCGTTCCGTTTCGGACAAGCGAAAAATTTCCAGGCACCCCGCCTGCCGCAAAGTCCCGGTAAAACTCCGCAAAGAAAAATCACCCCCAGCCAAGGCCCGCGCCGCAGACTGGATCACCAACTCGCCGCCGGGATAAATCGCGCACAAGGGTTCCGCGTCGTCGCCGTTCATCGGCAGCACCCCGCCACCGGGCCGCGCCAGTTGCCAAAGATTCTTCAAATGCCCGGCCTCCATGCGCGGCAGATCCACCGCCAGCGCGAGCAGATGCGTCGTCCGTAATTTTTTCAATGCCGCGCATAATCCACTCAACGGCCCGCGCGACGGCGGTTTGTCCAGCACGGCTTCAATTTCCGCCGGGCACCACGCGGGCCGCGTCCGTGCCGAAACCCACAACGCCGCCGGCTCCAGTTCACTGAGCATTTTCAGTTGCCGCGCCCACAAAGCCTCGCCGTTCAACTGAAGCAACGCCTTGTCCGCGCCCATCCGCCGCGACTCTCCGCCGGCAAACAGCACGCAGGTCAGCGTCATGCCGCCTCCACGCGCAACACGCCGTCGGTGAGGACGCGCGCGCGCAAACCGCCACGCCCATGGAGCGCCACCTCGGCGCCCGGGGCGATGGCGGTGTTCATCCAATGGCACGGGCTGCACTCGCTCATGCCCGCGAAGGTCACGCCTTGAATCTCAAATTCCTTGCCGATGAGTGTGTTCAAATCCACGCCGCGTGTGACCACATTCCGCCGCGTGACGCCGGGCGAAATTCCGCTGACGCCCAGCTTCCCGCACACCTCCGCAAACACCTCGCTGGAAAAAAACGTCACCTGCCCCTTGTAGTTTTCCTTGAAGCCGCAGAAGCGGTCGCCCAGCAACCCCTGCCCCGCGATGCACTCCACCGAGTTCACCTCCATCATCGGATGCGTGTCTGGCACCCGGTCGTGATGGCCAAAAAAATTGTGCCCCACCGAAATAAATAGCTGACTGATCTTCACAGTTCAATAATGACAGCTTGCCGCCGGGTTGAAAACAATTTGAATTTCACACACACGCTGAAACAGGAGTTAACCGAGGAAAGAGAGACCGTCCGGCGGTCGTTCGATCACAACCTCCGCTTCCTCAGTTCGCTCCTGTTTCAAACAATGCCTCCGCCTCCAAGCCTCAGGCGCTACGCCGGCTTGATCCAGACTTCGCCGTTGCGGACTTCCACCGGATAACGCGGCAGCGCGCGGCGCGGTGGTCCGGCGAGCACGCGGCCGTCGTCGGCGGCGAAAAATCCTTCGTGGCACGGGCAATAAAACTGTTTCTTCTCGGGCTGATAATTCACGGGGCATTGCAGGTGCGTGCAGGACTGGCTGTAGGCGGCGAACTCACCGTCGCTCAAACGCACCACGATGCACGGATGATCTTCCGTCGGGTAACGAAAGAGTTTGTAGCCGCCGACAGGAATTTCCGCCGCGCGACCCAGAAGCTTCGGCCTGGTCGCAGGCGGCAGTTGGAAAATCTTGTCCCGCATCATCCAGCCCGTGCCCACGGCGAGCGCGGAACAGCAGGCCACCTTCACGAACTGCCGGCGCGAGACTTCGTGCTCCGCCGACTGGCGGACGGGGAAGTTGGATTTCCAATGAGGGTGGTCAGACATGGCTAGTGGAATCGGTAACTTCAGGTTCACGTTGCTGCTTGCAAGCGCAGTTACCGCTGCCACACGAACCCGGCAGCGACTCGTCATCCCACACAGCGGCGTTGGCCACGTCGGGCGCACCGGCGCGGGCGAGGGAAAGCGGATCCATGTCCAGCGCCTCCCACGGAAGAAAGTCCGCCACGTCGAACGGCAACGCCTTCGCCTGCGGCGCGGTCATCATGTTCACCTTGGTGCGGACCGTTTCGCGGCCAAAACGGAATTCGTTCACGGGCGTCTCGCGGCGGAACTCCGCCACGTATTCGCGCGTGCCGTAGAAGAGCGCACCGCTCGGGCAGACGGTGGCACACATGGGCTTCTTGCCGACGCTCGTGCGGTCGTAGCACATGTCGCACTTCATCATCAGGTCAAACTCGACTTTCATCTTCGGCACGCCGAAGGGGCACGCGAGCACGCAGTTCGAGCACGCGACGCAGCGCGGCTTCGCGGCGCTGTGGACGATGCCGTCATCGCCCTGCTTGATGGCGTCGGCGGGGCAGACCTTCGCACACGTCGGATCTTCGCAGTGCATGCACACGACCGGCACGGTCTGCACACCCGTCGGGCGATGGACGTAATCGAGGTGAATCATCGAGTGCCCGCGATGCGTGCCGCACTCGGCGCACGCCGCCACGCACGCCTGACAGCCGATGCAGCGCGACGGGTCAATGAAAAATTCGAGTTCGGTCTTCATTTCGCGGTGAGGTTTTTGGGGGGCGCGTCGGCGAACTTCTCGACCTTGCAGGCACAGACTTTGAACTCCGGGATTTTCGAAATCGGATCGAGCGCGCGGTTCGTGAGCTGGTTCGCGGCTTTCTTCCCGGCCCAGTGATACGGAATGAAAATCGTGTCGGGCCGGATGGTCTTGACGACTTGTGCGGGCAGGGTCATGTCGCCGCGCCGTGTGGTGACCTTCACGAGGTCGCGGTCTTTGATGCCGAGCTTCGCGGCGAGCAGTGGGTGCATCTCGCAGAGCGGCTCGGGATATTGATCCACGAGCGCGCCGATGCGCCGGGTCTGCGTGCCGCTCAAGTATTGCGACACCACGCGGCCAGTCGTGTAGAAAATGGGAAACTCCGCATCCACGTCCTCGGCGGGCGGGCGGTAGTCGTAGGCGTGGAACTTCGCCTTGCCGTCGGGATGATGAAACTTTCCGCCCTCAAACAGTCGCGGCGTGCCGGGATGCTCCGGCGCGGGACACGGCCAGAAGAGGCCCATGTTCTGCTCGATGCGCTCGTAGGTCATGCCGCTGTAATCAATCGGTCCGCCTTTGCTCGCCGCCGTCAGCTCGGTGAAAATCTCGCCGGGGTTCGCGTAGTTGAAGAACTTTTCTTTCCCCAGCCGCTTCGCGAGGTCACAGATGATTTGCCAGTCCACGCGCGCGTTGCCGGGCGGCGTGACGGAGTTGCGCAGGCG
>JAYWBR010000216.1:0-15584 GCA_043781315.1 Verrucomicrobiota bacterium | reverse complement strand
AATGGCTGCTGGGTGGGGAGGGTTATGCCTATGTGATCAATACGAACGACAGTTTTCATTTGGCGGTGCGACTTGCTTCAGGCGAGGGCAACACCAATTTGTTCAAGGACGGGAGCGTGGAGGTCTATAAAGCGACCTCAGCCGGAGACAAGATTTACACGGTTGCCTCGCTCGGTTACGAACCTCATGGCATTTGGGAATACACCGTAACCAACCAAAGGCTCCGGAAGGTGGTCGAAGGTAACAGCCGGCCCTTTGAGTCGAGCCAGGTGGTCCAACCCAGAACGATTGCGCTGAAATCTTTTGATGGAGTGGTAACCCCGTGCATATTTTTCTCTCCGGTTCAGCGCATCCATCCGGCATTGGCCCCGCAGAAGTTCTTTTGGGAGCGCTTTCGCCCAGAGGTAAAATATCCGGCAGTGATTTACGTCCCGCCCGGCTCGTCACAGTTCCAGCGAAAGTTTGACCGCCAAGCCCAAATATTCGCCAACTTGGGCTTCTACTATGCGGTCATCAATTACCGTGGGTGCGATGGCTATGGCGCGGAGTACAAGAATCTGGCAAACTCAGCCGACGCTGCACGCGATGTGCTAAACCTATATGAAAAGTTGGCTGCGGAGGCGGAGGTTGATGCAAAGAATATTTTTCTGATCACCGCCAGCGCGGGAATGGCGGTGGTTTCAGAACTGTTGGCGATGCGACCGGACCTCTGGCGCGGCGTGGTTCTGGATAAGCCGGGAAGCGGTCCTCCGACCAGCCGATTGGAACCCAGCAGACTTCCACCCACACTCATGGTGATGGGTGGGATGGACAAAGGATACGATGCGATGAACGCGTTTGTGACATGGGCAAAAACCAACCAGGTTGACATCCAATCACTCGTCTTTACCAATGGAGAACATGGCACCTTCAACCTGTCGGAGCGGAAAGAGACTCTCCAAACAATGGCGGAATTTTTTATCGGGCATCTTAAGTGAGGACTTACCCCAAAAGCAGTTTCACGGTGGTGTTGGCGGCGCTGTTGTTTCTCGGCGCGTTGTCGTTGACCACGGGCGTTCCAGTTCCCCACAATCAAAGTTATTCCATGTCGGTCTGGCTGGGCAGCAACATTCGGAAAACCGGCGCAAGAACCAGCGGGCAAATCCGCACGCCTTCACAAATCTTTGTGTTTATAGACGAGAACGCCATCAGCATAGACAATGGCACCTTCGGTGTTCACGAAGCTTCCGTCGCCAACAACTTTTGGAATCCGCCCGCCAACCGCCATTCCAAAGGCTGCAATCTTTCCTTTGCCGACGGGCATGTGGAACATTGGAAATGGACCGGCCCTTACTTGAACGGGCATAACGAGAAGTTCGGCGCGGACGATACGCACACGCAACGGCCTGACCCGGATGTCAACCCGGCGGCGATGTTGTATTCCAAGCGAACCGACCCCGATTTGATGCGGCTGGCTAATGCGGTGCCAGTGCCATAATGTTTGCTCGGTGGGAACAATAATTTGCTGGAAAAACGTTGTCGCGATGTTGAAAAATCTATTTGGCAGGTTTTTGTCTGCGCTTGGGCTTTTTCTTCTTCTGGCTGTATTTGTTTTTGGTGACAGAATGGCTTCACAATCCAACGGCTCCCTGGCTTCGATTGTAAGAGAAATCGCCCTCGTTTGCCGGGATTCAGGTACACAGTGGATGCTGGTGGTTTGTCTCGTCGTTTACTTCTCCGTATTTTGGATTTTGGAGCGGCGGATGAATCCATCCGCCAAAAAATCGGGCATCGTTTTATTCACTTTCGTAGTGCTGTGTTTGGCGAACTATGCCGGAAGATATGAAACTGCCGCCAGGTCAACGCAGGTGTTGGCCTTACTTGCGGGCATGGTGCTTGGCCGGGCAATTTCGATATGGGCGCAGTGGTCGGAACAAGGCCCAGAGCAACGGAAAGTCTGGATCGTGCGCTGGCTGGTTGGCTTGCTGGCGGGCGCGGCACTGTATCAGCCGGAAGCGGGCGCGGCTTTTTCCTATCATGGCGTTCTCCGCTGGTGTGGTGTGTGGGACAATCCCAATCTCTACGGCCTGCTTATGGGAACCGGAGTAGTGCTGGCGGCAGGGCTGGGAATCCATGGATGGCAAACGGAGTGTGGAAGATGGAAAAAAATTCTTCACACGACGCTTTGTCTAACAGCGATCACGCTTGCGATCTATGGCTGTTTCAAAAGTTACAGCCGGGGCGCGTGGCTGGGAACGGTGTGTGGGTTGGTGTATTTGATTTGGAATTCTGCCTGCCTCACCCCGGCCCTCTCCCCCCGTCGCACAGGCGGAGAGGGAGAAGATTATATTTTGGTTTCGTGGATGAAAAGAAATCGGCTGGCTTTGCTGACCCTCCTGCTTTCCGCCGGAGTCCTGGGTTTCTGGCAATTGCGCTTTTCAGAGTCCCGCCTGGCGCATCGCCTTGTCTCGGTTGGCAACGTGAATGATTTCTCGTGGCGCAACCGGGTGGTGGCGTGGCAGGGCGCGACACGAATGATGTTGGACAGGCCGGTGATCGGTTTTGGGTGGAGTGAGGCAGAGGCGGTTTATGGAAAGAAATATCTTCCACCGCAGGTCATTGAAGGCGCAGCGATTCAATTGAATGATTTTTTGATGATTGGAATTTGCGCCGGAGTACCAGCGTTGGCTTGTTTCATTTGGTATCTTTGGTTCTCCTTGAAGAAAACTCCGGCAGGAGACGAGGTGACAAGGCTCTTGCAGAAATCGGAAATCGCAACTGCGGAGACAGGCGGGCCGCGCTGTCCTACTTTGCCCTGGCCATCTTCGATCCTCCGTCCTCCGTCCTCCGCCTTCCTCGCGGCAACCTGCCGCGCCGGGGCGGTGGTTTTGCTGGTGGGTTTCTGGTTTGATGGCGGGCTGTTCAAACTTCCGGTGGCCGCTCTGTTTTGGATATTGTTGGAATTGGCGCGAGTTGGA
Organism: Verrucomicrobiota bacterium; assembly: GCA_043781315.1. GTDB lineage: Bacteria > Verrucomicrobiota > Verrucomicrobiia > Limisphaerales > CAIQOK01 > CAIQOK01. Next base: position 12,627 of record JAYWBR010000216.1, on the reverse strand, counting down.
GGGGTGAACGAAAATGTGGCGCAATCCCCGAACTTTCCCCAGCCAGACAAGGCTCAAAAGTTTGGGGCGTGGCTGCGGGGACTGGCCGTCCTGTTTGTCATTGCCGCGCTGGGGATTTCAGCGGTTCACCTCGTCACCCCTCAAATGCCGGTCGGTAAAAGCGCCTTGGGAATTGCGCGGAAATTCTTATTGCATCGGAAGGAGTCGGATAATTTTGAATGGCTCGCCGCGCAGCCCATTTGGTCTGGAAAGAAAATGAAACTGCTGCTGGAACACGTTCAACTCGCAACTTACAACCGCGAACTGGTGAATTGGAAGCTGGGTGATGAAATCTACCGGCAATTTGTGTTGAGTCCCGAAATCGCTCCGGGCTTTGACGATCAACTGGATTGGCGGCGCACGCTGTGGGAAGACTTTTATCCAAGAATCCGCAAGGAAACCTCCCTTGCTTCCGCAACTGAAATAGTTGCGCGCCATCTCGCCGAACGCGTGACCATAACCCCGGCTCGGAGCGGCCCGACTTCGATCGCGGCCATTTGTAAATCCCAACGAACCGACCAAGCCGGATTCGCCGTGATTTTTGTCGCATCCTTGCGCTCTGTGGGAGTGCCGGCACGCCTCAACACCGAAGGCCACGCAGAATACTTCTCCGAATCGGGATGGAAGCTGGCGCCTTGAAAAACAATTCATTAGCAACGGTTGCGCCGAGAGTGCGCTCAGTCCAGACGCTTCGCACAAGTTGTGCCGGGCCGGAAGACCGGCGCTCCAATCGGATCACGGCACGAGCTGGATGCGGTAAAACTTGTTCGTTGCATCCGGCGCGCTGTCCACATAGAACGTGGATGAACCACCAGCCTGGATCGGTGAACTGATGACGCTGAACGGCAGCAGGAGGTTGGTCGTGGCCAGTACTTGATAATTCCGGCCGGCGACGCTGTCCCAGACGAGCTGGCTGGTGTTCAGCAGTTGCGTGATGCGCAGCACGGAGTTCGGATCGTACGGATCGGTGCCGGCGAGAATTTCGTTGTAGTCGGAAACGCCATCGCCATCCGAGTCGCCCGGACGCACCACGACGAAGTTGCGCGTGTCCGACAATTGCACGGCGAGATTGGAGTAGGTGATGGAAATCGTGTTGGTGCCTGGGAGTGTGGAATTCCAAACGTAGTTGACGGACTTGAGTCCGCTGGAGCAGCCCGAGTCGAGGAAAACGTAGCTGCCGCGCGGTTGCAGCACGCCGTTGATGTAAATGGAGTAGAAGCTCGACGTGGGCGGAAGGTTGGTGCTGTAACAGTTGCGGAACACGTAGATGTCGTTCGTGTTCAGCGTGAGAATCATTCCTTCCGTGGCCGGCGCATTGATGAAGAGAACCGACTGCGGCGCGAGGGTGTTGACCGTTCGCGTCAGCGTGGTGAAGCGGTTCGTGAACAGGCCGCTGGTCGCTGTCTTCAACCGCACGGTGATCGTGGCCGTGCCGGAGCCGGGCACGTTGACGTAGTTGAAACGAAACTCCTTGGCCAGGTTCGGGTACGTGGCGGAGATCGTGTCGTTCGGCGTGACGGCGGTGGCGGTGACAAAGCGCGGGACGCCGTTCGTGTTCCCATTGCCGTTCGCCTGGCCGGTCTGCGCGTCGTCGTTCAGGGCATTGCTGTCTTGGATGTTGAACTCGGCGAATGTGGCGGAGTTGTCGGTGCGAATGACGACTGAATATGTGCTGGTTGAAATCGAACTGCCATCCGGCGTTGGGAACGCGACCACGCCCGCTGGCAAAGCACCGTCATAATAAAACGTCTGCGAAAAGGTGTTATAGACGGAAGATTTCCCATTGCGTGGCAGGAATGTCCGGGCGCGGATGATGTGGAAGCCGCTTTGCAATCCGGTCACGGTGTTGGCCGGATTCAGATCGTTGTGCAGCCAGACGCGCGCGGCGACGGGATTGAAGTTCGTGATCGCCGACTGGTTCAGGCCGTAGTACTTCGAGCCGGAAATTTCCGCGTCGGAAATCGGCGCGATGTTTTGTCCGGCATAAACGCTGCCGCCGTAGAAGAGCGCGACCTTGTAACGAACCTGCACGCCGTTGAGTTGCGCGGGGATGATGCCTTTCCACCAGTCAATGTTGCTCGCCGCGCTGTCGGCGGCGACCCAGCCCGCCTGCACCACCTGCGTCGTGCCCTTGCCGGTGCCGAACGCGCCCTCGGGATTCGTGCCGTCGGTCGTGTAGTAAATGAAACAGGTGTTGATCTGAAACTGGTAGCCGACCTTCACGTAGATCGAGGTTGCCTGACCAGCGGCGGGACTCAGCGGCACGCGCTGGGTGGCGGTGTTGTTGGGTGACGCGGCGGAATTGGTCGCAAGCGGATCATGTTGAACCCAGGCCGCCGTTTGATTGGTGATGCCCGCACCGTAGCCCGCACCCGCTATGACGTTGCTTGCGCCGCCGACGGTGTAGTAGTAAGTCTCCGCGCCGAGCGAGACGATGTTGTTGCTGAGAATGTTTCGCGCGGCGAATTTTTCCGGGCCGTTGCGGAATTGCAGCGCGGTTTGTTCGTAGCCGAGGAAAACATCCGTGGCAACGCCGGGTTTGTTGTCGCGCAGGTCGGCGACGTTCGTCGGGCCGAGGCCCATCTGGCTGTTGATGTCCACGCCGCCGTCCAGCTTGACCTGCGTGTTGGAGGACGAGGCGTCGTTGCGGACGAGGATGTCGAAGTTTCCGTTTGTGATCACCGGGATGTCTATCGCGTAAGTTTTGTTCGACACGTTCACGCCGGCGACGACGTTGCCAAATTGATCCACGCTGCCGCGCATTTTAAACGGAAATATCGGATTGAAATTCGTGTCGCCGTTCGCGCCGTCGGTGCGATAGACCGTGATGCGCGGGGCTTCGCCGCCGCCCTGACGCAGGACGATGGCGTTGGTGGAAGTATTCGCGCGGCTCGCTTCGGGCCACTGATAGCCATACATCACCCAACTGCCGCTCGGCACGTTAAGTTCAATCGCGCCGCCGCCGGATGGAATGCTCTGACCGCCGACATAGATGAGCCGCTGGGTCGGGTTGGCGTTGTTGATCGAGGAGCCGGCTTGCGCGGCGCTTAAACTGCCCGTCGCAGAGTGGACCAAGAGTTTGTTGTAAGCCCGCCCAACCGTCGGAGAAGAACTCGCGAGCTGCACCAGCACCGAGCCGGGCGGAAAGCCGACGGCCAGTCCGACATTCTTGGAATTGGAAATCGCAATGCCGCCGTAATAGCCGTCGAAGGTCTGGCCCACGCCGTCGTCGAACGTGATGTCGCCGGGGAAACTGTATTTGTCATTCATCACGAACAGCACCGTCGTCTGATCCTGGATCGCGCCGCCTTCGCGATAATCGAAGCGCTCGAAGGCGACGAGGTTCTGCTCGCTCCAGCGCGGCGACGTGCCGCCGCGCGCGAGTTGGTTGTGCAGGTAGCAAACGTCCGGCATCTGATTGTCGCCATACTCGCCGAGGTAATTCGCGTACGGCGGCGTGGGAAAATAATTCGGCGGCCCGGACTGGTTGTAGTTGTCCGAGTAAATTTCTGGAATGCCTTCGTGCATGAAGTAATAGGCGTTTTGCAAATCGCGATGAGTGGCGCAGCAGCCAGAGGCATCGTGACTCTGCGCGAACATCACGCTTTGGATCGGAATGATCGCGCCGATGTCGCGTTGATCGAGGCCGGCGAGCGAACCGCCGCCAAGCGCGGCGTTCATCGTGTCGCGTAAGGGGGAGTTCACCAGCCGCATCCCGCGCGAAATGTATTCGCTATAACTCGGCGGCTGGCCGAGATGTTCGCCGAACAGCAGGGCGTCGTTGCGTGTGGCCTCGGTGTCAAAGCAACTGTTGCGGCTGTCGTCATTTTCCGAGTAGCCGTTGCCGATCACGTTCGTGCCGTACCCGTGGACATAGTCGAACATCGCCTGGATCGCGCCGCAGTAGCCGTTGAACGTCGCCGCCGTGTCGCCGAAAAAGCCCGACGGCACATGCTTCACCGCGTCGAGCCGGAAGCCGTCGCACTTGGTTTCGTTCAGTGTGTACAGCACGGAACGGATTTCATACGAGTTCACATCCTCGGCCACCGGCACGCCGTTGGTCCCGTTGAACGGTCGCCACGGGCTGCCCTCAATCGCCGACTGGTTTGTCACCATGTAGTAACTCTTGTTGCCGGGCTGGCGGATGAAAATCGGTTTCGTGATGGTGCTGCCGAGCGTCGCGCCAAAGTTGCCGTTCACCGAACCCGGCTCCGTCGCGAGGTCAATCAAGCCGCCAAGGGATTCATACTGCACGTCCCATTGGTTGTTGTAGTCCTCCACGCTCGGCCAGTTTTGAAAAAAGGAGCCGACGGTTTTCAAATGAAAGTCCTGCGGCCGCAGCCCGGGATAATAATTCGTGGACGTGCTGCTGTTGAACCCCGGCACCGTGAACGCGCGGTGGTTGACGACGTTGTCGAAATAAACGCGGATGCCGAAACGATGCGCGGTCTCGACAACCTGCTGCAACTGCACCTTCGTCCCCCAATGCGTCGCCGTCGTGCCGGCCTGGTTCACATCACCGAGATCGAACGGATCAAACTGATCGTAGCCGATGGAGTAAACGCTGCTGCCCTTGGCGGGCGGCGGGAGCCAGATCGAATCATAACCGGCCTCGGCGATCTCCGGCATTTTTACGATCACGTCGGCCCAACTGACGTTGAACAACTGGAGCATGGCCTCGGCGCGAACGTCTGTCGGTCGGGCCGACCCGAGGAACAACAGCGCGGCCACCGCGAAAAATTTTAACAATGAAATCGGGCGCAGGTTGGAATTCACAACAGATAAAAATTTCAGCAGGTTTTAACAAGCGATTGTAAGTCTGGCTTAAACATATGTTCAAAGTGACATCGGTAAAAAGAGGCTTTGAACTGAGCCACCTTAACGCCTCCGCCGGGTGGAAGCTACCGCATCTTGATGCGGTGAACGCTTTCAGCCGCCGGCCGCCGCGTATTTTTTGATGCCGCGGTTCCACGCGAACCGCGCGGCAACGTAGGCCGCGATGACCCACGCCAGTTGGATCAACAAACCTTTGGCCAGTTCCATCCCGGTTGTTTTGCCGAGATAAACGCTCACGGGAAAATATAATTGATAGGGAAACGGGGTGAAAAAGAGCGCGCGTTCAAACGCCGGCGGCAGGATGTTCAGCGGAAACAAATGCCCGCTGGCTAGGTACTCGAACGCGAACATGATGAAGATGAACGTGGAAACTTCCATCACCCAGAACGCCAGCATCGCCATCATGTACGACATGAAAAATTGCAGCAGCGCCGTCAGCCCCGCCGAAATCAGAAACCAGCCGAATGTCCCCCAGTCCGGCGGGAGCACGAAAAATTTCCGCAGGCAGAAAATAAAAATCGCGAGTGGCAGCGTCGCCACGGCCAGATACGCCAGCCGGCCCGAGACGAACAGCCAGAGCCGGTACCACAGATAATCAATCGGCTTGAGCAGGAACTGGCTGATGTTGCCGTCCTTGATGTCGGCGGCGATCTGCCAGTCGTCCTCGTTCACCGCCGTCAGCGCGTCCACGATGGTGGCGAGCAGGTAGTAGGAAACCATTTCGGCGAAGACGTAAGTGCCCACCATGCCGCCCGTGCCCTTGTCTTTGTAGATCGCTTTCCAAATGTAAAGCATGGCGACCAGCGGAATCAGGCCGAACAACGAGCGCGCCAGAAAATTAAACCGGTACGTGAGGTTGTTCTGAAGCCCGATGCCGAGGACGTGCCAGTATTTTTTCATCCGGCTTAACTGGCTTCGGCAATGCCCGCCTTCCGCAGACAGTGCGTGAGGTAGGGCAGCAACTGCTTCTTGCGCGAGACCACGTCGCGCAGTTCGTAGATGCCCGGCTCCAGGCGCGGATAATCAATGCGCTGGGTGAACTCCTCGTCGCCCACGACCAGCAGCAGCGAACACTGCGTCGTCACGTCGGTGACGAGCAGCGCCGAAAAATGGTAGCCGCGCTTCCGGCGGTACACGCCCAGCGCGTCGAACAGTTCGTCCTTGCGCTTCCAGAACTGGTCGAAGCCGATTTCCTCGATCTGCGCGACGCTAAATTTGACGCCGTCCTCGTGGTATTCCTTGCAGTCGGTCGTGATGGCCTGCGGCGCGGGTTTCAAGGTGAGCAGCGAACCGGAGGCGAACAGTTTTTCCGTGAACTCGCGGGCGTTCACGCCGGCAAGCGCCTCGAGCTTTTTCAAAATCTCCGCGTCGCGCGGCGTCGTGGTCGGCGACGTGAGATTCAACGTGTCCGAGACCACGCCGGCCAGCATCAAGCCGGCAATGGCCGCCGGCATTTCCACCCCGTAACGGAAGAAGCAGTCGGCCACGATGGTGCAGGTCGAGCCGACGGGTTCGTTGCGGAACAGAATCGGCTGCTGGGTCGTCATCGCCCCGATGCGATGATGGTCAATGATCTCGATGATCTCGACTTCGCTTGCGCCCTGCACAGCCTGGGAGAGTTCGTTGTGATCCACGAGAATCAATTTGCGCGTCACGGTCTTGAGGAAATCCGTTTTGGAAAGAATCCCGGAAACTTGGCCGGCGGCGTCCAGCACGGGGAAAATCTGGTGGCCGGACGACGTGGCCTCGTCGCGTACGGAGGCGAGCGGCGCGTGCTCGCGGAAACAGATGAAGCCTTCATTCAGAACATTCCGCACCGCCACCGCCGCGCGGCACAGGGCGGCCGTGGTTGCCGTGTCGTGCGGCGAGGAGATGATGCTGACCTGCTTGCGCTTCGCGAGTTCGAGCAGCCGCTTTTCCATCTTCAAGCCGCCGGTGACGATGACCACGCGGACGCTTTCCTTGATGGCGGTTTCCTGGATGTCCTGCCGGTCGCCGACGATGACGCACAATTTTTCCCGCAGAAACGTTTCCACCCGCGCGGCGAACGATTCGGGACTCATCGCGCCAATGACCATGATCAAATCCTCCTCGCGCTTCGTCTCGAACGAGACGAGCAGTTCGCCTTGCAACGTTTGCGAAAGATTGGCGAGCGAGGACAGCACGCGCCGCGAGTCCACCAGCCGGTTGGACGAGGGGAAAAGAAATTTGCTCAGCTTGAACAGCGAGAGCAGGCCGTGGCAGCGCCGCTCCTTGTCGAGCACGGGCAGGATGCGGATGTTGCGCTCGTCCATGAGATGCAAGGCCTGGGCGGCGGTGGCGTCCGGCGTCACGCTCATGATCTTGCGCTGCATCACGTCGGAAACTTTCAGCGACACGTCAGCCACGAATCTGGGCGCGGGCACGCCAAAGGTGTTCAGGACGAAATCAATCCGGTCGTTGGTGTCGCCGCAGCGCGCGGCCACGGCCTCGGCCATGCCGGTGCGGCGTTTGAACTCCGCGTAGCCGATGGCCGAACAGATTGCGTCCGTGTCGGGGTTGCGGTGGCCGATGACAAATATTTCGCTCATACAAACAAATCGGCGCGCAGGCTAGTGGGGTTGATGATTTTCAGCAAGCACGGCCCGTGGCGGGGGCCAACCACTACCAGATGGTTTTGATCGGCCAAACTTCGACGCGACTGGCTGTGGCGCGGCCTCCGGTGGCTTGCACTTCCAAAGTGGCGTCGGCTTTCAACGGGGTGATTATTTTGGTGACGCACACTGTGTCGTTGGCAAAAACCTCCAGCACGGAACAATCAATAAAAATCCGCAGCTTCAAGATCCGTTGGCCCGGCACCAGGGTGAGGGGCGCGACGGCGTCCTGCACTTTGAGTTCGGTGCCGTTGAAACTCACGTCCACACCGCCGAATTTCAACGCGACGTTTTTCGCGGTCTGCAACTCCAGCTCCACCGCAATTTCGAGCGTGTTGGTTTTTGGCAGCGGCAAAGTCTGGCTGCCATTTTCCAACTGGATTTTTTTCCACGCGACCGCTTGGCCGCGCAGCTTGCTGAGTTGCGGCGCGGGAGTTTGTCGCAGCTCGCCGGCGCGCGACAAACTCAACTGCCGCGGCACACTCAGGCAGCCGTTCCAGCCGTGGCCGCCGGGAAAACCATTCAGCCAGCCCCAGACGAGCCGGCGTCCGTCGGGAACCTGCATGGTGTTAGGGCGTAGAAACTGGAGCCGTAATCCAGCAGACCCCGCGTGCGCGGCGTGAAGCGGCAGGTCGCCGCGTCGAAGTCGCCGACGAAGTATTGCACCTTGCCGTAGGGCGAAACGAACAGCACCCACTGGTCGCCGAGCTTGAAAAAGTTGGGGCACTCGACCGTGGGCGCGGAGCAGGGCTTCGTTGGTGGTTTCGCTGCGGGCGCCGGACGGCCAGAGCAAAAGGGCGGCGCAGGAAAGTTGGTGGATTCGTTGCACCGGGCCAGCGTGTCTGGATGCGTGCCGGAGTTCAAGCGATCAAACATGGTTGGCTGCTGCAAGGCGTTTGGCTTTTCAAAATTCTCGCGTATGCTGGCCCGCTCCTGATGCAACCGCTGAAATTAAAATTCGCCGTCCTCGTAACTGCCGTGTCCGTGTGGGCCGTCGGTCCGGCCTTCGCCGCCACGACGAATTTTCTGGCGGCGGCGGATTTCTCCCACCTGATTTTTTTTGAGGGCCAGGGGAAAAAATACCGGGAGGGCGGACAGATTCAGGACGGGTTGCAAATTCTCCGGCAGCACGGTCTCAATTGCGTGCGCCTCCGGCTCTTCACCAGCACCACCGCGCAGGCGCAGGGCGGCGTGATGAACGCCTACAACTACACCAACAACCTCGCCTACAACCTGCCGCTGGCGGTGCGGGTCAAGCAGGCCGGGCTGCTCTTCGCGCTGGATTTTCATTACTCCGACACCTGGGCGGATCCCGGCAATCAAGCCACGCCCAGCACCTGGGCCAGCCTGACTTTTCCGCAGCTTGTGCAACAAATGCGGGCCTACAACAGCAACACCATCGCCGCCTTCAATGCCATTGGCGCGCTGCCGGACTATGTGCAGATCGGCAACGAGATCACGCAGGGAATGTTGTTCACCAACGGATTCGTTTCCGGCTACGGCGGGCCATCGTGGTCGCGCCTCGGCCAGTTGATGACGAATGCAATTCAAGGGATTCGTGACGCGGCGGGAACCAACATGCCCAAGGTGATCGTGCATATTGATCGTGGTGGCGACTGGGGCACGACGCTGTGGTTCTTCGACAACCTGAACGCGCAAGGCGTGCCTTTCGACATCATTGGCGAGAGTTACTACCCGTTCTTCCATGGCTCATTGTCGAACCTGACTTTTTGTCTGAGCAACACGGCGGTGCGTTACGGCAAACCCATTGTCATCGCGGAAACGGCCTTCCCAGCCACCAATACTTTTCCCACGTCCTGGACGAACAATGGCTTCAGTCTCTATGGTTTTCCGCCCACGCCGGCCGGCCAGGTCAGCTTCATCGCGGCGCTCGCCAAAATCATCAAGGGCCTGCCGAACCAGCTTGGCGTCGGTCTTTTTTATTGGGGCACCGAATATCTGGCCGTGAGCGGTGTCAACGAAGCCGGCTACAACACGTCGTCGTTTTTTGATGCCGGAGGAAATGTGTTGCCCGTCGCCGACGCGGTGGGTGGACTGGCCGCGCCGCTGGTGATCAAACCTTCCTTGTTCGGATCGTCCAATCTCCAACTGCAATGGCCCTTCAGCGGCGCGGCCGCGACGCTGGTGAGTTCCACCAGTCTGATTCCCTCATCCGCGTGGTCGCCGATGACCACGTCCGTTCAAATCTCCGGCACGGTTTTCTCCGTCACTTTGCCGGTGACGAACAACTCCCGTTTCTACCGGCTGCAAGGGAATTAGATTTTTACCGCAGAGAACGCAAAGGGAATAGCCGGGTTGCCTCAGATTGAAGTTTGCCGCTCGTTGGCCAACAACGAAGAAATCCACCCTCTGTGTTCTTTGCGTTCTCTGCGGTTAAATCCGGGCGGGGATTTTTTACAGCCGGTTTCAGAGCAACGAGGACTGCTTGCCGAGCAGCGGCTTGAGTCCGAGTTTCTGGTAGCTCTTCTCTGTCGCGACACGGCCTTGCGGGGTGCGCTTGAGGTAGCCTTCCATGATGAGGTAAGGCTCATAGACTTCTTCGAGCGTGTCGGCTTCTTCGCCCACGGCCACGGCCAGCGAACTCACGCCGACCGGCCCGCCGGCAAATTTCACGATGACCGCCTCGAGGATGCGCTTGTCCATTTCGTCCAAACCGTTCTCGTCAATCTCCAGCATCGCCAGCGCCTTGTCGGCGATCTCGGCGGTGATGCGACCCTCGCCTTTGACCTGCGCGTAATCCCGGACGCGACGAAGCAAATTGTTGACGATGCGCGGCGTGCCGCGACTGCGCCGGGCAATTTCCCGCGCGCCGTGCTTCTCGATGGCCACGTTCAACAAATGCGCCGAGCGGGTCACGATCGTTTCGAGCTGGTCGGCGTGGTAGTAATCCAAGCGTTCACGAATTGGAAAGCGCGTGAGCAACGGCGCGGTGAGCAGTCCGCTGCGGGTGGTCGCGCCGATCAAGGTGAACTTCGGCAAATTCAAACGCACGCTGCGGGCGTTCGGGCCTTGATCAATGATGATGTCCAATTTGAAATCCTCCATCGCCGGATACAAATATTCCTCGATGGTTTTTTGCAGGCGATGGATTTCGTCAATGAACAGCACGTCGCCTTCTTCGAGATTCGTGAGCAAGCCCGCGAGGTCGGCGGCTTTCTCAATCGTCGGGCCGCTCGTGCATTTGAGGTTTCCGCCCATCGCTTTCGCGAGAATGTTCGCGATGGTGGTTTTGCCCAGGCCGGGCGGGCCGGAAAGCAGGATGTGATCGAGCGCTTCGTTGCGCTGTTGGGCGGCGGTGACGGCGATCTCAAGCCGCTCCTTGACCTTGGCCTGGCCGGTGAAATCGGAAAAAAGGGCAGGGCGCAGCGTCATCTCCAACGCCGCGTCGGGTTTGGTCAAAATGGTTGAAATCGTTCGGTCGGACACGGCGTCAAGGATGCGGAAAGGTTTTGCGCGTGCAAGGGGAAAGCGGGATTTGGCTCAGGCTTTTTCCGGCCGCCGAACGGCAAAGCCTGCGTTCAAGATGCTTTTGAACTCTTTGCCAATATTGATGATGGACAGGTGATTCAACGGGAACTCCAGCAGCACATGCGTGAACGACAGAAAGAACAGCCAGCGCAATCCAAAGCGGTAGTCGTAGGCGTAGGTGCCGATGGACGCGAGCCAGATGACAACGACCGCGATGAGCCGGGAGCGCGGGATGTTGTGCCACTGGATGATGGACGTTTTGGAAAACCAGTTCAGATAATGATAGGTGTAGGCAAACGCGATCAGGCCCATCACCGCCAGCGCGGTGGGCGAATGGTAGAGGACCGTGTTGATGTATTTCACGTACGCCGGAATGTTCGCCGGCACATTGAGATCATGCTGGCGGAACGGCGTCATCAGCGAATAGTTCAACTGCGCGAACACCTGGTAGGTTTCCTTGACGTGCTCCCCCATTTTGTCCGCCGAGCTCGCCGGGCCGAGCACAAAAAAACTGACCGCACACAAACAAAAAACCACCAACGAACCGACACCCGAGACGCTCCGTCCCTTCAACGCCCCGACGAGAATGAACAGCCCGGTGAAAACCAGGACGTGAACAATCGTCGGCAGCAGCACGGAAAAGAGCGATTGGGAAAAATCCATTCGGATGATCAACGGCGTCGTCACAATCAGGGCCGCGAAACAAATCACCCGTGGCCACAGTTTGCCGATGAGCACAAATACCAGCGCGCTGCCGAAGGCGATGTACGTGACTGCGACGCGCAACGTCGCCGGGAGATTGGGCACGAGCCGCATGTCGGCGATGGTGATGATCGCGGCGAAGGCGACCAGCACCAGATAATCGTTCCGGCCCCGCGTGAAATATTTGCGGTCATGCAGCCAGGAGATTTCGGTGAGGTAGTGCAGCGGGCCGAGGAGCGCGTAGGCAAACAGGAAAACTTCAAACGGCCGGACGAACGAAGCCGCAGCGGCGACGAGCATCAGTCCGATGTTCAAATAATTGAGCTGATCGGTGGAAAGCGTCGTCAGTGAGGTGTTTTTTTTCACGCGGAGATCGGGCAGGGCGAAACATGTGCCTTGCGCCAGTGCGGCGATCATGCAATCCGCCCGGCGCGGGAGTCAAGCGGCGAAACCCGCCGGATGATTGGCCCAGATCGCCGCTGCGCTCCATTCAGCAATTTTCCTTTCGCTCCGCCCGCAAACCGTGTTTCATTTTGCCCGTTTGCGGAAACTGATTCTGGCGTTCGCGCGACTCTGCAATCGTAAATCGGCAATCGTAAATCATAAATTTTTTCCAATGCCTAAACGCACCGACATCCACAGCGTCCTCATCATCGGCGCCGGCCCGATCATCATCGGCCAGGCGTGCGAGTTCGATTACTCGGGCACGCAGGCCTGCAAAGCCCTCCGCGAGGAAGGCTACCGCGTCGTCCTGATCAACTCCAACCCGGCCACCATCATGACCGACCCGGAGTTCGCCGACCGCACCTACATCGAACCCATCACGCCCGAATGCGTGGAGAAAATCATCGTGCGCGAACTGGAAGAAATGAAGCGCATGGGCGTCCCCCAGAACCCAGACCCCGGATGCCAGATCCCGCACAAACTC
>JAYWBR010000215.1:0-5394 GCA_043781315.1 Verrucomicrobiota bacterium | reverse complement strand
TTATTCCAACTGGCAGGTCAACACGAACGATCAGGCCACCCTGCAAATAATGGGTTCCGCCAGCTTCGATCCCGCGCAATTGGTGCTCGTGGCCGGAGGCAAAAATCTGACGTCAACAAATCCCGGCACCAACAGCCCGCCCGGCTCCGTCAGCTACGAAAGCTACGCACCGACGGACATCAAACTCAAAACCCAATCCGCCACCGCCACCGTGCTGCTGTTGAACGACAAGTACGATCCCAAGTGGCGCGTCTCGGTGGATGGCCAGCCGGCGGAGTTGTTGCGCTGCAACTTTCTCATGCGCGGCGTGGCGCTGCCCGCCGGGGCGCACACCGTGGAGTTCACCTTCAAGGCTGATTTGAAGATGCTCTACGTGAGTCTCGCGGCGACCGTTCTGGGCCTGGGCCTGCTGGGGCTGGTGTTGTGGGATGAAAAATCCCGCCGCGCGGCTTGACGTTCCCCGGAACGCGGCTGTGTCGCAGCGACCAGCCGCGTTGCGCCGACTGAACTTGGAACTTGGAACTTGGAACTTGGAACTTTAATCTCACCGCATGGCCGCCGCCGAAATTAATGTCAAATACGTCGCGCATCTCGCGCGGCTTTCCCTGTCGCCGGACGAGGAGCAGAAACTCGCCGCCCAGCTCGGCAACATTCTGGGCTACATCGAAAAACTCAAGGAGGCCGATGTTACTGGCGTCGAACCAACCGCCCACGCGTTCCCCGTCGTCAACGTGACCCGCGCCGACGAAGTCCGCGCCTCGATCTCCAACGAAGACGCGCTCCGCAACGCGCCCGCCCAGGCCGGCGGCTTGTTCATGGTGCCAAAGGTTGTGGAATAGCAACGTGAGCTCCGATTTTTACAGCGCGGCCTTCAGAGGGGGGCAACGTCGAACGCCGAACATCGAACGCCGAACATCGAATGACTTGGCCGGGTCGCTCCTTCAGCGTTGGATGTTCAATGTTCAATGTTCGGTGTTTCCACTTTTTAATTTCCCATGTTGAACCAGCTCACCATTTCCGAACTCACCGCCAAGCTCGCCCGCCGCGAGGTCTCCGCGCGGGAATCTATGCAGTCGTGCCTCGACCAGATCGCGCGTGTGGACGGACAGATTCACGCCTTCCTCAGTCACAACGCCGCCGACGCGCTCGCCCAGGCGGACGCTGTAGATCAATTGATTGCCGGTGGTGCCACGCTCGCGCAGAAACCGCTGCTCGGCGTTCCGCTTGCCGTCAAGGATGTGCTCGCCGTCAAAGGTCATCCGCTGAACTGTGCCTCCAAAATTCTCGGCAACTTCATCTCGCCTTACGACGCGACCGTGATTGAAAAGCTCAAGGCCGCCGGCGCAATCATTTTTGGCCGCCTGAACATGGATGAGTTTGCGATGGGCAGTTCGACGGAGAATTCCGCGTTCGGCCTCACGCGCAATCCGTGGGACACCTCGCGCATTCCCGGCGGCTCCTCCGGCGGTTCGGCGGCGGCGGTCGCGGCGGATGAGTGTATCGCGAGTCTTGGCTCCGACACCGGCGGCTCGATCCGTCAACCGGCGGCACTGTGCGGTTGCGTGGGTTTGAAACCCACGTACGGCCGCGTCTCCCGCTACGGACTCGTGGCCTTCGCGTCGTCGCTCGATCAGATCGGGCCTTTTACCAAGGACGTGCGCGACTCCGCCATTTTGCTCCAGGCATTGAGCGGAGTTGACCCGCGCGATTCGACGAGCGTGGCGCAACCCGTGCCGAATTATGCGGGCGCGTTGACCGGCGACATCAAGGGTTTGAAGATCGGTCTCGCCAAGGAATACATGATCGGCGGCCTCGATCCTGAAGTGAAGGCCGCCGTGGATGCCGCCGTGAAGCAGCTTGAAAAACTCGGCGCGGAAGTGGTCGAGGTTTCCCTGCCGCACACTGATTATGCCGTGGCGACTTATTACATCATCGCGACCGCCGAAGCCTCGGCGAATCTGGCGCGTTTCGACGGCGTGCGTTACTGCGCGCGCGGCGAGGGCAAAGACCCGATTGAGATGTATGGCAAGACGCGTGGCGCGGGTTTCGGTCCCGAAGTGAAGCGGCGCATCATCCTTGGCACCTATGTTCTGAGCAGCGGCTACTACGACGCCTACTATCTCCGCGCGCAAAAAGTCCGCACGCTCATCCGCAATGATTTTCTGAAAGCGTTTGAAAAAGTGGATGCCATCGTCACGCCCACCACCCCGACCGCCGCGTTCAAGGCCGGCGAAAAATCCGGCGACCCGTTGCAGATGTATCTGTCGGACATTTTTACCATCTCCTGCAACCTCGCCGGCATCTGCGGCCTGAGCCTGCCGTGTGGATTCACTTCCGGGTTCGACTCGAAACTCGAAACTCGAAACTCGAAACTTCCGATTGGCCTGCAACTGCTGGGCAAACCGTTCGGTGAAGAAACCATTTTGAAGATTGCCCACGCCTACGAGCAAAGCACCGGCTGGCATAAGGAAAAGCCTTTGCTCTCACATTGAAGCGGAACGTCACGGCGCAGGTAAAACCGGCCGCTTGTTAATTCCAAATGAACCCGACCCGCTTGAAAAAACTGATCCGTCCGCTCGTCCATAAACTTCACGCCTATGTTCCCGGCGAGCAGCCGAAGATCAAAGGCTTGATCAAGCTGAACACCAATGAAAATCCCTACCCGCCGTCGCCGAAAGTTTTGGCGGCGGTTCGGGCGGCAGTGGATGGCCGGTTGCGGCTCTATCCGAACCCGACCGCCGAGCGGTTACGGGCAAAACTCGCCCGGCGGCACCGCTGCTCGCCGGATCATCTGATCATCGGCAACGGCTCGGATGAATTGCTGGCGCTGGCGGTGCGGACGTTTGTCGAACCAACCCCAAAGTCCAAAGTCCAAAGTCCAAAGTCCAAGGTGCAATACTTCACGCCCAGCTATTCGCTTTATCCCGTGCTGGCGGACACGCATGGCACGGCGAAAAATCCGGTACCGCTCAAACTGGATTTCACTATGCCCGGTGTATCCGAACTGAAGCGCGGACGGGTCTGGGATTTTAACGCCGCCCTGACGCTGGTGACGACGCCGAACGCGCCCGGCGGACGTGGCTACCCAACCGCGACGCTGGAACAACTTTGCCGCGCGCAAAACGGCGTGGTCGTGCTGGATGAAGCCTATGTGGATTTTGCGGACGAAAATGCGTTATCACTCGCGCTGAAACATCCGCACGTCCTCGTCTCGCGGACGTTTTCAAAGGCGTATTCGTTGTGCTTCCAGCGCGTCGGTTATTTTGTCGGCCATCCCGAACTGATCTCTGCGCTGCACAAGATGCGCGACAGCTACAACGTGAACGGCCTCGGCCAGGTCGCCGCCGAAGCGACCCTGGACGATTTGAGGTTTTACCGCGCGAACTTCCGTCAGATCATCGCGACGCGGGAACAATTGAGCCGGCAGTTGACCAAGCTGGGGTTCCGCGTGCTGCCCAGCCAGACGAATTTCATCCTCGCCCAGCCGCCGTTGTTTCCGGCGCAAGCGTGGCTGCAAAAATTGCGCGACCGGAAAATTCTCGTGCGCTGGTTCAGTGCGCCAGAAGTGAATAATTATCTGCGCATCACCATCGGCACCCCGGCGGAGGCGGAGGCGCTCGTGCGGGCCGTCAGCGCGCTGGCAGCAGGGCAAGCCTGACCGGGCGAGGATCTAGGATTGACAAAGGGCCGCCGGGATTTATTTTCGCAGGCGTCAGTCTGGCGTGTTCGTCTATCGGCTAGGACGTGGCCTTCTCAAGGCTGAAAGACGGGTTCGACTCCCGTACGCGCTACCAACCCTTTGTTTGCAATGGTTTTCTCACTTTTCAGCCTTCAAAAATGCAAAGTCATAATACAAAGTCATAACAATTCGCCAAGAATCGCCCATGTCGCGGACGAATGTTGACGACGGCTTTGCGTCCGCTCCTGTTGCGGCATCTTCTGCCGCTGACACGATCAAAAGGATTCCTTTTTTCGCGGGCTGACCCGTCACCGCATCACCACCCCCGGCACCCCGATTTTGCGCCCGCCTGCTTTTGTAGGGACTCCGCTTTTAATGAAGGAGCAATTCTTGACGCGCATAACGCAGATGATACGCAGTTTTGCCTGCCCGGAGATGGAAATTCTCGCTTACGCCACAAGCGCGACTGTCTCGCAAACAATCTCCACCGTTGCCGGGAAAGATTACTCATTCACTTTTTACCACACGCCCCGCCCCGGCGTGAACAGCACATTATCTGTCTCGATCAATTCGCAAGTGATCGCCACGTATCTTGAAAATGGCGCGAGTTTGACCAATTTCAACTGGGTCAAGTTTAGAACGAACTTCACCGCCACGGCTGACACTACAACCATTGGATTTTCAGACGTAGCCGCCACATCCGCCGGAACTCATATTGATAATGTTGTTGTCACACCGTTGCCGTTGGCTCTTTCGATCCGGGTTTCAGCGGTTGACGTTTGCGCGCTGACGCCCACCTGCCGCGACCTAAATCAGTTTCTTCGTCAACGCCACAAACTGCTCCAGACTCAGCTTCTCCCCGCGTTCCATCGGCGAGATGTTTAACTCGGCAAATGCGGCCGTGAGCTGTTCCAGCGGCCAGTCCATTTTCAACAATTTCAACATCATCTTCCGGCGCTGCGAGAACGCGCGCTTCACGATCTTTTCAAACGTGGCGTGCTGCGCTTCCGGCAGCAGCGGCACGGCCCGCCGCTCCAACACCACGCACGCCGAGTCCACCTCCGGCACGGGAAAAAAACATTCGCACGGAATCTTGAACCAGTCGCGCGCCTCGTAACGCAATTGCACCAGCAGCGTCAGCACGCCGTAGTCATCGTCCTTGACGGTGGACATCAGCCGCTTGGCCACTTCCAATTGCAGCGTGGCCACCAGCCGTTGCGGACAGCCGTGCGCTTGCGCCAGCTCGACCAGGATCGGCGACGCCACGGAATACGGCAGGTTCGCCACGAGCTTCCAATCCGTCCAGTCGCGCTGCTCGCGCTTGATGAACACCAGCGCGTCATCGTGGAGCAGGCACAGCGGGGCGGTTTCTTGTTCCTCGTTGGGAGTTTCGAGTTCCGGCGGTTCGGCGGTTTCTTTCGGCTGCCCTGATTCCAAACCAAAATGTTCCTGCAAAAATTCCACCAAGCGGCCGTCCTTCTCGATGGCGAACACCTCGCCCGCCCGCGCCAGCAGCAGCTCCGTCAACGGCCCCAGCCCCGGGCCGATTTCCAAAACCTTGTCCGTCTTCGTCAACCCGGCCGCGTCCGCGATGCGGCGGAGCTGGTTGCCGTCGTGCAGAAAATTCTGCCCGAGCGATTTGGTGAGCTGGAGGTTGCGCTTGACCAGCACGGCGCGCATTTCGGTAAGAGTCATTTGAGGGGAGCCACAGATGG
>JAYWBR010000214.1:0-15617 GCA_043781315.1 Verrucomicrobiota bacterium | reverse complement strand
CCAGGCCGAGTGCCAGGCTGCGTGCGACCGTGCCGATGTTTTGGATTTGATGCTTCATGGTTGGTCCTTCTTTGGTTGGGTTGTTACATTTGGGGTCGTCAAATTATCGTAAGCTGATTGTGAACAGAGACAGGATTTAACTAACAGGATATGCCGGATTTGCAATCGAAAACCTCGCGGAACAATTTCTTCAGCACCTCTGTTTCGGGGGAATGTCGGTATCGGCTCACAGCGCGCTCCCATCTCATGGAGCATTTTAGCTGCGCCGCGAAGATTTGTCGTGGTGAGGTTGCGGGCGCAGCGACGGCTTTGGGGAACGTTCGCGTACAGCCCAATCGTTCGGAGGTGAGTTTGATCCGTCAACTTCGAGGAGCTGGTTTCTTCCGTCGCCGTCATTCAAACAAGTTTAACTCAGATTTGCGCTTGTGGAACTGTGCGTCTGGCGCACAGGGGGCAAGGTCACGGATGACCCGTCACCGGACATGGCTGGGAAGCGCGCCACCACGTCCTTCAATGGCCTCGGCTGCCAGCGTCCCCAAGGTGTGCCGCAGGGTGATCACGCTCCCTGCTTCCGTGGGATGATTCCGATTTGATAAAAAAATGACGAAGGTGTTTGAAAAGGGATCAATCCACAGCGACCCGCCCGTCCAGCCGGTGTGGCCATAGGAACCGATTGGGAAAACCTCACCGCGCGGTCCGCTGAAAGGCGAGTCTATGTCCCACCCGAGGCCGCGCCGGGCGGAAATTTCCGGCGGCGTCTGCACACGGGTCATCCGGTTCACCGTTTCCGATTTGAAGACGCGCACGCCTGCCAGCGTGCCGCCGTCAAGCAACATCCGGGCGTAACGCGCCAAGTCTGCGGCCGTCGTGAACAGTCCGGCATGGCCGGCCACCCCGCCCATGTGCCGCGCCGTCGGATCGTGCACGGTGCCGCGCCAGGGGTGGCCGTTCACCACCTCGGTTGGCGCGATGCGGGAAAGTTTTTCCGTGGCCGGCAGAAATCCCGTGTCGGTCATTTTCAATGGCCTGAAAATTTCCCGCTGCACAAACACTTCCAGCGGCGTCCCGCTGACCCGCCGGACGATTTCGCCGAGCAGGAAAAAATTGATGTCGCTGTATTTGAAAACTGTGCCGGGTTTGGATTGCAGCGGAACCACACAAGCTTTGCGGATGGCCTCGGCCTGGCCATGCCAGTCCGACTTCGTTTCAATGTCCGGCGGCAAACCGGAAACGTGTGTCAGCAGTTGCCGCACAGTGATTTCATCGCGGCCATCGCCGGTGAATTCCGGGAGGTAAGTCTTCACCGGCGCATCCAGATTTATTTTCCCGCGCTCAACCAGCCGCATCACCGCTGGCGTGGTGGCGACGATTTTCGTCAATGACGCCGCGTCAAAGAGAGTGTCCTCGGTCATCGGCTCACATGCCGGAATGAGGGCGCGCGCGCCGAACGCTTTGTGGTAAGCCGTGCCGTTGTGTTCCAGCCACAGCACGCCGCCGGGACACCGGTTGCTGGCGATGGCCCCGAGGATGGCTGCATCCATCGCGGCCAGTTTTTCCGGGCGGAACGTGGCGGTTGGCACCGGGCGGGTGGCGCAGCCCGCAACCACCAGCAGTAATAAAAAACAAATGCCAGCGAGCCGGATAAAGTTGCCCAAGGTTGTTGCGCGACCGCGCAGCGTTGTGGCACAGGCGTCCCGCCGGTGAGTTTCTGAAAAACACCACCACGACGGCGGCCTTGATTTACTTTGGCAAAATTGAATCATACCGCAGGAACTGACAGGCGGGACGCCTGTGCCACTACGTTTCACCGATACAACAAAAACGGTTCGCGCGTCCGGGCGAATTCCTTTAACCCCGGCGCGAAATCGGCCACAATTTTCTCCACCGGCTCACCGCGCTCGAGCGCCTCGCGGACGGTGGATGTGCCCATGACCTTGTCAAAATAGCTGGCGTGCAGTTCCAGTTTGTCGCCGCAGGTTTTTTTCACGACCGCCAGGATCGTGAGCGTCGTGGCGATGGACTGGTAGGCCGCGCGATCCGTGACGTGCAATTGACAGCCGCCGCATTGCTCGCCTTTGAACTTTGAAAACGTTGGCGTGAATGAAACCTCGCGAAACTTCACGCCGGGCAGCCGCAGGTCGTTCAACTTTTTCGCCAGCAAATATCCGTCAATCCAAGGCGCGCCGAACATTTCAAACGGCTTCGTCGTGCCGCGACCTTCGGATAAATTCGTTCCCTCGATGATGACTTGCCCCGGATACACCGTCGCGCTTTCGGGAGTTGGCAGATTCGGCGACGGCAACACCCATGGCAGCGAGGTTTCATCAAACCACTCGCCGCGCGTCCAGTTTTCCATGGGCACGACGGTGAGTTGCACTTTCTTTTTCAGAAATTTTTCGTTGAACAGTTGGGCGAGTTCACCGGCGGTCATGCCGTGCCGCAGCGGAATCGGATACAGGCCGATGAAGGAACTGTGCGCCGGGTATTCGAGAATCGGGCCTTCCATCGCCACGCCATTGATCGGATTGGGCCGGTCCAGCACGATGAAAGGAATGTCCGCGTCCGCCGCCGCCTGCATCGCGTAGGCCATCGTGGCGATGTAGGTATAGACGCGCGTGCCGACGTCCTGGAGGTCGAAGACCATCACGTCCACCGAGTTCATCATGCCCGCCTCGACCTGTTTGCCGGTGTGCTGCGTGTCAAACGTCCGCATGTATTCGTCAATGTTCGTCATCATGTCCGCCGGCGGCTTGTGCGTCTGGCCGTAGAGGCTGAACACGGGCAGCTTGAAATGGTCGTCAAAATAAAACGCCACGTATTCGCCGGCCTGGGCGTTGCCGCGCACGCCGTGTTCGGGGCCGTACAGCGCGGTCAACTTCACGTCGGGATGGGCGCGAAACGTTTCGACGATGCTGTCGAGCTGGCGGTCGAGGCCGGTGGGATTGGTGATGAGGCCGACGTGCTTGCCGCGAATCAGGTCGAGGCGTTTTTCAAACAGGACTTCAACGCCGAGCTTCACCGGTGGATGGGAATTTTTGGTGTTCATGGTTGCGCAGCCGGCGAGCAAAGTCGCGAGGCTGATTAGGATGGAAAGCGGAAATAGTTTCATGGCGAACGAGTGACGGATGGCGGCTCCCAAAACAAATCTGCAGCGGCGGCTAGGGCTGGTAACCGAATCGCCAGGCGCGTCTTGGACTGCGGCGGGAAGGGCAGCGCCACGCCGTTTTCGCAGATCCGAATGATTTCTCCAGTCGGGATTACCTCCTTCGTCCAAAAGCGGTGTCGCGGCTGCTGCCTTGCCACCGCAGTCCAAGGTGGCGGTGTCTTCAAACGATGACCTGGATGGGAGGGCGTCGTCAGTTTCATTTAACTTGAAGGCAGCTTGTCTGGAGGAACTGCGCAAATTCTCCGCGCCGGAAGATCACCTCGTTGTGCGTCAGGTCGGTGTGGATGAAAACGATTTTAGACTTTGCCAAATCCTGCGTCGCGCTGTTCGTTTCTTCGAGTGACACAAAGCGGACGCCGTCCGTTTTGTAGCTGGCCATCAATTTCTCCGACTCGTCTTTCGTGCCGCCGTGGTCGGTGTAAATGTTCACCAGGCGTCCTCCCTCACGTTTCTGCCACGCGACAAAATTTTCGGTGTTGCCGTAAAGCGCGTCGAACAGCCACGCCTCCTTGATGGGCACACCGCCGCGATCCACGATGCCCGCCATGACGTGATAGCCGCCGCTGTGGCCGGACAAGATGACGTTGCCGATGCTTGGAGCGCGGCCTTCAGGCCGCTTCGACGTGGCCTTGCCAATGGACGTTGAAGCGGGCTGAAGCCCGCGCTCCGAAAACACACCGCTCTGCCGAAGTTTTTCCATCGCCTCAGTCATGAACATTTTGAAGCCGTTCGTGTCCTCCAGTTTTCCGCCGAAAGAATCCGGCGCGTTGTGCGGCCCTTCCGGCACGATGAGAACCGCGTTCTTGCCGCTGTCGCAGAACTGCCGCACCAGATTGAACTGCTCCAGCGTCCCAGCCACCGTGTTGTTCCAGCCGTGGAAGTGAATTACGAAATCAACCTGGTCCGCCGGGCGAAAATTATTTGGGACGAACAGCGCCACGGTGCTGTCGGAGTAATGCTCGGCCGTCGCAAATGTTTTCCCGCCGCGCGCGAATCCGGCAGTACGCGCGCCGTGGGGGAACGGGGCGGTGGCGAATGACGCGACCAGCAGTTTCCCGAAGGCGGCGTAATTGGTCTGCCAGGATTCGTCGGCCCGCCCGGTCAGGGCGACAAGGATGAGCGCAATGGCACAAAAAGTTTTCCACCCGTCGGTTTGAAGCTTGGTTGGGCTCACAAGCGCAAATCTCTAGGTAATTCTTTCCGCCTGTCGAGAAAAATGTCAGTGCGCGTGCGCAATCTTGTCGAAGTTGCTGCGGTCGTTGACAGACTGGCGGTGTTTGCTAGCTTGCCCTCAGCGCACAACATCCATTTGCATGATCATCGGCGTTCCCAAAGAAATCAAAGAGCAGGAGTATCGCGTGGCCTTGCTGCCCAGCGGCGCGTATCAACTCATCAAACGCGGGCATCAAGTCGTGGTCGAGCGCGGCGCGGGCATCGGCGCGGGTTATGGCGATGCGGAATACGAAGTGGCCGGCGCAAAGCTCGTGACGCCGCCCGCGGATGTTTTTGCGGTGGCGGATTTGATTGTCAAAGTGAAGGAGCCGCTGCCGGAGGAATTCCCCTTGCTGAAGCGCGACCAGATTCTTTTCACCTACCTGCACCTCGCCGCGAGCAAACCGCTGACCGAAGCGCTGATGGAATCCGGCGCGACGTGCATCGCGTATGAAACGATCGAGGTGAACCGCCGCCTGCCGTTGCTCGAACCCATGAGCGAAATCGCGGGGCGCATGAGCGTGTTGGTGGGCGGCTATTTTCTGGCGAAACATTTTGGCGGCAGCGGCACGCTGCTCGGCGGCGTGCCGGGTGTGTTGCCGGGAAAAGTTGTCGTGCTCGGCGGCGGCGCAGCGGGTGTGAACGCGGCGCGCATGGCGCAGGGCCTCGGCGCGGACGTGACGATTCTCGAAGTGGACATGGAGCGGATGCGGTTCCTCGACATCACGCTGCACACCGCGCACACGCTGTATTCGAGCGAGTCGCACTTGCAGGAAATTTTGCCGACGGTGGACTTGCTCATCGGCGCGGTGCTGGTGCCGGGCGCGAAAGCCCCGAAATTAATCTCCCGCGAAATGCTGCGCCGGATGCGGCCGGGGAGCGTGCTGGTGGACATCGCGATTGACCAGGGCGGCTGCGCCGAGACGTCGCGCGCCACGACGCATCACGATCCGGTCTATGTCGAGGAAGGTGTGACTCACTATTGCGTGGCAAACATGCCCGGCGCTTATGCGCGTACGGCCACGCAGGCATTGACGAATGTGACGTATCGCTATCTGGAAATGCTCGCGGACTATGGCGTTGAGGAGGCCTGCCAGAAATTCCCCGCGCTCACCGGCGGCATCAATGTCCACGCCGGCAAGGTGACGCACAAAGCAGTCGCGGAGGCGCACGGATTTAAGTCGTGATAGGATTAGCCGTCTAGTGATTAGCCGTCATGTCCGCCTTGATTCAAGTTGTCGCTCGTTTGAAACCGCCGGGAATACGTTTTCGCGCGTTCGTTTTAGGGTTCCTCCTTACGCTGGGAGCCAATGAAGTCCGGGCGCAGCGCCCGCTGGGCTGCGACGTTTCCGGCTACCAGCCCAGCGTGAACTGGACGCAGGTGAAAAATTCGGGCGTGACGTTCTGCTGGAGCAAGGCGACTGAAGGCGTGACCTACGTGAACCCCTATTTCACGGCACAAGTGACCGGCGCAAAAAACGCGGGTATCTATATTGGCGCGTATCATTTCGCCCGGCCCAGCAACCACCCGAACATCACCGGGGCCAACAGCGCGGACAGCGAGGCGGCATTTTATTGGAGCGTCGTCAGCAACTACGTCAAAGGCAGCGGCACGTATCTCGTGCCGATGCTGGATTGGGAAGACACCAGCGCCACCGTCGCCGCCGGCTTCACCACCACGCAGATGTCGCAGTGGTTGAACCAGTGGTGCAACACCGTTTCCAATTACGCGAAGGCCGGCGGCGTGACGCTCAAGCCCATTGTCTATACCGGCACCTGGATTTCGCAGCCGGGCGCCACCTATCCCGGCTTGAACACCACCGTCACCACCTGGCCGTCGTGGATTGCGAGCTACAACGGCCAGAACCCGCAGACCGGCGGGCCAACCGCGACCTTTCCGTGGTCCACTTGGAACGTCTGGCAATACAACGACACGAATACGTCCGTGGCCAACTGGACGGGCGGCGATGTGGACGTTTTCAACGGCACGGCCAACAGTCTGGGCGCGTTCGTCATCGGCGGGATCACCCTTCCCGTCCTCACGTCGCAACCGGTGTTGCATCGCGCGGTGGAAGCGGGCAGTAATTTTACCTTCACCATTGCCGCCACCGGCCTCGCGCCGCTGACGTATCAATGGACGTTGAACGGCGTGAAGATTCCCGGCGCGAACACCAATTTTTACAACCTCGCCAGTGCGCAGGCGACCAACTCCGGCTTCTACGCGCTCATCGTCACCAACGCCTCCGGCAGCGTGACGAGTTCGCCGGTCTCGCTGCTCGTCTATCCGCCGCAGGTCACGATGTTCGCGGACAATTTTGACGTGAACACGGCGGCGAACTGGATTCAAAATAAAAGTTCCACCGACACCGCCGTCACTTTCAATTTCGATTACTCCACGCTCGGAATTCCGTCCGCGCCCAACTCCGCGAACGGCAGCACACGCGGCGTTCAGATGAAAGCCAACCTGGTTGTCAGCAACGTTGCCGCGCTCTCGCTCTCGCCTACGGGCCAGAATTTTTCCGGCGACTACCGCCTCCGCTTCGACGCGTGGATCAATGTCAACGGCCCATTCCCCGGCGGGGGCATCGGCTCGACGGAATTGCTCACGGCGGGCGTCGGCACCAGTGGCGCGCGCGCCGAGTGGGCGGGTAACGCGTCCGCCGACGGATTCTACTTTTCCGCCAACGGCGACGGCGGTTCATCCGACACCGCGGCCACGACCGCCGATTACAACGCCTACATCGGTGCGACCGTGCAGGCCGTCGGCACGGGCGATTATTGGGCCGGCACGGACACCACCGCGCGCGGCAACGGAAATTTATATTACACCACCACGTTTCCATCCGGCCAGGTTGCGCCGGCGTCGCAGCAGGCAACGTATTCACAGCAGTCGGGCAACCTGAACGCTGGCACGTTTGGCCTCGCGTGGCACGATGTCATCGTCTCGCGGCGCGGCAGCACGGTGGACTGGGTTGTGGACGGCGTGCGCTTCGCCACGATTTCCAACGCGACGTTCACCGCGAACAACGTCTTCGTCGGCTTCTGGGATCCGTTCGCGTCGCTCTCGTCAAACAACGCGGTCAACTTTGGTCTTGTGGACAACGTGCGTGTCGAGTCGCCTGCCGTCGTACCGGTGTTCACCTTGCAGCCGTTCGCGCAGACGGTGAAGCTGGGGACAAACGTGACTTTCACCTGCGCAGCGAGCGGATTGCCCGCGCCGAATTTCCAATGGCGGTTCAATGGGACGAATATTTTTGGCGCGACGAACGCCAGCTACGCGCTCGTCTTCGTTGCGGCGACGAACGTGGGAAATTATTCCGTCACCGCGAGCAACTTCCTGGCGTCCGTCCCCAGCACCAACGCCGCGCTCACGCTGGCCGCGCCTGCGGCCGCGCAGTTCTCATCCATCAGCGTGACTGGCGGCGCGTTGCAGATCAGTTTCATCGGCGATGCCTTCTGGACTTACACCGTCGAAGCTTCAACCGATCTGGTGAACTGGACGGCGCTGACCAATCTCACCAGCGCGAACGGCCTGTTTAATTTCACCACCGGCTCGATCACCGACAGTCCGCAGCAGTTCTACCGCGCCCGCGTTGGGCCGTGATTTTACCGCGGAGGACGCAGAGAAGGAGAACCCAGTCATGGTGGCTCCCAGGTTGGGTTTCAGAGATGGAGAGCCGGCTGCGTGTGCTTGCACAATGTGGTGTCAGCCATCCTGGCTGACGTAGAGCCGAGGCTTCCAGCCCGGCGGACAAGGCGCACGCGGTCGTCGGTCTTCCAGAAATTCCAGAGCCGTTGAAAAAGTCGTAGCGTTGTTCCGGGCGGCGGGACGCCGACCCTCTACGGCAGGCCGGGAGGCCCGCCGCTACATCCAACCGGTATTCACGCAAAAAGTATTTTCCATCTCTGCGCTCTCTGCGCTCTCTGTGTTCTCTGCGGTTAAATAATTTTCACCGCACCGCCGCTTCGGTGATTACGAGATCGCCGCGTCGGCCGTCCAGTTGCGCCAACCCGCCTACCGGCAGTGTCGCGTTGAAATCCACATGGCCGAACGGCAATCCCGTCACGACTGGCACGCGCAGCGTTGCCAGGCGCTCCTGCATCACATCCGCCGCCGTCTGACGATATTCGCCGCCAGGTTTCGCGTTTGGGTCTTCACAATCCTTGTTCACGCCCACCGCCACGCCCGCGACCTGTTGCAAAATCCCCGCGTTCAACAACTGCGTCAGCATCCGATCCAGGCGGTAAGGTTTTTCGCCGATGTCCTCGAAGAATAGAATTTTCCCTTTGAACGACGGTTGGAACGGCGTGCCGAGGCTCGCGCAGATGAGCGACAGGTTGCCGCCGATCAGGCGGCCCTCCGCAATTCCGCCGCGCAAAAGCGAAACCGTCTTTGCCGTGTAGCCTTCGCAAATGCTCCCCGCCGGAGCTGCGTCCATGACGGTGCGCAAAAAGGAACGGCGCGAGAATTCCGGAGTTTTCGGATCGTTCAGTTCCGAGTTCCACATGGGCGCGTGGAAGGAAACGAGATGGACGGTTTTTACCAGCGCGAAGTGCAACGAGGTGATGTCGCTGTAGCCGGCCAGAATTTTCGGGTGACGCCGGATCGCCTCGTAATCCAAGCGGTCCAGCAGCCGCGCCGAACCGTAGCCGCCGCGCAGACAAACAATGGCCTTCACCTTTCTGTCGGCGAACATCGCCATCAAATCCGCCGCCCGTTCGCGGTCGCCGCCGGCGAGAAAGCCGTGCCGCGCGCGGACATTTTTCCCGAGCTTCGGCCGGAAGCCGAATTGTTCCAGCGCGGCGGCGGCGCGATCAACCGCCTGGGGATCCGGCGGCGGGCTGGCCGGCGCGACGAGGCCGACCGTGTCGCCAAATTCCAGCCGCTCCGGTTTGAGCAACGGGCGGCGCGCGGAAATTTTTTTCATGCCCGTGCAATTACGGTGTGCGCGCCTCGAAAGCAAGGCTGATCAAATGTTTGGCTTTAGGTGCTTTTTGTTTGGACAAGCCGGCGAATTCTCAGGAAAGTCGCAGGACACTTTGAGTTGAGATCAGGAAAACTATTATGCCTGCCAATACGACGGCCGCCGCCACCCCGCCCGCAGCCCAGCGCCTGATGTCGCTCGATGCGCTGCGCGGCTTCGACATGTTCTGGATTCTTGGCGCCGATTCGTTCGTGTATGCGTTGCACGGGCTGGGGCAGAACTCAGCGACCAAGTTTCTCGCGACGCAGTTGGATCATGCCGAGTGGGAGGGTTTTTATTTTTACGACCTGATTTTTCCGCTGTTTGTTTTCATGATGGGCGTCTCCACGGTTTTTTCCCTGACCAAAATCATCGAGCGCGAAGGCCGCACCGCCGCCGTGAAGCGCGTGCTGCGGCGGGGAATTCTGCTGTTCATCGTCGCGCTGATTTATTCCGGCGGCTTCACCAACCCGTGGCCGGACATGCGGTTGCTGGGCGTGCTGAACCGCATTTCGCTCTGTTACACGGCGGGCGCGCTCCTCTTTATTTTCTTTCGGCCGCGCACGCTGGTGGCGGTGGCCGTGGCGTTGCTGCTCGGGTATTGGGGGCTGCTGGCGTGGACGCCGATGCGCGACATCCATCTGGAAAAAGAGCAGCTCGCCGTGCTGGCCGAGCGGGCGGACAACCCCAAGCTCGCCGGACAATTTCGCGCCGCCGACAATCCTTCCGCGAAAAACCCCTCCGCTATCAAGGACAGCCCGGTCTGGGCCACCGCGGAAAAAATGTACGCCGCCACGACCAACCGCGTTACGGGGAAATATGAAATGGGCTACAACGTCGCGAACCATTTCGACTTCGAGCATCTGCCCGCGCGGAAATACGATCTGTTCTGGGATCCCGAGGGAATTCTCAGCACGCTGCCCGCCGTTGTCACCGCGCTGCTGGGGATTTTTGCGGGACTGTTGCTGCAGAGTTCCAATTACTGTGCCAAGTGGAAGGTGATTTATCTCGTGTCGTTGGGCGTGGGCGGCGTGCTGCTGGGTTTGCTTTGGGGTTTGGAATTTCCGGTGATCAAAAAAATCTGGACCTCGTCCTATGTGCTCGTGGCCGGCGGCTTCAGCGCGGTGCTGCTGGGCGCGTTTTATTGGATCGTGGACGTGAAGCAATGGCGGGCCTGGTGCCAGCCGTTCGTGTGGATCGGGATGAATCCCATCACGCTGTATCTGGCGAGCAATTTTATGGGCGGGCTGGGTTTTGAAAAACTGGCGCGTCGCCTCGCCGCCGGGCCGGTGAAGGTTTTTTTCGACGCGCATGTCGCCCAAGGCTGCGGTGAACTGGTGATCTCCTTCGTTGGCGTGCTGCTCTTCGTGGCGTTCGCGCGCTTCCTGCATCAGCGCAAAATCTTTCTCCGGCTCTAAACCGTCTTCTTCGCCTCGCATTCCGGCCCCATCCACGCGGCGGGCCACGCCAGGCGGTGCTTTTCGGCATGACCTCGAAAGGCTCGCAGATTGGCATGACAGAGCGGAATGCCTCAAGCACAATGGTCGCAGTGCCGATTGAAAAATGGCATCGCCGCGTCACGCCCGGCCAACCGGGTGGCAATCACCACGGGGACCAGGCGCGATGCGAATGAGAAATAATTTCGACCGGGGTTTTTATCGCGGTGGAAAACTGGCAGGGTTGCCGGTCGCAGGTCGGGATCAGATCGGGCTTTTGTGCAGATGCCCCAAATGAAAATTGAGCCGAAGGCGCTTTTGCTGAATTCAGCCGAAGCCGTCAAGTGCGGCAGCTTGACCGCAACCGGTCGGGGAACATTTCGCGGCCAAGTGCAACGAAGTTCGCGGCTCATTTTCACTTTCAGTTTTTCAGTTTTTTAGATTTCAGTTTTTAATCATGTGTGGCATCGCCGCCATCTTCGCCTACCACCCGGACGCGCCGGGCGTTGAGCCGGGAGAATTGACCGCCATCCGCGATCAGATGGCGGCGCGCGGGCCGGACGGCAGCGGCGAATGGTTTTCCCCGGATCGCCGCGTGGGGTTGGGGCATCGCCGGCTTTCCATCATTGATCTTTCGGATGCGGGGGCGCAGCCGATGGCGGGTGGCGATGGCCGTTACGTGATTGTTTTCAACGGCGAGATTTACAATCACCGCGAACTGCGCCGCGAACTGGAAGCGTTCGGTCGCCGCTTCCACTCGCAGTGCGACACGGAAGTCATCCTCGAAGGCTACGCGGTCTGGGGTGCGGACGTGGTCGGGCGGCTGCGGGGAATGTTTGCCTTCGCGATCTGGGACAGCCTGAAGCACGAACTGTTTGCCGCGCGTGATCCGTTCGGCATCAAACCGCTCTACGTCGCGGATGACGGACGGACGTTGCGCGTCGCCTCGCAGGTCAAGGCGTTGCTTGCGGGTGGAAAGATTGATCGCACTCCCGAACCCGCCGGGCATGTGGGTTTTTTCATTTGGGGAAATGTCCCGGCACCCTTCACGTTGTATCGCGGCATTCGCAATCTGACCGCCGGAACCACGCTCCTGGTGAAACGTGGCTCTGTTCCGGAATACCAATCCGGCGGCGGGGTTAAAGATTTTTTCAGTCCGCAAACCGGAGCGCCCGGCACGACCACGCTCGCTGAAGCCTTGCAGAATTCCGTGAAGCATCATCTGATCGCCGACGTTCCGGTGGGGGTGTTTCTTTCCGCCGGTTTGGATTCCACGACGCTGACGGCGCTGGCGACGCAGGTCGGTGGACGGTTGAAAACGGTGACGCTCGGCTTCCGGGAATTTCGCGGCACGCCGTCCGACGAAACCGTCCGCGCCGAGGAAATCGCCCGGCTCTACGGCACCGATCATCAAACCGTCTGGGTGACGGCCGGCGATTTTGCGGAGGAACGCGAACGACTTTTTCAGGCGATGGATCAGCCTTCGATGGATGGCGTGAACACTTATTTTGTCAGCCTCGCGGCGCGGCGGGCGGGCCTCAAGGTGGTGTTGTCGGGACTTGGCGGCGACGAGCTGTTCGGCGGCTACCCGAGCTTCCGCGACGTTCCTCAACTCGTGCATCGGGCGCGCCCGCTGGCGGCGGTTCCCGGTCTGGGCAAGTTGATCCGCCAGGCGGCGGGGCCGGCGATGAGCGCCGTGACCTCGCCGAAATACGCGAGCCTGCTGGAGTATGGCGGCTCGTTCGGCGCGGCGTATCTGCTGCGGCGCGCGTTGAATCTGCCGTGGGAACTGGAAGGTTTTTTCGACCGGGAATTTTTGCAGCGCGGTCTTGAACGTCTCGACACGGTCAACCGGCTCAACGATTCGATCACCGGACTCACGACGGATTTGAACCGCGTCTCGGTTCTGGAAATGTCGTGGTACATGCGGCAGCAATTGCTGCGCGACGCGGATTGGGCGGGGATGGCGCACTCGCTGGAAATCCGCGTGCCGCTGGTGGATGCGGAATTGACGCGCACCGTCGGCGCCTTGCGGCGGGCCGGGAAGTTGTGCTCGAAGCGGGACATGGCGCTTTCGCCGCGCGTGCCGTTGCCGAAAGATTTGCTGGAGCGGCCCAAGACGGGGTTCACGATGCCGATCCGCGAATGGATGTTGCGCGAGCAGGAAGATGAAATTGGAGTGCAAAATTCCGCCGCGCGCGGACTGCGCAGTTGGGCGCGGGCCGTGTATGCGCGGTTCGTTCCCGAAAACGAACGCGCGGTGATCCTCCGCCCGTCGTCGAAGCCGAAGCCAGTTGCCGGAACCAAAGTTATAACCAAACGTAAGCAACGCATCCTCGTCTTCCGCATCGGCCAACTGGGCGACACCGTCGTGGCCTTGCCCGCGCTCTGGGTGGTGCGCAAGGAATTTCCCGATGCCGAGATCACGCTGCTCTATGACCGGCAGGTGAACAAAAACTACGTCTTCGCCGCCGATTTGTTTCAAGGCTCCTCGCTGATTGACGCGTTTGAATCGTATCCGTTCATCACGGGCGGCGGTCAGCGGATGTTGCGGCCGTTGACGATGGTTCCAGCGATGTTGCGGCTGCGGGCCAAAAAGTTTGATGCGCTGGTTTATCTCGCGCCCTCCGCGCGGACGCAAAAGCAAATTGACCGCGACAGCCAGTTCTTCAAGGCGTTGGGCATCCGGCGGCGCATCGGCATGTGTGAAATCGGCGGTGGCGCGCCGAGGCTCTCCAGCGGACACGCCGGGGCGATGGCACATGAAGCGGACTTGCTGCTGGCGCGGCTGGCGGCTGCGGGCATTCCGATTCCGCCACCGCAAGGCGGCTGCATGGATTTGGAAATCGGTCCGCGCGAACGCGAGCAGGTCACGCAATGGCTGGCGGATGTGCCGGGCGATGGAGAACGTCGCTGGCTGGGCGTGGGGCCGGGTTCTAAAATGCCCGCCAAGCACTGGCCGGCGGAGCGTTACGCCGAAGTGGTGCGGCATTTGATCGCGGAGTTTGATGTCTGGCCGGTGGTGTTCGGCGGGCCCGAGGATCGCGCCGAGGGCGAACAACTGCTGGCGGGTTGGGGCCGGGGATTTAATGCCGCCGGAAGTTTGGGCGTTCGTGCCGCCGCCGCCGCGTTGAGCCGCTGCGCGCTCTACGTCGGCAACGACACCGGCACGATGCATCTCGCGGCGGCGATGGGCGTGAATTGCGTCGGAATTTTTTCGTCACGCGATGTGCCGGGACGCTGGAATCCTTATGGACCAGGCCACGTTGTCCTGCGCTCCGAGATTGAATGTGCGGGGTGCGGCCTGGTGGAATGCGTCGAACTAAAAAACGAATGTCTCAACAGAATTTCCGCCGCCGAGGTGATTGCGAAGTGCGACCTGTTCCTGCGCGGTAGGAATTCGGAGAAGGTTTCAGCTCAATATGTCTCGCGATAAATTTTCACCGGCAAATCGCCCAAAGATTTGGGAAAGGCCAAAGATTGAAACGAAATACATCTTTGGCCTGCCCGAATCTTTGGGTTCGCTTCAGCCGGTTCAGCGGTGTGGAACCAAAGCGACCTTCGGATCGGCAACCGTCTTTCCCCTATGCATGAACTGATCATTGAACCGGGCCGCGCGGAAAAAAATTACTGGCGCGACCTCTGGCGTTATCGCGAGCTGTTTTATTTCCTCGCCTGGCGCGACCTCCTCGTCCGCTACAAGCAGACCGTCATCGGCGTGGCGTGGGCGGTGATCCGGCCGTTCATGACGATGGTGGTGTTCACTGTCGTCTTTGGAAAAATCGCCAAGCTGCCCGCGCCGAGCGCCGTGCCGTATTCGTTGCTGGTGTTTGCGGCGATGCTGCCGTGGCAGTTTTTTTCCACGGCCATGAGCGAGGCGAGCGGAAGTCTCCTCAGCAATTCCAACCTGATTTCCAAGGTTTATTTTCCGCGGCTGGTGGTGCCGGCGAGTTCGGTTATCACGAGCTTCGTGGATTTTTTAATCACGTTGGTCATGATGGCGGTGCTGATGATGTGGTACGGCTTTGCGCCGGACTGGCGGTTGCTCACGTTGCCGTTGTTCATGCTGCTGGCCTTCGGGGCGTCGTTCGGCATCGGCCTGTGGCTGTGCGCGCTCAACGTCGAGTTCCGCGACTTCCGCTACGTGGTGCCGTTCATCGTGCAGTTCGGGCTGTATGTTTCGCCGGTGGGCTTCAGCAGTTCCATTGTGCCGGAGCAATGGCGGCTGGTGTATTCGCTCAACCCGATGGTCGGCGTGATTGACGGATTCCGCTGGGCGTTGTTGCGCGGGGAAACGCCGCTGGACTTCCAAGCGACGCTGAGTTCCGTGGTTGTCGTGGTGGTGTCATTGGTGACGGGCATCTGGTACTTTCGCAAGATGGAACGGACCTTTGCGGATGTCATCTGAGGGAAATGCTGAAATGCTGAAAACTGAAATTGATTTCAAGTCTGACTGTTGCAGCGTGGTTTCCCATTTCAGCTTTCAGCTTTCGTAATTTCAGGGTTTGGAACTATGAGCGACGCCATCATCACCGTTGAGAATCTTGGAAAAAAGTACCGCCTCCAACATCAGGCCGCGCGGCAGCGGTACACCTCGTTGCGCGAAGTCGTGGCGAACTGGTGCCGGGGGATTTTTCAAACTCGAAACTCGAAACTCGAAACTCGAAACTTGCAGGAGGATTTCTGGGCGCTCAAGGATGTCAGCTTCGAGGTCAAGCAAGGCGAAGTCGTCGGCATCATCGGGCGGAACGGGGCGGGGAAGAGCACGCTGCTGAAAATCCTGAGCCGCATCACCGAGCCGACGACGGGCCGCGTGCGGCTCAAAGGCCGCGTGGCGAG
>JAYWBR010000213.1:0-5400 GCA_043781315.1 Verrucomicrobiota bacterium | reverse complement strand
GGATTTGGATTCGGAAAAAGCCCAGCGGTGTGTCCGTGGTCGAGGCATAAACGGAAACCGTTAGTCAGGTGAAAAAGCATCCTCCAGCAGCGAGAACGACGTGCTTAGATTGGTGGAGAACCAAACGTGATAACTCGTGCCAACTTGATTCGTCCAGTTGACCTGAACTGAAGTTGATGAGGAGTTTGTAATGCTCAAACGTGGCTGCGATTGACCGGATAAGTTTGATATGAGGCAGCAGGCAAGAATGCAACCCACTATCAGCCTTCCAATGATTTTATCCCAGGCTTTCATAATTTTTGTTTCCCAATGTTTATTTTCCTTGGCCGGTTGTTTCCTCCAGAAAACAGAGAGGCGCACACCCGTGCTCCCCCCAGAGGCAACCGACCAAGGCGCCCAGCAGAAAAAGCACAAGGCGGCGCCCTTTCGGGGCGTGCCTTGGCCTGTTTCTGCTTGTGCCTTAAAACTTGGTCGGTTTTTTCTGGTGGCTTTGTGTAGCGGCCAACGCTACGCAAAATTGATTTGTAAAAGAACTGGCTTGAGTATGCGTCGCGTCGTCGGAAACGCAACCGAACATTTTTGCGCGGCATTGCACAATTTTAGATTGTTGGTGAGGATTGCGCTGGCGAAGGGTTTCGGATAAAGATTGAAACATGATCGCCACCAAGAAAGAACTGGATTCGCTGCTGCTCGGTACGAACGCGCAGCCGCACGCGCTGCTCGGGATGCACCCGATCACTCAGCCCGGCAAGCCCGGCGTGGTCGTCCGCACGTTGCTGCAGGATGCCGAGGCCTGCGAGCTGGTGGAGGGCGAGGGCGGCAAGGAGCGGCGCGTGCCGATGGAAAAATGCAACGCACTCGGCTTTTTTGAACTGTTCCTGCCGGATCGTGCCGAGGTCTTTCCCTACTCGCTCCGCGTCCAGAAAACCAACGGCGAGATCCGGCAGTTCCACGATCCCTACCGCTTCCTGCCCACGTTGAGCAACCAGGATTTGTATCTCTTCAACGAAGGCACCGAGCAGCGAGTCTATCAAAAACTCGGCGCGCATCTGCGCACGATTGACGGCGTGCGCGGCGTCTCCTTCGCGGTGTGGGCGCCCAACGCGGCGCGCGTTTCCGTCGTCGGCGATTTCTGCCGGTGGGACGGGCGTTATTTTCCGATGCGGTCGCTCGGCAATTCCGGCGTCTGGGAGATTTTCATGCCCGGACTTCAGGAAGGGCTGCTTTACAAATACGAAATTGTTCCGCGCAACGGCACGCTGCGGCTCAAGACTGATCCGTATGGCGCGTACTTTGAAAGCCCGCCCAACAACGCCTCGGTGGTCTGGGACACCGACAAATACAAGTGGCAGGATGAAGCCTGGATGACCAAACGGGAAAAGACGGACTGGCTCAAGCAGCCGGTGTCTGTTTATGAAGTCCACCTCGGCTCGTGGCGGCGCAACACCGCCGACGGCAACCGCCCCCTGACCTACCGGGAGATCGCCACGGAACTCGCCGAGTACGTCAAGGAGATGGGCTTCACGCACGTCGAGTTCATGCCGCTGGCCGAATATCCGTTCAGCGGCTCGTGGGGTTATCAGGTCACCGGCTTCTACGCGCCGACGCATCGCTACGGCACGCCGGAGGATTTCATGTTTCTCGTGGATACGCTGCACCAGCACGGCATCGGCGTGTTGATGGATTGGGTGCCGGCGCATTTCCCGAAGGACTTTTTTGCCCTCCCGCATTTTGACGGCACGCATCTTTACGAACACCAAGATCCGCGTCAGGGTGAGCATCAGGATTGGGGAACCTTGATCTTCAATTACAGCCGGCCCGAAGTGCGCTGCTTCCTCGTCGGCAGTGCGATGACGTGGTTGGATCGGTATCACATTGACGGCCTGCGCGTGGATGCGGTCGCCTCGATGCTTTACTTGGATTACTCGCGCAAAGAAGGCGAATGGATTCCCAACAAGTACGGCGGCCGCGAAAATCTGGATGCGATTGAATTCCTCCGCTACGCCAACACCACGATCCATAAATATTTCCCCGGCGCGCTGATGATCGCCGAGGAATCCACCGCGTGGGGCGGCGTCACCAAACCGGCGAAGGACCAGGGCCTCGGCTTCAATCTCAAGTGGAACATGGGCTGGATGCACGACACACTGGAGTATTTCAAAAAGGATCCCATCCACCGCAAGTGGCAGCACAACCAGCTCACGTTCGGAATGATTTATCAGAACACCGAGCGCTTCATGATGGCGTTCTCGCACGATGAAGTCGTCCACGGTAAACAGTCCATGATGCTCAAGATGGGCGCGAACCACATGCCCGACAAGGCGCGGCAACTGCGTGCGCTCTACGCCTGGATGTGGGGCTGGCCCGGCAAGAAGACGCTCTTCATGGGCTGCGAATTCGGGCAGTCCGCCGAATGGGCGTACGACAAAAGCCTCGACTGGCACCTGCTGCAATTCCTTGATCACGAAGGCGTGAAGTTGCTGGTCGCCGATCTGAACCGGCTCTATCTCGAAAATAAATTCCTGCCCGAGTCGGATTACGATTACAAAAGTTTCCAGTGGGTGAACAACAACGACGGCAACAACAGCGTCATCAGCTTTGTCCGCCACGGCACGAATCCCGATGACATTCTGTTGGTGGTCGCCAACATGACGCCGGTGCCGCGCCCCAACTATCGCGTCGGCGTGCCGCGCGCCGGGCAGTGGGTAGAGATATTGAACACGAACGCGAAAAAATACGGCGGCGGCGGCGAGGGCCATCCCGAACCGTTGAAGACGACGACGATCAAGTGGGACGGTCGGGCGCAGGCGATTGATCTGTCGCTGCCCGGCATGAGCGTCCTGTACTTCCAGTTCCGCGCGGCGGCGGCGGCAATCGAAAACAAACCCAGCAAATAACCCGATGCACTATTCCCCTGACCATCATTCCTCTGACCATCCGTTTTTTGTCAGGGGAATGATGGTCAGGGGAATAAAGAGCGGGGTTGGACAGAAAGGACGGCACTGACATGCGAAAAGTTTTCCACGCGCTCACGCTGAACTTCCACCAGCCGCCCGGAAACCTGGAGCACCTGCTCGCCACCGAGGAGTGGGCCGCAAAGGAACTGCTCTGGGCGATTGACCGGATGCCGCGTTCGTTGTGGGACTACGAGGGCATCGCCAAGGTGCATCTCAATCTTTCCGGCACCTTGCTGGAAACCCTTTCCAATCCAGCGTTTCAAGAGCGTGTCCACGGCATCGTCAAATGCGGCGAACTACTCTGGCATCTCCAAAACCGCCGCATCTTTGAAGTCCTTGGCAGCGGCTATTATCATCCCGTGCTGCCGCTGATTCCCGCCGCCGACCGTGAGGAACACCTCGTCCGCTGGCAGGGGATCGCGAAACATTTATTTTGGCGCACCGACTTCCAGGGCTTCTGGCCGCCGGAGATGGGCTTCAGCATGGAGCTGATTCCGCTGCTGAAAAAACTCGGCTTCCGCTACGTCATGGTGGACTCCGAATACATCGAGCCGGTCGGGCATTTGCGCTGGGACGAAATGCGCTACCGCCCGCACGTCGCAAAATTTGAAGACGCGGAGATCGTGGTGGTCGTCCGCGACCGCGAGCTGTCCGACGCGCAGCAATCCGGCATGGACGCGGGGTGGTTCATGAACGAAGTCCACGAGCGCACGAAGCATTGCGACTTCCCGCCGCTGGTAACGACCGCCACGGACGGCGACAACGGCGGCTGGTTCCGCAACACCAACGACCACGCCAATTTTTGGAACGTCTGCTACCGTCCGCTCCTCGACAAGGTGCGGGCCGGCGAGACGGAAATCGAGCCGACCTTCATCCATGAATATCTGGATCTGCACGGTGCGCATGGCGAAGTCAAAGTCCTCACTGGCGCGTGGAACACCGGCTGGCATCATGGCGCGGACTTCCTCCAATGGACCGGCTCCGACGCGCAGAAGCAGACGCTGACACGCATCCACGAAGTCAGCGCCGCCTTCCACACCGCGCGCGCGCAATTGCAGGCGCAGGGCAAAGATGTGACCGCGCTCGAAGCGGCCCACTGGCGGCTGCTCCGCGCCGAGACGAGTTGCAATTTGTTTTGGGGCGAAGACTGGGTGCAAAAATCCCACGCGGATTTGGATGAGGCGATGCGGCAGTTGCAGCAGGTGCAGCACAGTCTTGGAGGGTGAACCGTTTTACCCCGGCTTGGCCGGCCGGGTGATGCAGCCATTCGTGATGCCATTTCGCGAAGCGGACAACACCGACTGGGCATCTGGCTTGTGGCGGGCTTGGGCAGCCCAATCCGTGTCTTCTTTCCGCCTCGAACGGGGAGAGTCCGACGCCACCCTCGCCCATCGGATTTCCCTTCTCCGCATCGGATGGGGAGAAGGTGGCGCAGGCCGGATGAGGTGTTCTGAGGGGGCTGGGGGTGAGGGATTCAGGTGAGGTGTCGAATGCCACCCCTTTGATTCCAGAATTTCAGCTTTCAGCTTTTCCCTGATCCGGTGCCTTGGCTTGGCGGCTTGGCGGCGGGTGCCTCTTGCCACTGTTCTTGATTTTCCGATCCGACGATGAGTTTTCCTTGGCCCCGACAGGCTGGAAGCACTGTCCTACGTTGGCGGCGCAGCCGCCCCAACGTAGGGCACGCTCGCCAGTCGTGCTCACCATTGCCTTCCCCGCGAAAAAGGATAATCTGGTGACATGAAATTGACCGCGATCATTTATCCGGATTCAGAAACCGACTGGTTCGTGGCCGAGTGCCCCGAAATCGGCACTGCCAGCCAGGGCCACACCGAGGAAGAGGCGCTGACCAACTTGCAGGAGGCTACCGACCTGTACCTCGAATCATTCCCGCACGCCATCAGGAAGCCGGCCGCCATCCGCACTTTTGAACTGGCGCATGGCTAAACTGCCCATCGTGTCCGGCGCCGAGGCGGTGAAGGCTTTGAAACGGCTCGGATTCTTCGTTGACCGCCAGCGTGGCAGCCATGTCGTCCTCAAAAAAATCACACCCCAGGGCGAGCGCGGCTGCGTCCTCCCCATGCACCGGGAAGTTGCCCTTGGCACTCTGCGGAGTGCGCTAAAAATGGCCGGTGTCTCCCCCGAAGAATTCTCCGACGCCTTGTGACGGTCCTTGAGCATCCGTTGCGAGCCGCAGGGGAACGCAAAACCTGCAAAGCCTTGAACCGCTGATTTTCGCTGATTCACACTGATTTCAGCTTTCAGTATTCTAGGGTTTCAGCTTTCCGTGTTTGCCCGGTAGCCCGGCTCGGGGTTCCGGGGTCGAGGGAAGACTTCCGCGAACGCCCTGTCAAAACTCTTTAGAAATGTCCCCCTGTTAACTCACGAGAGAATGTCCCCTTGGTTGTTTGTTCTCCGTTGTTCTTTTTCCCCGGCTGGCGGAGCG
>JAYWBR010000212.1:0-5400 GCA_043781315.1 Verrucomicrobiota bacterium | reverse complement strand
CCAGCCGCTTGCGCTGGGTGCGCCGGTTCACCTTGCGCACCAGATAGAAACTTCTGGCATCGTTCGCGGTGACGCAATAGGCCAAGCCAAGGGAACGGGCGTCATAGACGTAGACTCGATCCCTGCCCGGCGGACAGGTGATTGCCGCCAGCGCCGCCACTGTGAAATTGATCTTGCGGGGAATGCTTTTACCGGCATCGCCCGCGATGCGAAGTTGAGTCTTTTCCATCGGTGTTCCTTTTGAGCTAAACCGCGCCGTGCAACCCCCGTGCAACCGGGGGCGTCAAAAGCCGTCAATCTCAATATAACTCAAAAGGAACGGAAGTGCTTGAAAACAAGGGACTTTTCAATGATTATCAAAAACCGTCAATAACGGTAAATGCCGTAGCTTGCTGCCTACGAAACCGAAGGTTGCTGGTTCGAGCCCAGCGAGCTGCACTTAACTGAAAACCCCTTTAATTCCGTTCGTTACCCGCGCGACAGCGGTGGGCGGGCGTTTGCCGAACAAACCTTATACGATCATCTCCAGCCCGGTCCATCGCTTCAGCAGATCGTTTGCTTCTTTAGAATCGGTTTGAAAAACAAAGTGGAAGGGGACTTTTTTCGTGCCGTTCCAGTAGGTACACGCGTCCGCGAGAATGCGCTTGAGCGTGGTGGCATCCGCCGCCGGCGCGGTGGGGGTTGACGTCCCACTCGCGGTACTTCACGCGCTTGCCGGATTTGTCGTTGGCCGCGAGCCGATGCTCGTAATTGCCGAAGGTGCGTCCACCCTCGTAGCCGCCCATCCCAAAAGAATGATCAGACGGCCCATCCATCCAACGAAACATGAAATCTCCTTTTTGAGATCAACCCTATTTAAGTTGATTCAACTGAGGGTAGCAAAGTCACGTTGGTTTAAAAGTGGGTCGCGCTGTTCATTTCATTGCGAAACAAGCCGGACGCGGAAGCCGTAGGCGACGCACCGGGTTCCTTCTTTCTTTTGTCGGCGCTACGACGAGGCATGATTCTGCATGCGTCGAATAGGTCGTAAGGATCCCGGCCCGCCAACTCTTGCGGTCGATTCAACCCGATGCGGCGTAGATCGTCTGCGATCGACGCGTGACATTCTCATCGGCATGGCGGCACACTGCACAGAAACCACCTTCAAAACGGGTAGGAGTTCGTTCAAACTATTGACACGGCACGTTCGCAAGCGCGGGTTATTCCGTCTAACATGAACTGAGATTCTATTCGCGAAATCGAGAAAATCGGGAGGCATTTGTGTCGCACGACCAATCCGCAATGATGTCTCGTCAACAGCGGCATTGCGCCGCCACGATTGAATCATGGCAGTGGATTCAGAAGAGGTTCCTCGTGAAGTTCAGCAGTACTCTCACTCGATCGTTGATCGCAGGCATCGTCGGATGGACCGCGATGCTCGGATGCTCCCGTTCAAAGTCGGAGGTTGCGCTCGCGAATTCACCTTCGTCGCAGCAGGCATCAACGGATGGAATGGTCTGGATTCCCGCCGGCGTGTTTAAGATGGGGAGCGCCACGATTCCCGATGCCACTCCCGTGCATTCCGTGAGCCTCGATGGGTTCTGGATGGACAAGACCACCGTCACCAATGCCCGGTTTGCGAAGTTCATCGCAGCGACGCACTATGTAACCGTGGCGGAGCGCAAGCCGGATGCCAAAGATTTCCCCGGGGTGCCCGCGGTGGATCTGGTGGCGGGTTCACTGGTCTTCACGCCGCCCGTTGCGCCGGTCTCATTGCGGGATGTGTCCGGTTGGTGGGTCTACGTTCACGGGGCCTGCTGGAATCATCCGAGCGGGGCGGGGAGCGATCTACAAGGCCGCGACAATTTCCCCGTGGTGCAGGTGGCGTATGAGGATGCCGTGGCCTACGCGAAATGGGCTGGAAAACGACTTCCGACCGAGGCCGAGTTTGAGTACGCGGCTCGAGGCGGGCTGGAACAGAAGGAGTTTGTGTGGGGCGAGGAAATGAAGCCCGCCGGTAAGCACATGGCGAACACCTGGCAGGGGCATTTTCCCAATCAAAATTTCGCCGAGGATGGCTTCACCGGCCTGGCACCGGTTGCCTCCTTCCCGGCCAATGGGTTCGGGCTGCACGACATGTCCGGCAACGTGTGGGAATGGTGTTCTGACTGGTATCGCCCGGACTACTACGCACACAGTCCCGCCGCAAATCCCCTGGGTCCGGAGAGCAGCTTCGATCCGGATGAACCCACCGCCCCCAAGCGCGTTCAGCGCGGCGGGTCATTCCTATGCAGCGATATCTACTGCGGTGCCTATCGCCCCGGGGTGCGGGGGAAAGGCGAAGTGAGCAGCGCGGCTTCGCACCTGGGGTTTCGGTGTGCCAGATCGAAATGAACCTCCTGTCCCACAATTTGCAAATCCGGGGGAAGAAAAACGCGGCTTCCGGGCCACCGCTAAACAGGTACGGGTGGATTCGATGAAACCATTTCAAGCATTTCCACATTTTTTCGGTGTGCTTTGTGCTCTCTGTGGTTCATTTCCCGCTGTTGCCGAGGAGACGAATAGGCCGAACGTTCTTGTCATTATTGCCGATCAATGGCGGGCGCAAAATTTCGGTTACGCGGGCGATCCGAACGTGAAAACGCCGCACTTGGATGCCTTCGAGCGTGAGAGTGCGCGGTTCGTCAACGCGGTGTCGAACATCCCGGTCTGCACCCCGACGCGGGCCTCCATTCTGACCGGTCAACGCGCTCTGACGCACGGCTTGTTCATGAACGATGCTCCGCTGGCACCCGAAGCCGTGACGATTGCCAAAGTGCTGGGCAAGGCAGGTTACGACACGGGCTACATCGGCAAATGGCACGTCGACGGGCATGGTCGATCCAGCTTTATTCCGCGCGAAAGGCGACAGGGATTTAACTATTGGAAAGTGCTCGAATGCACGCACGATTACAACCATTCTTTCTACTTCGCCGATGGGCCGGAGAAGCAACAATGGGAAGGCTACGATGCCGTCGCTCAGACCCGCGATGCGCAGGACTATGTGCTCGGCCATGCGAAGGGGGATAAACCGTTCGTGCTGTTTTTGGCGTGGGGCCCGCCGCACGATCCCTATCAGACGGCTTCGCCGAAATATCGTGAGATGTACGATCCGGCGAAACTGATTCTGCCGCCGAACGTACCCGCCTCGATTGCCGATCAGGTGCGCGGTCGGATGGCGGGTTACGATGCACATTGCACCGCTCTCGATCAATGCTTCGGCGACCTATGGCAGACTTGCAAGGACGCGGGCGTCGACGACAACACCGTCATCGTATTCACCGCCGATCACGGTGATCTGCTCGGCTCGCATGGAGCCTACAACAAGCAGCAGCCGTTCGATGAATCGGTGCGCGTTCCGCTGTTGATGCACTGGCCGGCAAAGTGGGGACGGACGGGGCGGCACTTGACGGGGACCACCAACACCGAAGACCTGATGCCGACGATCCTCGGCCTGTGCGAGGTGCCAATCCCGCCGAGTGTACAGGGTGTGAATCTTGCGGCGTATCTGGCGGGCGGTAAAGACCCAACCGATTCCGCTTCGCTCATTCTCTGCCCGGCGCCTTTCGGGCAGTGGAATCGGCTGCTGGGTGGCCGGGAATATCGAGCCGTGCGAACGACTCGATACACCTACGCGCGCGATCTGAAGGGGCCCTGGCTCTTATTCGACAATGAGCGCGATCCGTACCAGATGGAAAATCTGATCGGCCAAGCGGAACACGCGGCCTTGCAGGTGACGTTGAATGAGACGCTCGATCGGAAGCTGAAAGAGACCTGCGACGAATTTTTGCCGGCAAAAAGCTATGTTGAAAAGTGGGGGTATGTTTTGGATCGAACCGGGACGATTCCGTATGCCAATTGAAGCTTTTGACATCAATATGGGCACCAGTCCATTGTCATTCGGAGGGGCTTTCCCGAAAATG
This sequence comes from Verrucomicrobiota bacterium, assembly GCA_043781315.1. Lineage (GTDB taxonomy): Bacteria > Verrucomicrobiota > Verrucomicrobiia > Limisphaerales > CAIQOK01 > CAIQOK01. The sequence continues at coordinate 1,459 of JAYWBR010000212.1, read as the reverse complement.
TATTCTGGAGGGCGGTCGTCCTCGACCGCCGCAGCGGCGGCAGGGACCGCCGCCCTCCAGGGCGATGAAGCGGCGGGGGACCGCCGCCCTCCAGTGCCACGCACGTGCTACCAAAAACTTGCAATCACTCGGGATGACAGTTAGGTCTCGCGCACAAATAACCTGTTCAACTTTGTGTTGACTTGTTTTAATGTTTTTCATGCGTGATGCGATGATTGTCGAAGGGATTCGGCGGAAGTTTGAAGCCTTGGAACCGGTTTTGGATGAGCGTTCTCGCCGGCAGTGGGCTGGGGCCGAGGCGATGGCCGTGGGATGGGGTGGTGTTTCCATGGTTTCAGTGGCGACGGGGTTGTCGCGAACAACTGTCGGCATTGGCGTGCGGGAGCTGGCGGCGCGTTCCCGGCCGGATGCGCCGGCGGTGACGATGCGTGTTCGTCGTCCCGGGGGCGGAAGCAAGTCGCTGCTGACGGTTGATCCGCAGATCGTGGCGGAACTGGAGGCGTTGATCGCGCCGGAGACGCGGGGCGATCCGATGTCGTCGCTGCGGTGGACCCTCAAGAGCACAAGCAAACTGGCGGCGGAGTTGACGCGTCGCGGTCATCCCGTGTCGGCACGGAAGGTGGCGGCGTTGCTCAAGATGCAGGACTACAGCCTGCAGGGCAATTGCAAGACACGCGAGGGCACGACACACGCTGACCGGGACGCCCAGTTCGGCCATATCAACGCCCGGGTGGCGGCGATGCAGTCGCGTGGTGAGCCGGTGGTGTCGGTGGACGCGAAAAAGAAGGAATTGGTCGGGGATTTCAAGAATAACGGGAAAGAATGGCAGCCCAGGGGACGTCCCGAGGAAGTGCGGGTGCATGACTTTATTGACAAGGCTCCGGACAAGGGCCGCGTGACTCCCTACGGGGTCTACGATCTGACGGCCAACGAAGGGTGGGTGAGCGTCGGAACCGACCACGACACGGCCCGTTTTGCCGCTGAAACGATTCTGAAATGGTGGAAGGAAATGGGCCGGCCCCGCTACCCGCACGCCACGGAACTGTTGATCACCGCCGACGGTGGCGGCTCCAACTCCAGCCGCTGTCGGTTATGGAAAATCGCGTTGCAGGAATTAGCCGACGCCACAGGACTGACGCTGCACGTGAGCCATTTTCCGCCGGGCACGAGCAAGTGGAACAAGATCGAGCACAGACTGTTCTGCCACGTGACGCAGAACTGGCGAGGCCGGCCCCTGGTGAGTCACGACCTGATCGTGAAGTTGATTGGAAGCACGACAACCAAAACCGGCTTGAAGGTCAAAGCGGCGCTGGATCAAATGGTGTACGAAAGCGGAATCAAAGTGACGGACCAGGAGCTTGAAGCAGTGCGAATCCGACGAGATGACTTTCACGGTGAATGGAATTATTCTATCTCACCAACACAGGCAAATTGAACAGGTTATTCGTGCGCGCGACCT
>JAYWBR010000211.1:0-5421 GCA_043781315.1 Verrucomicrobiota bacterium | reverse complement strand
GAAACACCAACAAAAGGAGTCACCCTGAAACCAGTCACACCTCAAACCGAACAAGCACCATTAACCCAACCCCGAAAAGTAGTTTTCGGAGGTTCCCTCATGATTAATGGTGTTGTTCGAGTTGTTACGGTTTTTTTACGGGTTGACGATCTCTGGTGTAGCAGAATCGGTTTTAAAAATCAAAAAAAATCACCCGCATGTTTGTGCGGGGCCGCCGGTTTTTTCCGTAATTCAACGGATGCTTCGCCCCGGAGCACAACGCGTCTTCACCATTGCCCGCCGCCGGCAATACTCCCGCAAATTTATTTGGCAATCAGTCGTCCTGCCGCATAATCAGCCCATGATCCGATCGCCCGCCGCCGTTCATCGTGCGCGCCCGCTAAAACTCCTGCCGCTGCTGGCCGCCGGAGTCTTCGTTTTTGCGGCGCGCCTGCCAGCGGTGATTTTGTGGAGCGACGTGGGGGCGCGGCTCACCCACAGCACGGGCGAGGGCGTGGATATTTTGGGCGGCGCGGTGAAGCGGGATGATTCCGCCAGTGATGTGCTGTATTTCAAATTTCATGTGGACCCACTTTCCGATGCCGCCGTGGAGCCGTACGACGCGGCCCTGCAGTTGTTTGAACACGGCGATCCCCGACTGGCCGTGGGCAACGCCCCGGAAGCCTGGGGTTATTCCGCTTGGTACACGTCGGAACTCGGCCCCTCCAACAAGGTCGCCGGAGAGTTCAACCTGAAGTCCTCGAATCCCGAACCGTCCCGCCTCGGCCAGTTCCTGCCGTACGAATTGCCGCACCACAACGTGGAGCGGACCATCATCTTCAAAGTCCAATACGTCCCGGGTGGGGATGACCTCGTCACTGTCTGGCTGAATCCAAATCTGGGGCGCGGTGCAACCGACAAAAACCAGCTCGAAAGCCTGGTGACGAAGTTCAAGGCCAACGCGTCGTTCGACCAGATCCGCCTGCGCCACGACAACGGCGGCAACGGCTGGACTTTCAGCGACATGGCCGTGGCGACCGCGTTTGATGACTTCATCGTGATCCGCTTCTGGCAGACGTGGTGGTTTATTTCTGTGGCGGCCACCGGCCTGCTCGTCGGCGTGGGCACAACCGTGAGGGTGGTGGAAAAACGCAAGTTCCAACGCCGACTGCAGCTGGCCGAACAGGAGCGCGCCTTGGAACGCGAGCGCGCCCGCATCGCCCAGGATTTGCACGACGATCTGGGTTCTTCCCTGACGCAGATTTCTTTGTTAAGCGGCTTGGTTCGCGCCGATAAAAACAATCCCCGCGAAGTGGAGGCCCACGCCATCAAACTCACACAGGCCGCCGACCAGACCGTCCGGGCGCTGGAAGAAATCGTCTGGGCGGTCCGGCCCGGCAGCGACACCTTGCAGGGGTTGGTCGAATACATCGCCCACTTCGCCAGCGAACTCTTCGCCAGCAACCCCACCCGCTGCCGCCTGGATCTGCCGCACGATCTGCCCACGCTCACGGTGCCGCCGGACATGCGGCACAACATTTTCCTGATCGTCAAAGAGGCGCTCACGAACACGCTCAAACACGCCGCCGCCGGCGAGGTGCGCGTCCAGGCCAAGGCCGAGGGCAGCCTCTTGGAAATCCTGGTGGAAGACGATGGCCACGGCTACACCCCCGCCTCGCGCCCGGTCCCCGAGCAACGCAACGGCCTGGGCAACATGCGGCAGCGGGCCGAATCCATCGGCGGCAAACTCGAACTGCAAAGCGCCCCCGGCCGCGGCACAACCGTGCGGCTCACCGTGAATCTTGCCGCCAACCATCACAAACCCGGCCGCTCTTGAGTGTGACCACCCCTTGCCGCACATTCATGCAGTTGCGCCGCCGCCGCGCTTTGTGGCATTCACAGCGGCGCGGTGATTGAATTCATGCAAATCAAAGTTGCCATTGTGGACGACGACGAGGGCATTCGCACCAGCCTCGCCTCCCTGATCCGGCGTGCGCCCAACCTCCGACTCACTGGCGACTACCCGGATGCCGAGACGGCCTTGAAGGAAATTCCCGCCAAGATTCCCGACGTCGTCCTGATGGACATCAACCTGCCCGGGATGAACGGCGTGGAGTGCGTCCGTCAATTGAAGGCCGCCCTGCCCTCGCTGCATGTGCTGATGCTCACGGTCTATGAGGACAGCGATTCGCTTTTCAACTCCCTCAAGGCTGGTGCCAGCGGTTACCTGCTCAAACGCACCGCGTCCGCCCGACTGCTCGAAGCCATCCAGGATGTTTCCGACGGCGGTTCCCCGATGACGCCGCAGCTCGCCCGGCGCGTCGTGCAGTTTTTTTCCCGGCCCGGCGGGGAGAAGTCGGCGATGGCCAAACTCACGCCCGGCGAAACGGAATTCCTCGACCTGCTCGCCAAGGGCTATGCCTACAAGGAAATCGCCGACCGCATGACCATCAGCATTGACACCGTGCGCAGCTATGTGCGGACGGTTTATGAAAAGCTCCACGTCCACTCGCGCACCGAGGCCGTCGTGAAATATCTGCGTGGTTGAACGTGCGCTGTTCAGCGCGCTTGAATCCGGTAGAACCGCGCGAAGTTCGTCGCCCCGCCGGAATCGGCCAACCCCAAACCACCGCCGCTGCCGGACTGCGCCGCGCCGACATTCGCCCAGGTCGTGGAACTGTCCAACGTGTCGCGCCGTTGCAGTTGGAACGTCCAGTTGGCCGCGCCCGAGAAACTCAGTTGCACATCATTTCCCACCAGCAAAATATCCGTGATGCCGAAGACCGGTCCCGTTGGAAATGAAGCCGCCTTCAGCGGATCGCTGCCGTTCAGAAATTCCGTGAGATTGGAAACCCCGTCGCCGTCGGCATCGTCTGAGCCGCGCGAATTGTCGGCGGCGGAACCCAGCGCGTGGCTGAAATACGCGAGCCGCCACCAGTCAGGAATCCCGTCCGTGTCGCTGAACATGTCGGCGATCTTCCGCACCTGCACGCCGGAGACGCGCGCGTTGTCCGTGATCGGCGCGAACAAAATCTGAAGTTGCGCATTGGTGACCGCATTGGTGAAGACGCGGGTCAACGGAATGTTTTGCCCGCCGGCAGCGGCGAAGATGTCGAAGTTCGTCAACACCGGCTGGCCCTGGATGAAGACATTAAAAACCCGCTTGCCCGCCGTCGTCCAAAAAGTTTCGGCTTCGAGCAGCGTGGTTTCATAAACCCCCGCCGGACAATCGAACTCGTAGAAAAACCCGTTGGTGGCGGTACTGTAATGTTCGCGCTGATACAACGATTGCGCGGAGGCGCAGAGACCGCTGATCGCGCTCGCGACGTTCCCCGTCGTGCCGCCCGAATAGCCAAACGCACCGAAGCTGTACGCCGCGTCTTTCAACCAAGAGTTCGCGCTGCAATCCACCACGTTGCTCGGGTTGCCGCCGCTGAGGCGCTGCAAATAATTCCCCGGCACGTTGAAGAACCGCCCGCTGACGCTGTTCGTGCTGGAAACATTTCCCGAAGTGTCCGTCGCCCGCGCAAAAAGCTGATGCGGCCCGTTCAGGAAATTCGAGCTGTTCAGATTCAAGCTCCACGCATTCGTGCCACTGGCCGTCACCCATGCGCCGCTGTCGAAACGCACTTCGACTTTCGCGACCGCAATGTTGTCCGTGGCCGTTCCCGAAATGGTCAGCCCGCCGGCAATCACCGCACTGTTCGTCGGCGTCTGAATCGAGATCGTGGGCGGCGAGGTATCAACGAAACTTGAAGCGGAGGTTTTGAATTTCAATTCGTACGGCGCAACCAGAGCGTTGCCGGAAACCGCGTCCACCGCTGAGTTCGTCAGGCGCACAAAGATGTTCGTCAGCCCCGGCAAACCCGCGCCCGCAGCGGTGAAAGTCAGCGTATCGCGCGCCGCCGACCACACGATGACGCCGCTCGCCGCGGGGCTGATGCTGAACGCAGCCTGTACGCTGTTCGTGTCCATTGGCTTGCTGAAGCGCAGCGTGATGGCGGTGGCGGTCGGCACATTGGCAACGCCGTGCGCAGGTGAGTTGCTCACGACGACCGGGTCGAGCGGCAGGAGTTGCGCTTGCGCGATGAAGATTTTGGCGGTCACGGCCGGCACGGAAATCAGCGGCGTCTGCGAACCGGCGGTCACGGTGAGGAGTTCATTGGTGTCGAGCAGGTTCACCAGTTTGGTGCCGGGCGCGTAGGTCAGATTGCGACTGGGGAGGACTTGCACGGCGTTCGAGGTGTTGAAAACCACGAACACTTCCTGCGTGCCCCACCGGCGCGCGTAGGCGAAGAGGCCGGCTCCGTTCGGATTGTTCCACTGGTTCACATGCGTGCCGAGGGCGAGCGCGGGATAGAGACGGCGGAAATTGTTCAACTTCGCGACAAGCTGGAAGAGCGGATGCGACATGTTGAAACTGTCCACGCCCGCCTGGCCGGCGTCCTTGAACTGTCCGGCGAACATGTCCTCGCGATTGTTCGGATCCGCCCCGCCGTTGAACGCCTGTTCGGTGCCCTGATAAAGACACGGGATGCCGCGCGAGGTGTAGAGAAATTCCAGCGCCACGGCGAGACGGTTGGTGTCACCGTTGGCGTTGGCGGAGTTCAGGAAGCGCGTGGTGTCATGATTATCAAGGAAGGTGACGAGTTGATTCTGTGTGTTAGGATCGTAGTTGGCAGCGAGGGCGTTGTAGTGGTCTTCAATCTGTTTCGTGTTGCCGCCCCACTCGAATACATTTTGCGCGGCGAAGAACAACGGGTAGTCGAGCAGTGAATCCAGTTTGAACGCGCCGCCACCGTTCGTGCCGGAATAGCTGCCGACCTTCGTCTCCGAGCCGTCATACACCTCGCCGAACATGAAGAAATTGGTTTTGCCATTCGCCGCCGCCGCGCTGTGGATGCGCGGGCACCAGTCCTGCCAGAGACCCATCTCACAGTGTTTCACCGTGTCCACGCGGAAGCCGTCAAAGCCCGCGTTCGTGATCCAATAGCCATAAACCGCCGCCATGTTCGTGCGGACATAAACCGTCTCCGTGCGGAAATCGTCCAGCCCGCTGAGTTCGCCCAGCTCGACCTGCTGCGTGTTGTTGTAATCCTGGATCGCGCCGTAATTGTGGAAAAGATTCGAGAGCGAAGGGTTGGCGGCGTTGGTGTTGAACGGCGCGGCGTATTTCTTGGACGAACTTGCGTAGGTCAACGTGTAGCCGTTCGTCGTGAACGCCGTGTTCCCGTTGATGTTGTTGAGCGTGCTGCCGTGATTGACCACGACATCCTGGATGACGAGCAGACCCTTGGCGTGTGCGGCGTTCACCATGACCTGCAAGTTGGAGAGCGTGCCCCAATGCGGATCAACCGAATAAAAATCTGCGCCGGAGTAACCGTGATATTCGCCGCTGCCGTTTTTGACGATGGGCGAAATCCAGATCGCCGTCGCACCGAG
>JAYWBR010000210.1:0-15695 GCA_043781315.1 Verrucomicrobiota bacterium | reverse complement strand
CAAGCAGGGTCAAAGCATCCTTGCTGGCCTCACGCCGGGTTGCCTCAAGCCAGCAACTCCTGAATCTCATCCCAGTTCAAAGCCGCTGCGAATTCCTCTTCGCCGCCGATGGTCGCCTGGATGATCTCGCGCTTGCGGTTTTGGAGCAGCAGGATTTTCTCCTCCACCGTGTCGCGTGTGATCAGCTTGTAACTCGTTACGACTTTCGTCTGGCCGATGCGATGCGCACGATCCGTCGCCTGATCTTCCACCGCCGGATTCCACCACGGATCGAAATGTATCACCGTGTCCGCACCGGTGAGATTCAAACCCACGCCGCCGGCTTTCAGGCTGATGAGGAAGACTGGAATCGCCGTGCTCGTTTGAAATTTCTCAACGACAGCCCCACGATCCGTTGTCGAACCGTCGAGGTAACAATACTCAATTCCTTCTTCCGCGAGCCGCTCCTTCAGCAAGGTCAACATGCTGACGAATTGACTGAACACCAGCACGCGATGCCCGCCGTCAATGACTTCTTCCAGCAACTCGCTGAACAACTCCAGTTTGCCCGAGGAAGCCGAGAGCGTGGGTGATTCGGTAGGGACGCGTTCCACCGCGTCCTCATCTTCCGCAGAAAATTCACGGACGCGGTGGAACGCGTCCCTACCAGGAAGTTTCAGCAGCCGCAGGTCGCAGCAAATCTGCCGCAACCGCAGCAACGCACTCAGCACCACCATCCGGCTTTTCGCGAGACCTTGCGCGCCGACGGCTTCGAGCACTTCCTTGCGGCTCGCTTCGATGACCTGCTGATAAACTCCGCGTTGATCCGGCGTGAGTTCGCAGAACGAAATCTGTTCGAGCTTCGCGGGCAAGTCTTTCGCCACTTCCTTCTTTAGGCGACGCAGCATGAAGGGACGCAGTCGCCGTGCGAGCCGCTTCTGCGCCTCGACGTTCTTCTCCTTGGCGATGGGCAGTTCGTAGCGTTCGCGAAAATCCTTGGCCGTGCCCAGGTAGCCGGGCATGAGGAAGTCGAAGATGGACCAAAGATCGAGCACAGAGTTTTCCAGCGGCGTGCCGGTGATTACAAGGCGATGTTTCGAGCGCACGGCTTTGACAGCTTGCGCGTTTTGCGTCTGACGGTTTTTGATGTGCTGGGCTTCGTCGAGCACCGTGGTGTCGAATTCAAACTCGCGATATTTTTCCGCATCCCGGCGGATCAGTGCGTAGCTGGTCACGACCAGGTCGCTCGACGAAATCTGGTCGAACAACGCGTGGCGATCCGGGCCGTGGAGCGCGAGGACTTTCAGTTCGGGCGTGAACTTCTTCGCTTCGGCGACCCAGTTGAAGACGAGGCTGGTGGGGCAGACGATCAAATGAGGAGCGTGGCGGCAGGCATCCTTGCCTGCCGTAGAGGGCGGCATCCTGCCGCCCGGACCAGCGTCCAAACTTTTTTTTGCGTTTGAAATACTCACGCTCGCTCCGGCGGGCTGGAAGCCCGGCTCTACGGCAGGCAGGGATGCCTGCCGCCACATGTTCAGAAACGCCAGTGCTTGCAAGGTTTTGCCCAAGCCCATTTCGTCTGCGAGAATGCCGCCGAAGCCGTTCGCCCGCAGAAAACCCAGCCAGGCCACGCCGTGTTTTTGATACGGACGAAGCACGCCTTCCAGATCGCCGAGCGGCGGACATTCCAATTTCGCCTCGCCACTTTGTTTCGCCGCGCGGTCGCGCCAGGCGGCCGGCGCGGCCACTTTCCAATCGCTGTGTTGTCGCAATGTGGCTTCGAGAAAACCGGACTGCGCATTGCTCATGCGATAGCCCGCCGCGTTTTGCTGCGGCGCGCAGTCGAGCAGCACCTCCTGCAATTCCTCCACCGCGCCGGTGTCAATCACGGCGGTCTTGCCGTTCTTCAAACGCGTGTGGCTCTGGCCGGACAAGATCAGCCGCTGGATGTCCGCCGAGGAAAATTTCTCGCCGCTGCTGGTGGCGAAGACGACGCCGAGATCGAACCACTGCACGCCCGACGACGTGATTTCAAACTGCGGCTCGACGCGCTCGATGTTCTTGAGCGTGCGGTTTTCCAGTTGCTCGTCCAGCGTGACGCTCCATTCGCGCTGCAGCTTGGGAAATTCGCGGGCGAGAAAGTTCAACACGGAGTTCTGTCCGGCGAGTTGAAGCTTGCCCTGACCGTCCGGCGCGGAAAATCCATTGCGCTGCAATCGCCCCAATGCCGCGCGCTCGGCGGCAAAGTCGCGGGTCGAATAGCGCGTGGTCACTTCGGGATCGGGCAGCCAGACGCTCTCGCTGGAATCCGTCACGCCAAGCGTCATAATGCGCGTGCCGTAGGCGCATTGCAGCCTCGCGATGAGTTGGGCGAGACCGCCCTTGAGTTCGAGCAGGAAGCGCGGGGCCTGCGGTTCGAGCGTGAAATCATCGAGTTGAAAATTGGCCTCCACATTTCCCGACGACTGCAATTGCGGCCAATGCTGGCTGAGGAATTGTGGCACCTGCATCCGGGTCACCCACACGGGTGCGCGGAAAATTTCCTTGAGCATCGGCGGCAGCGCGAGCGGTTGGAGCGTGTTATTCTGCCAAACCCAGTCACCGATCATGGTTGGTAGCTGCGACGCCCCCGTCGCAGAGGGTGCAGGCGACGCCTCGTCGCCTGCTCGGGGCCGCGCGACGAGGGCGTCGCGGCCACCGGACGGCGACGGGGCGTCGCCGCTACGCAACGTGATAACGATTTCACCGTTCGCTTCCAACGTCGCACGCAGCGGCAGGGCCAGCGGGGTTTTGCTGACGGTGACTTCGGTGGTTTTGCCCAATGAAAGATGGGGGTGCCCGACGAGCGCGGGCAGGAGCGTGGCGAAGTCTTTGGTTTCAAGTTGGAGAATTGCGGGCGTTTCGCCGTCGGTGAATTTCTCAAAAGCATCCAGCGCAGCGTTGTCCTGCGCGGAGAAGGCGAAGGTGCGGCCCTTGGGCAAAGCGTTCAACGGACAGCGTCCTCCGCCCCACTTCGCTTCGAGGACGAGCATAGTCCGACCGCGCGCGACAGCTTGCTCGAAGTTTGGTGGAAGAATGATGAATAGTTCGGCGGGTTCACCGGAGTCGGCGCGCAGCAGTGTCGGAGTTTTTTTTACGACCGGTTTGGCGCTCGACGTCGCGCTGCGGACGGCGGTGGGAGTTGGAGGCACTTCCGCTTTCTGCGCGTTCAACCAGTGCAAGCCCACGGCCACGCCGTGCGCGCAGATTTTCCCCCACTGCCGGGCTTCCCGACAAGTGCAGAGGTTTTCAATATCAATACCGTTATGGATGACCATCGAGGCACGGATGGAGGCGCCATCCACCTGGATCACGCCGCGCAACAACGGCGGCCCCCAGAACGAACTCAGCACCTGGCCTTGTTCGAGGTAGGCGCGGGCGCGTTTCATCACGTCCCAGCCGGCGGCTTTGCTGAGAAGCGCTTCTGTGAGTTCGACGGACATCAGCGGCCCGGTGAGAAGGTGGTGTTGTCGAGCAGTTCCATGCCGGGATTGCGGAAGGCGATGCGCCGCGATTTGTAGAGCGCGCCGAGGGCCTGCTTGAAGGCTTTCTTGCTGCAACCGAACGTGGCGCGAATGGCTTCCGGCGAACTGCTGTCGTCGAAGTCCAGCTTGCCGCCTTTGGCTTCGAGTAGTTGAACGATCTGATCTTTCAACGGAGCCACGCGTTTGTAACCGGAAGGATCGAGGCTCAAATCCAGCTTGCCACCGGGACGAACGGTGCGGACGAAACCTTTGATCCGCTGACCGATCGCGAGCGGCGTGGCGAGATTGTCGTGATAGAGCAGGCCGAGACGGTCGTTGTCCACGATGGCGTTGTAGCCCAGCGGAGTTTTTCCGGTGATGAGAAGTTCGGCGGGCTGGCCGTCGCGATAAGTGTTGCGCGAACGGTTCAATTGCCGCCGCAAGCGCGTGCTGGCGACGATGCGGTTGGTTTTCTCATCGAGATAAACGCAGGCGACGACGGATTGGCCGACGCGCACGGGAGTTTCCTGTTCACGGAACGGCAGCAGCAAATCCTTGGACAAACCCCAGTCGAGAAACGCACCGATGCGGAGATTGAGGCTGATGACTTTCAGGCAGGCAAACTCACCGACCATTGCGAGCGGCGTTTCCGTGGTGGCGACGAGGCGGTCTTCGGAATCGAGATAGACAAACACGTCCAGCTTCGCACCGGGCACCATCGCCTTGGTGATGTAACGCCCGGGCAAAAGGATTTCGCCCAGCGCGCCACCGTTGAGGTAGAGGCCGGGGCCGGATGCGCGTTCGATGGAAAGCGTGTTGCGTCTGCCGATGATTGCCATACGAGGCATTATAGATTCACCGACGCGCAATCGGGAGGAAAATCACCCGGCGTTGAAGTCACAGTTTTGCGTGACCAAATGCGGCTTTGCGCTAGGATAACCTTGTGAAAAGTAAAACCATCTTTCCGCTGGCCTTGATGCTGGTGTTCGCGTTGTCGCGGATTCCCGGCCTGTTGCCGCTGAATTTCAGCGCGGCCTACGCACTGGCGTTTTGCGGCGGGGTTTATTTCAGCGGCGCGATGGCGTGGTGGCTGCCGATGGGGGCGCTGCTCGTCACGGATGTTTTGCTCAACCTGTTTTTCTACCACGAACCCGTCTTCAGCGGCTACATGCTTTTGAAAACCCTCGCCTTCGCGGCGATCGTTCTGCTCGGACGCCAGTTCAAGCCGGGGATGAATTTTCTCAAGCTGTTGGGCGGCGGCGTGCTTGGCGCAATTTTGTTTTACCTCATCACCAACACCGCGTCGTGGTTCCACAATCCGGGCTACGCCAAAACCCTCATGGGCTGGGTGCAGGCACTCACGACGGGACTGCCGGGTTATCCGCCGACGTGGGAGTTTTTCCGCAACACCCTGATGAGCGGCGGACTGTTCACCGGACTGTTTGTCGGCGCGATGAAACTCACGGCGGAATCCCCGGCGGACAAAGTCGCGGGCGTGAAGGGCGAGGAAGAATCCGAAGCCGAGCCGGAGGAGGCGAAGGCGTGAACCGTGAACCGTGAACCGGCCAAGGCCGCCGCATCACGTTTCACGCAGCACGAACATGAAAATCGGCGTCATCTCCGACACCCACGATTTCCTCGACCCCCGCGTACCGGACATTTTCGCCGGCGTGGATCACATCCTGCACGCGGGCGATGTCTGCACGGCCTGGATACTTTTCCAGCTTGAACAGATCGCGCCTGTCACCGCCGCGTTAGGGAACAACGACGTGACGATGTCGCTCAAACTGACGGCAACCATCGAGCTGGCCGGGCGAAAATTTCTCATCCAGCACATCTTGATTCCGCAGGCGCTGGACCAGCAGACCGCCCGGCACATTTTGCGCCAGCGGCCGGAGGTCGTGGTCTTCGGCCACACGCACCGGCAATCCAGTGAAACGCTCGGCGGGATGTTGTTTTTGAATCCAGGTTACGCCGGCCGGCCCAAGTTTGGCGCGGCCCGCAGCGTCGCCATTTTGCACTGCGACAAAAAGGGAATCAGGCCGGAGTTTGTGGCGCTGTAAAAAGCTGGAAATCCCGGTGGGTTTCCGCATTGCGCAGAGCGCTTCCCGCTGCTACGCTAAACGCATGAAATTGCAGGAGATTGAGAGGGAAGCCATCGCACTGCCGGAAGGTCAGCGGGTTGACCTGGTCTGCAAACTTTTGAATACCCTTCCACCTCCGGGCACGGAGGTTTCCGACGAGGAAGTGGCCGTGCGCGCGCGCGAACTGGAGAGCGGCACGGTTGAGCCTTTGTCGCACGAGGAATTCGTCCACCGGGTTCGAGCCGAACGCGGACGATGAGGGTCACCTACCATCCGTCCGTGCAACGGGACGTGAACGGCATCCTCAGATATTACGACGACATTTCGGTTCGTCTGGCGGATGAGTTCTGGAACGAGCTTATGTCTCGCATTGAAGCGGCCGCCAATAACCCCGAGCATTTTCATTTCACCGACCCGGGACTTCGGCGCGTCAACCGCCAACGATTTCCCTACCACTTTTTGTTTCGCGCGCTGCCCGGAAAAATTTGCATCACGGTTGTGCGGCACAACAAGCGTAGTCCCGAACACGGGCTTGGCCGAAAATAAGGTTGGCAAGCTGTTTTTCAATCCGCGCTACGCGGGCCGACCAAGCTCGGCGCGGCCCGGAGCGTCGCGATTTTGCACTGCGACAAAAAGGGAATCAGGCCGGAATTTGTGGCGCTTTAGATTTTCACGCCGACCTTTGGAAAGATGCCGTCGGCTACTCGTTCAGAAGAGCTTTCGGTACAACTTCCGCGTCCTGTGTGTTGCCATAAATCCAATGCCAAAGAGACACAGCGCGCTAACCGTCGGTTCGGGAACCGTCTCCAGCTGAAGTATTTCTTCGCCTGTGAGCGCTCGATTATAAATACGCACCTCATCTATATCGCGGTTATAAGCTCCCAGAAACGGGATTGTTGAAGTTTAGCGAAGAAGGACAGGGCAGAACGTTGAGATTTTTCAGCGAGTAATTCACGAGCTGGAAAAGCCAGGGCGTGGTGTAGTCAAAACATTTCCCGCCAGAGTCCGTAAGATACATGGTGTTGGCCAGCCCCAATTGCTTGATGTAATTGATGCAGGAAATGTCCTTGGCCTTGCCTTGGCGCGCGCCAAGGCCGGCAGCAGCATCGCCGCCAGAATCGCAATAATGGCAATGACGACGAGCAATTCAATTAGGGTGAAACCCGCCACAGAACCAGGGTGGTTCAGCGCGCGGTTTGATTTAAAGGGTCGTTTCACGATATTAACTTTCTAAATGGCGGGCTGGCCGGCGACTAGGTTTTATTCTACCGCTGGCTCCGCGCCACATCTCAAATTTTCCCGCCAAAAGAAACCACGATTCGCCGTGCCGTCAGGGCGTGCATTTCAGTTGGTGACATACTAAAATTACCCCCCCCCGGTTGCGCTGCTCAATATCGTATTTTCACAATCGCATTGCTGATTTTATCACAGCGCCAATCTTGTGAAATGCGGTTTGGAAGCGGCGAGGGACAAATTTTACGGTGAAATGGCGCGATAGAATCGCCGGCTGAAAACCGACGCGTTGGAATCCACCAGACTGAGCGCCCCCAAGCCATCCGCCCACACGGTGGCAAGCGTTGTCCAAACCGGGTTTTGAAGATTGGTGGTGGTCAGGATGCGGTGTGCGGCAAACGGGAATCCGTTGAAACTCAAACGCACCGTGCCTGCCGCCGCCCCCGGTGACTCTGACCAAATCTGGTTGTTGGATTGTCGCGGCGTCGCAGCAAACAGGCTCAGCATCGCCGGATCGCCATCCAATTTGCTGCCGCTGGCGGTGTCGGCGGCCTGCGGAAACAAGTCCACTCCGTCCACCAATTGCCCGGTCGCATTGAGGAGCACAATGCATTGCGATTGCGGCAGTGAAAAGTTCACATGCAAATCCCCGCCGCCGCCGGTGTTTTGTCCCGTTTGGCCGTCGGTCCAAACCAACATAAAGTTGGACGCAGCCAGTGAGTAGCCGGCGGGAATTTGAAATTGATACAAATTCGTCCACGCGCCTCCGAGCAAGTAGCCCGTGAGATTCACATTCGTCGCGCCGGCGTTGTAGAGTTCAAACCACGGTTGAAACTGGCCACCGACCGGATCGGCCAAGGTGTGCGTGTTGTTGATCATCCATTCGTTGATGCGAATGGAAGCCACCGACGGCGGATCATGAAAAACCTGAAACTCCCGGATGGATGGCACATTCGTCGCCGTGAGAACTACAAAGCGAATGCTGGATGCGGTGACGGTCGGAAAAACATCCGTCTTGCTCGCGCCCAATTGGCCGCCGACCACGTCACTAACCCATGCGCTGCCGTTCCAGTGCTGGATGGCATAACTCGTCACGCGGTCGGCAAATTGCGATAGCACGGTGCGGTTGAAACTGACCGGCGCAGGCCAGTCCAGTTCCAGCCATTGGTTATTGGTGGTGCCGAAACCCGCGTTCCAGCGCGTGGAAAAATTATTGTCATTCGCCAGATTAGCGGTGTAACTGCTGCTCCAGACGCTGGAAGCGCTCGCGGTTGCTGCGGTCGCGAGATGCGTCGCCGGCGCGTCGTCATACACGCCGAACTCATAAATCGAAGGTGTCGAAACAAAATTGGTGAAATAGAGCCGCACCCTGGTCGCGGTCACGGTCGGGAAAATATCGGAAGCGGAATCGCCGATGGTGCCGCCGTTGACATCCGTGATCCACGCGCTGCCGTTCCAATGCTGAAGCTGATAGCCGGAAACACGACCGCCAAACTCCGAATAAACCGTCCGGTCGAAAGTCGTCGGCGCGGGAAAATCCAGTTCCTGCCATTCATTAGTCAAAGTCGGAAAAGCCGAGTTCCAGCGCGTTGTCGAATCGTTGTCATTCGCCATGCTCGCGGCATAATTCGGATCGTTTTTCCAGACAGAAGACGTGCTGGCCGTGGCGGTCAGCGCAAAGTTAAAACTGCCGCGATGCAACTGGCGCAAAGTGAAATTATCAAATTGCGCGCCGTGCCAGCCGCAACCCAAGCCCGCCATGCCTGAAGAATAGGTATAGTCCGCAAGATTAGTCACCAAAACGCCATCCACGTAGCAACTTAAAATGCTCCCCATCATCGCCAGCCGCAGATTGTGCCAGGTGCTGACAGCAACTGTGGCGGAACCGCTGGCCAGCAAATTGGAAGACGAGTGAAGTTCCCAGTCCCTTGAGCCGGTGTTCAAAGCCAGCCAATAACCTCTGGGCAGTGCGTCAGAAAATCCCGGCACACTGCCGACACGGCCCATGACGAAAGCCAACCCGCTGTTCGTCTCAATCAAAACATCCGCGCTCACGTCGTAATTCTGCCAGCTCGCATCGCCGATGAGCGTGTAAGGCTGCCACTCCGCCGCCCACTCCAGTCCGATTTGCAGCAGGACTTGGCGCAGGCATTGGCCCTGACGCTCCGCTCGTGTGAAGGTTTCAAAAGTTCCAGCCTGATCGGAAAAGAATTTCGGCGTTTTGGCCCCGGCATAACTTTCAAAATCATCCTTGAACGGCAGCGGAAACGGTGCCGCCGCCGGCGAAGTCGCGCCGCCTTTTGCCTGCCCCGTGGTGGTCGTCAATGTGTAAATGCAGTTGGTCGCGAGCGAAATGGTAAAGGCGCCGTTCATCGGTGCGATGTCATTTTGCTCGGTGAAATATTGCAATGCTGTGGTCCGCCACACATGAACCGTGCCGGTGGATAGTCCATTCGTCAGATGAAAAGTCACGCTTTGCGCCGCAGTGGCTCCGGTGGTTTCGATGACGATGGAATAGTCAGTGTTATTGGAGGACATGAGCGTGACAAAGCTGCCGCCACCAGCCAGCAGTGCGCTCGCGCCGCCTTCAAGATACGTCCAGCCCGGTTGGGCGAATTGCGTCGTGTGCGCCGTGGCCCAAATCGCGGGCGTAACCTGATACGCGCCCGACCACGGCGTGTTCGCCTTCATCAAACCCGACCCGGCGGCGGGGAGTATATCGTAGTAAGAAGTTATGGGACTCCAGATCTCGTCCTTCGTCATTTTGCCGATGATGTAATTGCGGTTGTAAACCTGCGCCAGACTTTGCGCTTTGGCCCAGGTAGCGCCACCGATGCCTTCCTCACTGCTCCAGAGAGGCTGGCTCAGGGTCTTCGCGGCGGCCGGACTGGTGTTATCCACCTGACCGGGATAATGCGCGCCCACGGCATAAATGGCGTTGGAAAGCGCCACATCCGCGATGATGTTGGTCACGATCGTCCAGCCATCGCTCCATTCGTCGGCGGCGATAATTTTAACTCTGGCCAGTCCGTTCGCATTGAGCGCGTTGCGTAAAGACTTTATCCAACTGGTTTGGTAGGCACTCTCATTATGCACACCGGTTAAATTGATGTTTAGGTTGTAAAACTTCTTTGCGCCGTTCAGAAAATTGCAAATGTAGTTGATCATGTCGGTGGAATAATAATTCCCACCGCCAATCCATCCAGGCGCGCCCCAGGCGAGGCTGTCCAATTGAATGTTCGGATTGCGCGCCACGGCCTGTTGCATCAGCCACCACTCGTAACCACGATTGTAATTGGTGTCCGTCGCCGTGCGCTGGTGCGTCGGCTCGGTGCCGTCGGTGGAGTTCACCTCGCCGCCGATTTCGACTTTGAGATGTGGCAACGCCGCGCCGTAATTCGGCTTAAACAAGTAGTCGAGAATCTGGCTGCGTTGTGTTTCGGGATAATCAATCAGCAGCCGCGACGACGCGCCTGCGCTCACCGCGCCCAGCCCTTGAAAAACGCGGCCCGTGACGTGTGCGTCCAGCACGACCTCCACGGCGCGGGTGGAATAAGTTGAAAGCGCAGCAATACAGAGACCCAGCCGCAAACACCTCAGTGCGGCGCGCTTCATTTTTATTTGTCCTTGGAAGTATTTACCAAAAACGGCTGGATTTCCGCCACCGCCGCTTGGTTCGCGTCGCCGTAGTCGGAAAACGCCGTCAGCCGCAAATAGCGGGCTTTGACCGGTTGATCAAAAATCACGGATTGTTTGTCCGTTGTATTCGGAAAACTCGCGGTCTTGATGCACGGCTGCCAAGTTTTTCCGTCCACGCTGATCTCCACGGAATAGTTTGCGATGCGCCCGCGATCCATGTCCTGGCGCGGCGTGTAATCAAATCCCCGCAACATCACTTCGGCCTGGCAATCAATGTCGAGGTGCGCAGGAAGCGTGTCGCCACTTTCCCAATCGCTGTGCCAGAAAGTGCTGGGATCGCGGTCAACCGCGTTGTCCGCCGGATAATCGCTGTGCGAACTGCTCGCGCTGGCGGTGAAGCGGCCGGATTTGAAAAGCGCTTTTACATCGGTTTCGCTCCACACCGCCGCTGGCGCAAATTTGTCGCTCGCGGCATAGTCCAGCAGACTGCTACGCATCTGTTGCGAAACCGGATCATCCGCATCCCGCGTCAAATCAAAACCGCAGACAATGATTTTTCCTTCGCCAACTTTGCCTTCGGCGACGAGGCCGAGCGGACGCGCCGTGACCCAGTCATCAATCACGCGAACAATGGGTTTTGTGTCTGGCGGCAGTAAATCCAATCGCAGTGCGCCGGCGCGGTGAATCAAATACCACCATTGCCAGTCGCTGCAAAAGTCCGTCGGAAATTCCGCGAGCGCAGGCTGTTTCGGATCGCACAAAATACCCAGCGTGGTCGGTGCTTGCTGGCCGGTCCAGGCCGTGTTCCAAAAAATGCTGGAGAAGCCGAGTTTCACCGGCGCTCTATCGAAATTGCGAACCTGGTCGCTGGGAATCGTCAGCAAAACTTTTCCGCCGTTGCTCAAAAAGTTCCGCGCGGCCTGATCAAATGTGTCCGTGACCAAAATGTTCGCGGGAGTTGCGGGCGCGGTCGTTGCGGGATAAACCCAGATATTCCAATCGTTCTCGAACTTTGTGTTTTTCAAGCCGACGACTAGCTTGTAGCGCGCCGGAGTTTTTGCTTTCTGCAAATCCACCTTCACGTCGCCAAGCAACGTGCTGTTGCCAATCGGAACGTCCTGCGGCGCGAGTTCGCCGTTGGCAAAAACTTTTCCGGCGGCATCTATCAATTTCCAAGTCGCCACCGCCGCCGGCAGCGGCTGCGGACCAAAATGTGCGACTTCGATTTGCGCTGTCAAAGTTTTATCCGTTGTGAAAACACGCTTTGGCAGTCGCGCCAGCGGCACAGTCGAATTGCAGAAGCGGCTGTATTCCTTCGCGGTCACATAACCTTTGTCGTCCCAAAAAGGATCGAGCACGCCGACGAGCGCGGTGCCTTGGCCGGGAAAATCGTGCAGGTCGAGCAGTTCAAAACCGCCCATGCCCGGCGTGCGGAGCGCGGATTCGATGTCTTCCTTGTAACAGAGCGTTTGCAACTTGCCGGATGCGAGCAGAAATTGTTTTGCAAAGCGGCCGAGGCCGCTGGCTTCAAGCCGGTCGCGGAATATTTCAAAATTTTTCGGCTTGAGGTAACCCGTGTATTTGGGGATTTCCGCAAAGTTCGGATAGACGCACCATTGGCCAATCTCGTGGCTGATGACCGGAACGCTCCGCTTGGAAATGTAATCGCGGTAGTCCGTCAGCGTCTCCGGCGGCTCCGCGTTGATGCGGGATTTCAAACCTTCGCCCCAGCCCTGAATGCGCGGATCGGGCGTGATGTGAAATTGATTTTCCGGCAACTGCGGCCAACCGCTGCCGCTGGTGTAGAGCCGGCGCGAATCCGTCGCCTTCCAGTGCGCGACCCATTTTGCCAGCCAGGAGTTGGAGTTTTTTCCATCCGGCTCGTTGCCGTAAGGCATGAGCACAAAACTCGGATGATTGCCGTAGGCTTTGAGAATCCGCACCGCCTCGGCGTAAAGCCAGTCGTCCACCGGCTTGCCGTCGCCGAGCGTGGTGGATTGATTGGCCCACGATGCGATTTCAACTTGAAAATAAATCCCAAGTTCGTCCGCCGCTTGAAACGCGGTTTCGGGCGGGCACCATGAATGAAACCGAATCAAGTTCAACCCGTAGCTCTTCGCGATGCGAATCTCACGTTTCCATGATTCAAGGTCCGTCGGCGGATGGCCGGTCTTGGGGAAAATGCAGCAGTCTAGCGTGCCACGAAAAAAAGTTTTTTGCCCGTTGATGGTGAACTGCGTGCCTTGCGTGGCAATTTCGCGCAAACCAAAATCGAAAGTGTGTTGGTCATCGCCAAGTTTGGCCGTCAAATGTTGCAGGACGGGATGAAATTCGTCCCACAGTATTGCGGACTCGCCCAGCGGAAGTTCGGTGGTAAATCTTGCGCTGTTCGTCGTCCAACTGACCGCAATCGTCTCGGCAGATTGGTTGTTCACCTGAAAATATATTTCTCCGTTGCCCGTCGCACCGGTGGCATTACCAACTCTTCCCGTCACCGTCACCGAACGCGTGGCGACGTGCGGATACACTTGCAAATCCTCCAACCACACCAACGGCGTCGCGCGCAGGCTGAGGTCGCCGACGATGCCGTTCCAGTTGCCCTGCGTGTGGTCGCTGATGCTGTGCGAATTTTCGCCAACATCCACGATGCGTCGGTTGTCCACACGCAGAGTCAGCGTGTGTTTGCCCGGAGCAAGTCTGCCGAGATCGTATTCGTGAGGGGTCGAGAGCGAGTCATTTTTGCCGATGATTTTTCCGTCCACCCACACGCGCGTTTCCCAGTGCGGGCGCTCCAACGAAAGCACAACACGTTTGGCCTGCCAATTTTTCGGCACTTCAATATCGCGCTGGAACCACGCCGCACCGACGTAATAGGTTTCCGGCTGGAGCCAGAACGGCACTTTGACATTTCCCGGCTGCCGGTATTTTTCAAATTCCGGCGCGGTGAAGAAGGTGCGGTCCACAATACCGCCGGTCCAGACAGTATTGGTTGTGATCGGATCGCCGATGCCCTGCTCGGGCAGCGAGCCGGGCAGCTTGATTTTGTCGGGCAGAATTTTGGTGAACCAATTTTCCTGAATGCCGACGTCGTTGCGATCAAGCGCAAACCGCCATTGCTCCGCAAGTGAAATTGTTTCGACGGCCAGCAACGGTTTTGCCGCGAGACATGCGATAATTGTCAGACCGAAAAGGAATTTCTGCTGCATAAATGTGAAATGCAGGTCAATCCACCAGGTCACGTTCAATGTGCTCCAGCGTCTTGCCCTTGGTCTCCGGCAATTTGAAAAAAATGAAGACAAAGCCGAGCACGCAGATCACCGCATAGAGCCAAAACGTGCCTGCCGCACCAAGCTGCTTGTTGAGCATCGGAAAGGTGTAGGTCAGGATGAAACACGCGATCCACAGCGCGCACACCGCCACGGACATCGCTGCGCCGCGGATGCGGTTCGGAAATATTTCCGAGATCACCACCCACGTCACCGGGGCAAGCGACATCGCGTAACACCCGATGGCCGCCAACACCAACAGCAACACCGGCAGACCAAGAATGTGCTGGTGGTAACAATAGCCCATTGCAAAATAAATCACCGCCAGCGCGGCGGAACCGAACAGCATCAGCGGCCGGCGCCCGCCTCTATCCACCACGCCGAGCGCGACGAAAGTGAATGCCAGATTCACCGAGCCGGTCCAGGCGATGTTGCTTAACACGCTCGAAATGTCGTAACCCGCCGCTTTGAAAATTTCCTCCGCGTAATTGAAGATGACGTTGATGCCGCACCATTGCTGAAAGACCGCGAGCGTCACGCCGAGCACCAGCACCTTGGCCATTTTCGGATCGAGCAAATCCGCAAATCGCACGCGCTGAATTTCCTCGCCGGACAGCGTGGCGTTAATCTCCCGCATCGCCGCTGCGCCGTAATTTTCGCCACCGATTTTCGTGAGAACTTTTTTTGCCAGTTCCGGCTTGCCATTTTTCGCGAGCCAGCGCGGGCTTTCCGGCACCGCGAACATACCGGCGAAAAACAACAGCGACGGCAGCGCGGTCAACCCGAACATCCAGCGCCAGCCTTGTTGACCGAACCACGAATCGCGGATGAATTCATCCGTCGCGCCCGCTGGCAAATGGCGGACGAGCGACCAGTTGATGACCTGCGCCAGCAAAATGCCGACGACGATGGTGAGCTGGTTGATGGAGACGAGTTTGCCGCGCATCTGCGCAGGCGCGACCTCGGCGATATACATCGGCGACAAACTTGAAGCGAGACCGATGGCCACGCCGCCGAGCATTCGCCAGAAAATGAAGATGGAAAAGTTTCCCGCCAGCGCGTTGCCAAGCGACGTGACGGCAAATAAAAACGCGGACAAAATCAGCAACCGCTTGCGTCCGAACTTATCGCTCAATGCGCCAGCTACCAGCGCGCCGACGAGACAGCCAATCAGCGCGCAACTGTTGGCCCAACCAATCTGAGCCTCGCTGGTCAACTCGAAGTAGCGCTGAAAAAACGGCTTGGCCCCGCCAATCACCA
This sequence comes from Verrucomicrobiota bacterium, assembly GCA_043781315.1. Classification (GTDB taxonomy): domain Bacteria; phylum Verrucomicrobiota; class Verrucomicrobiia; order Limisphaerales; family CAIQOK01; genus CAIQOK01. The sequence continues at coordinate 731 of JAYWBR010000210.1, read as the reverse complement.
CCCAATCCCAGCCAAACAACAGACCGCCCATCGCGGCGACACTGGCAATGAGCCAGACGTAACCGTAATTGTATTCCGCTTTGAGATTGGTGGACGCGGTCGTTGAACTGGTGATCATTTTGATGTGTTGGCTTGAACGGGAACGGTTTTAATAATTCCGTGCGGCCGAATAAACTCCAAATTTACCGAACTGCGCGCCAGCGCGCTTGACGTGTGGCAGTTTTTTGCCGCCTCAGTAACAACTGCGGATGACGGAACTGCGGCAGAGAACTGCCGCAGTTCAGAACCTTTGGGAATAATCCATCGGCATGTTGTCCGGGAGAGGAACGCCATTCCACCTGAACCTGCCGCCTTCGGTGAGAGTCGTGCCGTTCACAAACGTCCCGACTCATCACCTCTGGCGCGCGAAAGGGCAAGGGCTTTTATTAACGGCGGCAACCGCGTGCCCGGGACCATGCCAAGCCCGCTCCCACAAACAAGAGCGCCATGCTGGAGGGTTCAGGCACAGGCACCACCGCATAATCAAGATGGGTGACGGCCCATTGCGGAGCCGTCGCAAAATCGAGGCTGATGAACAGGAGTTGTCCCGCCGAGGCGGACGGATTGGCGAGTGTGAAGTCACGCGGTACGCCGCCATTCCAGTTGAGATTAAGCGTTTGCACGCCTGCAGCGTAGCTGGAACCAGCCACGCCAGCGTTAGCACCAATGTTCAATCCCGGGTCGGAAGTGAA
>JAYWBR010000209.1:0-15751 GCA_043781315.1 Verrucomicrobiota bacterium | reverse complement strand
GCCGATGCGCGGCGTCGAGAATCACCGTGACCGGCGTCACGCGGCTGCCTTCATGGACCTGCGCCACGACCACGCCTTGATATGCCGACTGGATGGCTTCCATCACTTCCACCGGGCGAAAACCGAATTGCGTGAGGCGGTCAGGCCGCAATCGCACGGCCAGACGCGGCGCACCAGGCGGGGATTTCACCAGCACATCTTTCGCGCCCGCAACGCCGCCGAGCACCTGCGCCACTTCGCGCGCCTTGTCGTCAATCACGTCCAGGTCATCGCCAAAAACATTCACGACCACCGGCGCCGTTTCGCCGGTGATGGTTTCGCTGATGCGGTCGCCGAGGAACGTCACGACCTCGGATTGAAGACCGGGAATGGTGCCAAGAATTTCGCGCAACTCTTCCATCAACTTCGCCTGTCGTTTCCCCGGCACGCCTTCCTTCAACTCCACATGGAATTCGCAGCGGTTCGGCTCCCAGGTGTCCTCGCCCTGCTCCGCGCGGCCGATCTGCACCTCGGCGGTGGCGATCTCTTTTTTCGCGAGCAGTTCCTGGCTGATGATGCTCGTGATCCGCAGCATCTCCGGGAGAGAAGTTCCGGGCACCGCCTGCGCTTGAATGACAAAATGGCCTTCGCGAAACGCCGGCAAAAGTTCTCCGCCCGTAAGCGAAGCGAGCCGCGTCAATGCGAGCAAACAGATGACCACGACCGCGCCGATCATCAATCCGGGCCAGCGCGCAACGAGGGTGAGGCTGCGTTGGTAAGCGGATTTGAGCCAGCGTTGCAGGCGGGTTTCGTCGGCGTCGTGCTTGCCGTGCTCGAAAAATAAATAGGCCATCGCTGGAGTCAGCGTCAGCGCCACGGCCAGCGACGCCATGATCGCGAGGATGTAACTCAGCGCGAGCGGCGCGAAAAAACTTCCCTGCAAACCCGTCATCGTCAGCACCGGCAAAAAAACCAGCGCGACGATGAACGTGGCATAAACCACCGCGCTGCGGACTTCGATGGAGGCGTCGAACACGACATCGAACACCGGGCGCGGCGCGGCGAGCGACTGATTTTCCCGCAGACGGCGGAAGATATTTTCCACGTCAATGATCGCATCGTCCACCACCGCGCCGATGGCGATGGCCAGGCCGCCGAGCGTGATGGTGTTCAGCGTCACGCCGAATTTATCGAGCAGCACAATCGCCGTCAGCAGCGACAACGGAATCGCCGTGATGGAAATGAATGCCGTGCGGAAATGGCCGAGGAACAAAAATAAAACCAGCGCCACCAGCACGCCGCCGATGTAAAGCGAGTGCTCGATGTTCGCCAGCGAATGTTCGATGAACGTCGCGGGCCGGTGCATGGCCGGATACACCATCACGCCTTCCTTCGCGAAGATCGGTTGCAGTTCCTTCAACGCCGCCTCCAGCGCGACCGTGACTTCCATCGTGTTCGCACCGTACTGGCTGGAGAGCGACAGCAAAATTCCCGGCCGCCCCATGACGAGCGCGTCGCCGAATTTCGGCTCCGCCGCTTCCCCCACCGTCGCGACGTCCTTGAGCCGCACGCTCTGGCCGGCGTTCGACGCCACGACGATTTCACCCAATGTCTCGGCGGTCAGCGACTGGCCTTCGGTCTGGATGAGGATGCGCTGATTCACGTTCTCGACAAAGCCCGCGCCCATCACGCCGGTCGAAACCCGCGCTGCACTCAACACGTCGGCAATGGAAAGTCCGAACGCCAGCAGTCGCTCGGGCCGCACCTGGATTTGCAACTGCCGCACCTCGCCGCCGAACACGATGCAGCGCGCCACGCCGGGGACGGAGAGCAGCCGGGGTTTGATCGTCCAGTCAGCGAGCGTGCGCAGCTCCATCGGGGACAGTTTTTTTACGCGCGCCCTCACGACCACCTTTTTTTCTCCCTCTCCGCCTGACGAAGGAAGGAGGAGCGGGTCGGGGTGAGGAGGCACTGAGCTTCCATTCTCTCCAAGTTCGCCAGCTTCCTCCGCCACCAATCCGATCTTGAGCAAATCCATCGTGGACGAGGTGAGCGGCGTCATCACCGGCGTCTTCGCGTCGGCGGGCAGTGCCCCGGCGGTCGTGACCAGTTTTTCGCCGAGCATCTGGCGTGCGAGAAAAATGTCTGTGCCCTCCTTGAACACCGCTGTGATAACCGACAGTCCCGAGATGGATTCAGACCGCAGCGACGCCATGTTGCCCAGGCCGTTGATCGTGTTTTCCAACGGACGCGTCACCAGCACCTCGACTTGTTCCGGCGAAAGTCCGGGCGCTTCGGTTTCCACCGTGACCTGCGGCGGCACGAAATTCGGGAAGACATCCAGCTTCGCGTGGTAGGAAACAAAAATCCCATACCCGGTGAGCAGGCACGCCAGCGCGATGACCACGCCGCGAAACTTCAGGGAGAAATGAACGATGCGGTTGAGCATGGGTGCGCGTTAATCCACCGGAGCGGCGGACTCGGCCGGTTTCAATTCCACGGAGAGCAACATCTGCGCACCCGTCACCACCACATGCTGGCCCGCGGTGATGCCGTTGGTGATGAACCAGCCGGTCTCGACGGGATGAACCAGCGCAATTTCCCGGCGCGTGAAGGCGCCGCCGGTTTCACTCAGCACATACGCCCAGCCCTTGCCTTCCGTCCGCACCACGGCGGCGCGCGGGATGATCGCGCCGGTCAACGGTTCGCCGGGAAGTTTTAGAAAACCCACCACCGCTTCGCCTGCCGTAAGCGGCGGCGCGCCCGGTTTGGCCAGAAAAATAAATCCCCGTCCTTGCGTCAGCGGATCAACGCCCGTCGCCCCGCCGAGAAAATCCGCCGCGACTGAATTGCCCGACAATGTTTCCAGCCGCGCACCGACGGGCAACGCCGGCAGATTTTCTCCCGCCGCCAAATCCACGCGCACCAAAACCGTTGCCTGCGCCAGCAACGACTGCACGAAGCCCGGCAAATCTTTTTGCTCCATCACCGCCTTGCCCCATGAAGATGCCAACCGCTCCTGCGCTGATTGGATTGCCAAACCATCCCGGAGCGCAGCCGCTTCCGCCGTTTGCAGCGCGCGCGGCGAGGCATTCCCCTGCTCCGCCAAAATTCTCAGACGCACGAGTTCGTTGCTGGACGCGCTGGCCGCCGCGCGGGCCGAAGCAAGTTCATTCAGCAACGCCGCCAGCGGCGCGGGGTCCAGCACGCGACCGTAGCCTTTCAACTCGGTTGCGATTTGCGCGGCCTCGGGATTGGCCACGACGATGCCGGCGTCGCCTTGCAGTTCGTCGCTCATGGTGACGACGGCGTTGCCGTCCTCATCGCGCGAGACGCTGGGTTTGTCCCCCTCGTCGGTGGCGGGTTTTGCGGCCTGGGTTTCAGCGGTCTCTTTGTGTTGCGCCAGCCAGACGCCGCCGCCGCCCAGCGCGGCGCCGATGAGGATAAATAAAAAAGCTCGTTTCACGGTTGGGTCACTTTCATTGCCGATGTGGGTGCGGGTTCGATCACGGAAGATTTCATCAAAGCGATGGGAACTTGCACGGCGTCTTCCAACGCGGCGGCGGCCTGCTGGAGTTTCACCCGGCCGTCGAATTGCATCAGTTGTGCGCTGGCCAGTTCCAGTCGCGCATTCAGCAAATCCAATCGCTCCAACGCGCCAGCCCTGATCTGCGCCTCCACCGATTCCCGCTGCTGTGACTGCGCGGCAGCCAGTGCTCCCAACGTCGTCAGATTTGCTTTTGCCACCCGGAGCATCGCGGTTGCACGTTCGATTTCCACCAGCGCCTTCGCCTGCACCGCGTTGAATTTCGCGGCAGCCTCTTCGCGGCGTGCAGCGGCTTCGGCAATCGGGCCTTGGTTCTGATTGAGAACCGGCAGCTCGAACGTGAGGCCGAGCGACCATTTGTTGTCGCCTTGATCAAATTGATAGCCCGGGTTGAGATGCACGTCGGGATATTGCTTGGCGATTTCCAACTGCAACGTCGCCTGCGCCGCCGCGTAATCGGCGAGCGCGCCGAGAATGTCCACCCGGTTTTGCAGCGCGGCGCGGCGAACCTCGGCGGAGGTCAGATCGTCGCCGGCAACAGAATCCTTCACCGGTTCCAACGCCAGTCGGATGTCATTGAACGCCCTCACCGGTACGCCCACCGCCTCCGCCAGACGCAACTGGGCTTCTACCCCCTGGCTGGCGGCATCGGCAGAATCCAGCCGGGCCTTCTGCAAGGCCACCCGCCGCGCGGCGAGTTCGGATTTGGCAATCGCACCCGCGTCCGCCTGCTGTTCAAGCGACTGCAAAATGTGTTCCTGCAACGAAAGTTGGTCTGTCAGCAATTGCACGCGTTCGTAGGCGGCGGCGAACTCGAGCCGCCGCGTGCGGAGGTTGCCGCGAATCTGCCACGCCACGGCAGCGAGGTTGAAGCGCGCGGATTCGGAAAGGTGTTCGGCGACGGCGATGCGATGGCCGCGCTTGCCGGCAGTCTCCAGCGGCAGATCAAAACTCAGACCGGGAAACCACGGCGAGAGTCCGGGGTTGTGCGTCGCGTCGAATCCGGGCGTGAGGCTCAACGTCGGATTGGGCCGGCCCCCGGCGGTTTTGTCGCCGGCCTGCGCGACGTTCCACTGCGCGCGGGCCACGGCAAGATCGGGGTGATAATAAAATGCCGCGAGCGTGAGCATGTCAAAATCCCAACGCGCGTGCGGCCAGTTCGTGAGTTCGTGTTGGAGATTTTTTTCCAGGAAAGTTTTCAACGCGGCGTTCGTCAGCGAGCGACCTTCCAGTTGCGCCGCCGTTTGCGCGGGGGAAATGGGCTTGGGTTCAAAGCGGGCGCAACCAGACAGCAAAAGAAGGGAGCAAAGAAACATTGAACATTGAACATTCAACGCCCAATGCCCAACGCGGATCGCACGCGGTGCTGCCGCCACCTTCGATGTTCGGCGTTGAATGTTGAATGTTGAATGTTGCATTTCTTACTTCAGCGGCAGGCGCACGGTCACGGTGGTCAGTTGGTTCGGCACGGATTCCATTTTGACCGCGCCTTTATGCGCGGAAACAATCCACTGCGCAATGCTCAATCCCAGGCCAGAGCCTTCCACCTCGCCGCCGTGCGCGGGGTCGCCGCGAAAAAAACGGTCGAACACGCGCGGCAAAATCTCCGCCGGAATCCCCGCGCCCGAGTTGGTCACGGTGAGTTCGGCGGTCCCGGCATCGGCGCGGCGCAACGCAAAAACCAACGTGCCGCCGGGCTGATTGTATTTGATTGCGTTGTCCGCCAGGTTCAACAGCAACTGGCGCAGGCGATGACGGTCGCCGCAAATGGTTGTGGGTTCGCACGCGGCCAGGGTCACGGAAAGGTTCGCGGGCTTGGCGAGGATTTGGGCGTCGGCGAAAACGTCGCGGACAATTTCATCCAGCGCCAGCGGCTCGGTCTTCAAGGCGATCTGCCCGGCGTCGGCCTTGGTCAGCAGCGTGAGGCCGTCCACGATTTTGGTCAGGCGCTGGATTTCATCGAGCTGGCTGGCCAGGCGGTCGCGTTGCGCGGCGGGCAAATTGTTTTCCGTCAACGCGGTTTCCAGTTCGCCATGCAGGACGGTGAGCGGCGTCTTGAGTTCGTGCGAGGCGTGCAGCGTGAATTCGCGGATGCGCTGGAACGAGCCGTCGAGCCGCGCGGTCATGGCGTTGAAGACTTCGGTGAGCCGGTCCAGTTCGTCGCCGTTGCCGGTGCGGGGTATCTGCTCGCCCAGATTGCGGTCGTGGATTTTTTCCGCCGCGCGCGTGATGGCGGCCACGGGCGACAGCGCCTGGCGCATGAGCCACCAACCGCCGGCGAGCGCGAACAGCGCCGAGGGAACGCCGCACCAAAAAACAATCCGCAGGGTTTCGCGCAGGTCGCTCTCGTCGCCTTCTTCAAATTTGGGCGCGGCATTTTCCAATCGTGCGCGCGGCTCCGGCGCAAACTCGTGGTACATCAGCAGCGCCATCGCGAGGAGCGAGACGAACATGAGGGCGGCGTACCAGGCGGTGAGGCGAGTGCGAATGGTCATGCGACGTTCGTGATGCGAGGGTTTGCGAAAGCGAACGGGCGGAAGAAATTCCAAGCTCCAACTTCCAAGCTCCAGAGAAACTTCAAGCTCCAAGCTTCAAGAGGAAACGTGGCCGCGCCGGTTTGGAGCTTGAGATTAGGAGCTTCTCTGGATGTTGAAGTTTGGATGTTGGAGCTATTCATCGTTCCTCCTTCAACACATAGCCGATGCCGCGCACGGTGTGCAGCAGCTTGGGCTCGAAACCATCGTCAACTTTTTCGCGCAGCCGCTTGATGTAAACATCCACCAAGTTGGTGCCGGGATCGAAATCGTAGTCCCAGACTTTTTCAATGATGGCCATGCGGCTGCAAATCCGGCCGGGCGAGCGCATGAGAAATTCGAGCAACCGGAACTCGCGCGCCGTCAGCTCGAAAACTTTTTCACCGCGCCGGGCCTGGTGTGTGACCGTGTCGAGTGTGAGATCGGCCAGTCGCAACACCGTGGATTTTGCGTCACCAGCGCGCCGCCCGAGCGCGCGGACGCGGGCCACGAGTTCGACGATGACAAACGGCTTGGGCAGATAATCATCCGCGCCGGCGTTGAGTCCTTCGACGCGCTCATTCACCTCGCCGCGCGCGGAGAGCAGTAGGACGGGCGTGGAAATTTTCCGCTCGCGCAACTGTCGCAGCACGCTCAAGCCGTCTCTGCCTGGCAGCATGATGTCGAGCACAAGGGCGTCAAAGGACGTGGTGCTGGCGGCGGTCAGGGCGTCGTCACCGCGATGGCAGACATCCACGGCGAAGCCCTCGGCTTGCAGAGCCTTGCGGATGAACGAGGCGGTTTTTTTTTCGTCTTCGACGACCAGGACGCGCATGTAATTTTTTAGTTCACTGGAACCGGCTTGACGAGGGTTAATTGCAAACTACGGAATGAGAAGAGCCGCCGGGCTAGCGCACCGGCTCGCCTCCGCCCTGGGCTACGGCCGCGAGATTCACCAGGTCTTTGTACGCTTCCGCGAGGTGGGTCAGCATGAATTCGTCGGCATGGATCCCGATGTCATCAAGGAGGACGAGCCGGTTCAGGATCAGCGGAACATCCTGCGGGCCGGGATGCTTGGGGTCGGACAAACCTTCCTCGTTCAAATCTTCCATGAGGTCTTCGCGCTCCTGTTCCGGCAGGCTGGAATCAAAAATCGCGCCGATCCAGTAGGCTTCGGCCTCGGGATCAATGCCGACCAGGCTCAGGGCCGCGCGTGCGTCCGGGTCGCGCAAAGGTTCTTTCGGTTTTTGGGCTGGAGCGGCTGGAGGCGCTACTTCACGGGTCACCTCCGGCTTCGCTGCCGACGGGAGCGCCTGGTCAGCAAGGGTGCGGGCCGGTGCAGGCGGCGGTGCAGCGACCGGTGCGGGCGCGGAGGGAGGCGGCGCAATCGCCGGCACAACGACACGTCCGGCGTTTGCCATCACGGCCTCCGGCGGCGGCTTGAACATCATCCGGCTGGCGATGACGATCCCGACGACTGCCACCGTGCCGGAAAGAAGAATCGTTTTTGTTTTCATGCCAAAACCGGGGCCGCATTCATCGGGCGGTGTGCGACTTCAACACCACGTCGCCGACAGCCGGCACTTCGCGGATCACGCCCACGCCCGGCGCGTAGAATTTGAATTCAGTCGTGCCGTCGGCCAGCATTTCTTTCAGCTTCACGCAGTTCTCGTAGGTTCCCGCCGGCACGGACACGGTTTCGTTGACGGACAAAATTTCATCGTCCTCGTGGATTTCCTGGTTCACGTCCTCGGATTTGAATTTGTCGCCGACTTTAGGATGGGCCGGGATGATGATGCCGGGATGTTGCGTGTCCTTGCCGAGCAGCCACGCGCCTTCGTGGCCCTTCACTTTGCCGTTCTCGTATTCGTCCACATCCTCGCCGAGATAATAGACGTTGCCCTCGTCGTCCTGCGCGAAGTAGTCGAGCGTGACCTCCTCCAGTTCGCCGTTCTTGATCTCGCGGTCTTCCATCACGAGCGAGTCAATCGTCTGGCCGGCGATCACAAACTTCTTGTGCTTGTTCGGCAGCAGCGTGCGCTCGATGCGAATCTTCATGCCGCCTTCGGTGCCTTCGAGGATGTCCTGCTTGAGATAAGCCAGCGGCAACCAGGGATTCGTGATGTCGCGCGGGTGGCTGAACTTCATGGTGGCGGAAACTTTTTTTTCGCCCGCCGCCTGCGCCTGTTCTTTGGCGCGGTCGGCGGCATCGTCGTGCTTGGTGTCCACCAGCGTGCCGTCGGCGGTGATGACGAGGTCGGCGACGTTGCCGTCCTTGTCCTTGATGCCGGCTTCATAGACGGCCTGGCCGTTGAGCTTGCCGTTCTCGCGGTCCACGGTCTGGCCGGCGGCACCGCCGTGGGCAAGCACGGTCACACGCACGGCCTCGGGCACCTCGGCCCATTTCATTTCGTGCCCCGCCCAACCGGTCGAGGTAATCGTGACTCCGAGAGTCAACGCGACCCCGAACCGGGCGGCTTTCAACATTTTGTTTTTCATCGCTGTCCTTTCATTGGTTGGTTCAAAACCACATTGAACAAGGGAAGTTCACCACAGGGACATGACCCGCTGATGAACCCCTGATGAAATTTTTGTCATCGTGGCCAAACTTGGTCCGCCTGGCGGCGTGTCATTTTTCCATTCCAAAAACCAGCACCTTGAAACTGTCCGCGACCAGCTTGCCGCGCCGTTGGCCCGCTGCCGGAGCGTCGTACTTCGCCGCCGCCAGATAAATTTTGTGCGTCGTCGGATCAATCGTCATGGTGCGCGAACCTTGCTGGGTCTTCAGCGTCTGCACCACGGTGAGTTTGTCGCCGTCTTCGTGGGCAATCGTCACCGTGCCGTCGCTGCAGGAAGCAAAGGCCAGTTGGGTTTCGGGATCGAAGGAGTTGGCGTCCACGCCGTCGCCAATGGGCACGCTGGCCAAGACTTTGCCGGTGATGCTGTCGAGCATCACCATCGTCTTGCTGCCGCCGCAGCCGAGGAACAAACGGTGATTCTTCAAGTCAATCGCCATGCCGGAAGGTTCTTCGCCCGGTGCGATGGGCCAGCGGTTCACGACCTCGTGCGTCTTGGTGTCAATCGCGACGACTTCGTTTTTGTCTTCGAGATTGTTATAGACGCGCCCGGCTTTTGAATCCGCCTGGCCGAATTCCGGTTTGCCGCCAAGTGGAATTGTTGCGATGACCTTGCCCGACTTCGCGTCAATCACCGTGGCCGACTGGCCGCGACCGTTGAACATATAGACTTCCTGCTGCACCGGTTCGTACAACATGCCGTCGGGATTTTTGCCGGTGTCCACTTTGGCAAGCGTCGCCAGGGTTTTCAAATCCACGATGGCCGCCTTGTCCTCGCGCCCGCAGCTCACGAAACCTTTGCCCAACTCCGGCGCGGGCGCCAGACCGTGAACGCCGGGTGTGTTGGTGATCTCGCCGACGACCACTTCCTTGTCGAGATCAATGACCACGACTTTGGTGCCGTGGCTGACGTAGAGCCGGCGCCCGGCGGAATCCACCGAGGCGTAATCCCAGCCGCCGTCGCCGCCGACGAGGATTTCTTTGAGGAGATGATACGAGCCGGCGGCTTGAGCCAGCGGTGCGGCGACGAGGCTGCAAAGACTGAACAAGACGGAACAGGAATAGTTTTTCATAAGGAAGTTTGCGTTTGGTTTGATGAAGTTGGTGCGGAGATGATTCTCAATTTCACGTCAGCGGTGTCAATCAGCAAAAAGGCCGGGGCCGTTTCCGGCAGCCCGGCCTGCTTCGATTGACGTCCGATTAGTCCTTGTCGGCCTTCTCTTTTTTTTCCTTCTTCGCGTCTTCGGCTTTTTCCTTCGCCTGCTGGGCCGGGGTTTCGTTCTCAACGGACACCACGGCACCGGTGATGGCGTCCACGGCGACTTCCGTGATGTCCTTGGTGCCGGGGGTGGCGATGTCGAACGACCAGATCAGTTTGCCGCCTTCCTTTTCCAGTTCGCCGTCCTTGATCGTTCCGCCGGGTGCTTTGGTGAGGGCGGTTTTTTCAGCATCGGCGCGGCTGACCTTGGCCTGGGCTTGGAGTTTGGCTTCGTTGGCTTCCTCATTTTTTTCCGAGGCGCAACCGGCGAACAAGACGACGGCGAGCGCGGAACTGGCGAGTAATTTAAGTTTCATGGTTTGGTGTGGTGTTTGGTTTATCTAAAGCAACTGTGCGCGCTCAACAAAACAGTTGTCAATGAATCCTCGGTGAATCCTGGATGACAGTTTTGTCATTCGCTGTAAGCAAGCACACGCCCGAACCGGTAATGGGTATGACCCAAAATGGTTGCCTCGCGGGGGCGGTAGGGCGCGTCACTCCGTGCGCGCCGGGGCACGACCTCGCTGGCGGGCGGCGCGCACGGAGTGACGCGCCCTACCTGTCGCCTTTGTTGAAATCGCTACTCAGTCACATACGCGGGGACGATCCGTCCGCCGCATTTCCGGATCACTCTGAAAACCAAACCCACCCGGACACCCAAATCCGCCGCTCATAAATCTTGCCAAAAGCGTTTCGTTCCCTAGATTAGCGGCTCCATTTGTCGGGAAAAGATTGAAACTATGATGTTGAGCACACTATTGGCCATGGGGCCGTCGCCGCAGCCGGGCCAGCCCGCGCCGCCTGTCTGGATGCAACTCGTGCCGCTGGGCCTCATGGTCGTGGTCTTTTATTTCGCCCTGATCCGGCCGCAGCAGAAAAAAGCCCGGGTGCAGGCCGAACTCCTTAAGTCGGTTGAGGCCGGCGACAAAGTCGTCACCACCGGCGGCATCATCGCCATCGTCATCACCGTCAAAGACAAGGCCATCACCGTCCGTTCCGCCGATTCCAAGTTCGAAATCACCAAAACCGCCATCGCCGAAATCCTCGAACGCAGCGGCGAAGCCAGCAAATCCTAAGCTCCCCAAATCATGAACCGAAACCACTTCTGGAAACTCGTCCTCATCGTCCTCGTTGTCGCCTGGTCCTATTTTCAGTTCACGCCGATGAACGACCGCGATCTCGTGACCTACTTCCGCGAGCGCGCCATCAAGCGCGACGATGCGTTCAAGCAAATTGTCACCAAGGCCCAGGAGTTGCAGAAGACCGCGCCCGATCATGCTTACGCCAGCCTGTTGATCGCCGCCGGCACCAATGATCTCACGACTTACTTCCCGTTCTTCGAAGCCCAGAACGAAGCGCATCCGACGCAAGTCATCCTGAACAAACTCCAGCGCGAAGCCGCCGGACGCGTCAAGCGCGGCATTGACCTCGCGGGTGGCACGTCCTTCCTCGTCGAGATGGACACCAATAGTCTGGTGGAACTCGGCACCAACAAGGTGGTCAGCGCCGACAGCACCACCGCCGCGCTGAACCAGGCCATTGATGTGCTCCGCAAACGCGTGGATCGTTTCGGCGTGGCCGAGCCGGTCATCCAGCCCGAAGGGAACAACCGCATCCGCATCCAGCTCCCCGGCCTGTCCGAATCCGCCACGGCCGAAGCGCGCACGAACATCCAAAAAGCCGCCTTCCTCCAATTCCGCATGGTGCATGAAGACAGCAAGAAACTGCTCGATCAAGGCATCACCCCGCCCGGCTACGAAGTCTTGACCAAGACGATCACGCTCAAGAACGGCAAGCAGCAGGCGGAGAAATATCTCGTCAACAAACGCGCCGAAATGGTCGGCGGCATCCAGCGCGCCATCGTCACTCGCGACAACATCGGCCGCCCGGAAATCGCCTTCACGCTCGAATCCGCCGCCGCCCAGAGGTTCGGCCAGATCACCAGCGGCAACGTCGGCCGACTGCTCGCAATTGTCCTCGACGGCGAATTGCAGACCGCCCCGCGCATCAACTCCGCCATCGAAGCCGGCAACGGCGTCATTGAAGGTGATTACAGCGAGCAGGAAGCTTTCAACCTAGCGAACGTATTGGAAAACCCGCTCAAGACGCCGGTGCACATCATCGAAACCAGCGCGGTGGATCCCACGCTCGGCAAAGACTCCATCACCAGCGGCATCAAGGCGTCCGTCTATGGCATCATCGCCGTCGCCGCGTTCATGGCGGTTTATTATTTCCTCGCCGGCCTCGTCGCGAACGTCGCGCTCATCCTCAACGTCATCATTTTGCTCGGCGTCATGTGCTCCTTCGGCACCACGCTCACGCTGCCGGGCATCGCCGGCGTCGTCCTCACCATCGGCATGGCGGTGGACGCCAACGTCCTGATCTTCGAGCGCATCCGCGAAGAATCCGCGAAAGGCAAATCGCTGAAAGGCGCGTTGCAGGCCGGTTACGACCGCGCGTTCGGCACGATCTTCGACTCGCACGTCACCACGTTGATCTCCTCCATCATCCTGATTTTCATGGGCACCGGTCCCATCAAAGGCTTCGGCGTCACGCTCACCATCGGTGTGGCCGCCAGCTTGTTCACCGCGCTCGTCGTGACGCGCCTCATTTTCGATTTCCTCATCCACAAGGAGATCGTCAAATCAGTCCCGATGCTGCACCTCATTCCGGCGACGTTGAAACTGAACTTCATGAAGCTGGCCGTGCCCGCGTTCATCGCGTCCTGGCTGATCATCGTCATCGGCCTGAGCTACGGCATCTTTGTGCGCGGCCACAACGTCTTCGGAGTTGAGTTCGTCGGCGGCGAAACCGTCACTATGAGTTTCGATCAAGGACACAAAGTTGAGGTGGACGAACTCCGCAAAGCCGCGACCAAGGCCAGTGCCGGCGAAGTTGTCGTCGGCTATCAGCGCGACATCTCCAGCGGCACCGACAACCTGCGCATCACCACGCGGCTCCAGGAAAAATCCAGCAGCCAGGTCGCCAACGTCAGCGCCAAGGTCGTCGCGGATTTGAAGCAACAATTTCCCACGGCGAATTTCAACGTCCTGAGCACGGCGAGCGTCGGCCCGACGGTCGGCCAGGAAATCCAGGAGACCGCCATCATCGCCTCTCTGCTGGCGCTGTTCGGCATCCTCGTCTATGTCGCCTTCCGCTATGAATTCTCCTTCGCTGTCGGCGCGGTGGTCGCGATCATTCACGACGTATTGATGACCATCGGTATTTATTTCCTCTCTGGCCGAGAACTCAACGCCACCACCGTCGCGGCGATCCTCACGATCATCGGCTTCTCGATCAACGACACCATCGTGATCTTCGACCGCATCCGCGAAGATTTGAAACTGGGCGTGCGCGGCACGTTCCGCGAAGTCATCAACCAGGCGCTCAACCAGACCCTGAGCCGCACGCTCATCACCAGCGGCACGGTGTTCATCGCCACGTCGTCGCTCTACATTTTCGGCGGCGGCGTCATCAACGACTTCGCGTTCACCTTCCTCATCGGCATCCTCACCGGCACCTACTCGTCCATCTACATCGCCAGCGCGCTGGTGTTGTGGTGGCACAAAGGTCAGCGCCCGAGCCTCGCCTCCACCGCCGTTGCCGCCGAGCAGGCCGCTGCTGAAAAAGTCAGCGCCTGATCTCCCGCCATGCTCGCACCGATTGAAATCACCCACTGGCACTGGGTGGGTTTCATTCTGTGCGTGCTGGTGTTTCTGGCGCTGGATCTCGGCGTCTTCCACCGCAGGGCGCATACGGTCAAATTCAAGGAAGCGCTCACCTGGTCGGCCTTGTGGGTGACGCTGTCCTTCGCCTTTGCCGGACTGCTCAGCGTCTTGCGCGGCCGCGAGGAGGCGGTCGAATTCGTGACCGGCTACATCATTGAGCTGTCCCTCTCAATGGACAACGTCTTCGTCATTGCGCTCATCTTCACCTTTTTCCGGGTGCCGACCCAGTATCAGCATCGCGTGCTGTTCTGGGGCATCCTCGGCGCGCTGCTGATGCGCGGCGCGCTGATCGCCGCCGGCGCGGAACTGGTGCAGCACTTCCATTGGACGCTCTATTTCTTTGGCGCGTTCCTTGTGTTCACCGGCATCAAAATGCTGCTGGCCAAGGATGAAGGGGTGGATCCGGAAAAAAATCCCCTCCTCCGCCTCGCCCGAAAATTTGTCCCCGTCACCCCGGAGATGCACGGCCAGAAATTCAGCCTCCAGCTCAATGGCCGCCGGATGCTGACGCCGTTGGCCCTCGTGTTGGTCGTGGTCGAAACGACCGACCTGGTGTTCGCGCTCGATTCCATTCCGGCCATCTTCGCCGTGACCACCAAGCCGTTCATCGTTTTCACCTCGAACGTCTTTGCCATCCTCGGCCTGCGCTCGCTGTATTTTGTGCTGGCGGGGGCCATTGAATATTTCCGTTATTTGAAAGTCGGCCTGTCGCTCGTGCTGGTGTTTGTCGGCGTTAAAATGCTGCTGGCCCCGCACGGCGACACGCACCAATGGTTCCAGGTGGAAATCCCCACCGGCCTTTCCCTGCTGGTGGTGGGCGGGATCATCTTCATCTCCATCGCGCTCTCCTTTGCCGCCACGCAACGCGATAAAAAACGCGGAGCCGCCAAACGCCTTCCGCCAACTGAACTGGAATGATGCCGTTGAAATCAAACTCCGAAGCCGCCGTGCGGGTAGCTGCGACGCCCCGTCGCAGAACGGTGCCGGCGACGCCCTCGTCGCCGGTTGGCTGGCCGGCTTTCTTGAGATCCGAAAAAGCGACGGGGCGTCGCTGGCACCCAACGGTGACGAGGCGTCACCGCTACGCGCGGCGGCCGGCACCATGAACCAGCCCCTATCCCAGCGCCTTGCGGAAATTCTGCGCGAAGAATCCGGTTCCGCCGGCCTGACGCTCAACCGCCTGCTGGCGCGGACGGAGGGCCGGGGGATATTTCTCGTCATCATCCTTCTGTGCCTGCCCTTCGTCGTGCCGCTTTCCCTGCCCGGACTGAGCACCGTCATGGGCGGGATCATCCTGCTGCTGTCACTGCGCCTCGCGCTGGGCAAATCCCCGCGGCTGCCCGCCTTCCTCGGTGAACGGACGTTGCCGCCCGGCGTCCAGCAGCGCGCTGTCGGTGGCAGTGTGAAATTTCTGCGCTGGCTGGAAAAATTCATCCGCCCGCGCCGCACCCGCTGGCTCGGCACGCGCCCGGCCGTTTTGGCCAACACTCTGTTGATTGCCGCCCTGGCCTTGGTGCTGTCGCTGCCGCTGCCGTCGCCGCCGTTTTTGTTCTCCAACTCCCTGCCCGCTTACGCCATCATTTTGCTCGCCGCCAGCATGATGGAGGAGGACGGCGTGTTGATCTGGATTGCCTACGCGGTGGTGCTGGTGAATGTCATCTTCTTCGCGCTGGTTGGCGGAGCCATCACGGCCGCCTTGGCTCACGGATGGGAAGCGTTGCTGAAATATTTTTCCGCCCCATGAAATTCCGCTGGACCCTCGCCCCGCCCCAACCGCTGCTCGTCGGACAACTGGCAAAGCAGTTAAACATTTCCCCGCTGCTCGCGCAGTGCCTCGTCAATCGCGGCCACAGCGAACCCGCCGCGCTCGCCGCCTTTCTCGAACCGCGTCTCAAGCAGCTCGCCGATCCGTTCCTCCTGCCGAACATGGCCGCCGCCGTGGATCGCCTACTCCAAGCCCGCGAGCGCAACGAGCCGCTCGTCATCTTCGGTGACTACGACGTAGATGGCGTGACCTCCACCACGATTTTATTTGAAGTGCTGGGGTGCCTCGGTTGGACGGTGAATTTTTATCTACCGCACCGCATGGACGAAGGCTACGGCCTGAGCCAGGACGGCGTGGAGAATTGTCTCAAGAAATTTCCCACCAC
>JAYWBR010000208.1:0-5445 GCA_043781315.1 Verrucomicrobiota bacterium | reverse complement strand
GCGATTCGTTGCAGCAGGATCTGGCCGCGTACATCCGCAAAACCTACGGCGTGGAAATTCCCCCCAACGCGTGGGCGACGAATGCGATTCCCCAACATCTGCGTCCGCGCATCGAAGTCGTCGGCCCTGATCAAAAATCTTTGGGCGCGAGTCGTGATCTCAACCAGCTCCGAAAAAGCTTAGAGCAAACGAAGATGGAACCCGTGGCGGATGATTCCGCATGGACGCGGCTTGCGCTGAAATGGGAACGCTTTGGCCTGACTGGCTGGACGTTTGGCGATCTGCCGGAGCGCGTCACCGTGAGCGAAGCCGGGCCGGTGCCGGTGTATGCGTGGCCGGGTTTGCAGCAGGATGATCGCAATGTCAGCGTGCGACTTTTTCGTAGTCAGGCGGCGGCGCGGATCGCCAGCCTGGGCGGGATTCACTGGTTGATCGAACTCGCGCTGCAAAAGGATTTCGCGTGGCTGCAAAAAGATTTGCGCGGCCTGTCGCGTTACGAAGCGCTGATCGCGGGCCTTTGCACTTCGGACGAATTGCAGGCGACGGCATTTGAAAATCTTCAACGCCATGTTCTGCCCGGAGAAGTTTTTCCCGCGCTGACCGCCGTTAATTTTTCCGCCGCCGTCGAGCAGGCGCGCGGTCAGATTCCCGGGCTGGCGACGCAACTGATGGACCGCGTCGGCGTCATTCTCAAACTGCGGCAGGACATTCAGCGTCGCAGCGGGCCAGCCACAGCCACCCCGGCCGCGCGGCCGAAAACGATTTCCGATCTGAGCCAGCTCGGCGCGGCGGTGGCGGTCAAGCGCCCGGCGAATGTCTGGGCGGAGCAGTTGGAGGCCTTGCTGCCTCCGCGTTTTCTGGCCACGATTGCGTGCGCTCAACTCGCGCATCTGCCCCGGTATTTGAAGGCGCTCCTGATCCGCCTCGAGCGCGCCGCGCTGAATCCGGTGAAGGACCAGGAACGCGCCCGGCAGCTTGCGCCGTATCTGGAGGCGTTGAAGAAATTGGCGGTCGCGCCGCCGTCCGCCAGTGCGCGGCCGCAACTGGAGGAGTTCCGCTGGATGGTCGAGGAGTTCAAGGTGTCGCTGTTCGCGCAGGAACTCGGGACGGCGTTTCCCATCTCGGCGCAGCGACTGGCGCAGCAATTGCAGAAAATCTGACCGGAAGCGGTTGGTGGGGGGATGCACATTTTTCAAGCGCAATTGCACCGGTAGGGCATTGCGGGGACGGAGTTCAGGTTCTAGTGTTCTGGCGAATTACCGATATAAAAAAGCCACTATGATTTCACCCAGGGAACTGCCGTCTGAACGCCGGGCCGCGCAAAAAGCGCGGGCCGCCTTTACCTTGATTGAATTGCTCGTGGTTATTGCGATCATTGCGATCCTGGCGGCGATGTTGTTGCCGGCGCTGGGCAAGGCCAAAGAGCGAGCCAAGCGTATCTCCTGCATGAATAGCGAGAAACAGATGGGCATATCCATGGCAATTTATGTCGGGGACAACAATTCAACCTACCCGTTGCTGAAATGGGATCCGGCCGGGAGCATTTGGTATCCCTATGAGATGGCGCGTTTCACTGCCGCCAACGACCCGGCTCCGGCGGTCGGATGGGAGGATTTGGGATTGTTGTACGGAACCAAGCTTTTGCCAAGTCCGGCCATTTATTATTGTTCCAGCAATCCGCGCAATGCCAGCGACCAATTCAACATTGATTATTATCAGAATGCCGCCTACGCATTTCCTTACGGCGGCTTTGGCGTTCCTGGTGCCAACAATCCCGGTTATGTGCGTTCCGGCTACTCTTATTTTCCGCAAAACAAAGTCTTGGATAATCCGATGGTCATTCCAGGGCTGCCTGCGGCCGGCTCCGTCGCCTTGCCCACGGTCAACGCGAAAGACACAAGTGCCGCGGTCAGTGGCTGGAATGTGGTCAAGCCCATCAAAGAAAATGCGGTTGATCCCGCCAAAGCGACCGTGGCCGACAATCTTTCCAGCAGCGACCATATTTACCACAAGAACGGCCTTAACGTCGCCGGCCTCAACGCATTGTTTGGCGACGGGCATGTGCGCTGGCAGGACGCCAAAGCCAACCCCAATTTGTTCAATAAAAACGGCGTCTGGGCGGCCATTGATGCAGGAACTTCCGGGGCGGCCCAGACCGACATCCGCTATCTGATGTATTCCTGGCAGCCTTAAGTTTCGCTCAACAAAAGTTTTTTCTGGCAAAACCCAAAACCCGAAACCATCCTCGACTCACCCCTATGAAACTCAATCCTTGTCTCCAACTCACCCTTGCCACGGTTCTGGCCGCCGCGCCATTCGTCGGGCGAGCAACCGTGTTTTTCAACGACACGTTTGTCAACGGCAGCACGTTGAACAGCGCCACGCCCGCGAACCCGACCAACAACAACTCAACCGCGTATGAAATGGTTTCATCCAAGTCTTGGTCGCCGCCGCCGTCCCTGACCGCGAACGATCTCAAGTTCGGCATCGCCGCCACCACCAGCGGCAGCGTGGAAGTGGAGGCGCTCTTCGCCACCAACGCGATCGCGCTGACGGCCAACGGGGATTACATCCAGTTGACCGTGGTGTTCACAAACACCCTCGGCCTGGTGACGCAGTCCGGTTCGCTGGGCTTCGGGTTGTATAACAGCGGCCAGGTGAAACCCATTGCCGGCGGCATGAACGGCAACGCCACCACCACCGGCACGCCGACCATCACTGGCGGTGCACAGAACTGGCAGGGTTACGCCAGCTTGGTGCAGTTTAACGCCGGGTCACACCGGCTTTTGACGCGGCCTGTTCAGTCCATAACCACGGGCAATAACCAGGACTGCGTCACCACGGGCAGCGGCTCGTCCAGTTATGCGGGGGCGGCTGGCGTCGGAACCACCGTGGCGTCCACGCTGGCTTTGAGTGCCGGCGCGGTTTACACGGAAGTGCTGACGATCACACTCCTCACCAATGATTTCAACAGTCTCGCGATCAGCAACACCGTTTACGCCGGTGCGGGCACGGGCGGCTTGGTTGTGACGAATTTCGGCGGCATCGCCACCAACGCCACCCTGCTCACCGCCGGGTTTGACGCGCTGGCGATCGGCTGGCGCGCGACGGCCAGCACCACTGCGACGACCATTGACATTGCTTCGATCCAGGTGGGTGGCGTGGCGACTCCCGTCGGTACTCCGCCGGTCATCACTGCACAGCCCGTTCTGGTGAATGTCGCCACGGGCGGCTCCGGCACCTTCAATCTCGCCGCCACTGGCTTCAACCTTACCTACCAGTGGCATCGCAATGGCACGAACCTGGTCAACGGCGGCAACCTTTCCGGTGCGACCAGCAGCACGCTCATCATCAACAACGCCAGCGCAGCGGACGTGGCTTCCGGGGCCAATGGTTACTATTGCACCGTGAGCGGCACGGGCAATTTCAGCGTGAACTCCACCACCAACGCGCTCGCGCTGGTGGCCGTCAAAAATCTGGTCTGGGAAGGAACCGGCACGTTGTGGGATTTGAACAACAGTCCTAGTTGGGGCGGCGGCCAAACTTTCAACTACGGGGATACAGTGACGTTTAATGACGTTGGGGCGGCCAGTGCCAACGTGACTCTGACGGGAAGTTATTTGAGTGCGTCCAAGTGGACGATCTCCGGCAGCACGGCCTACGCCTTCGGCGGTTTCGGCATCATGGCGGGAACTGGCTCGCTGCTGATCAACTCCGGTGCCAACCAACAGTTCAACGGCCTGGCGAACACCTTCACCGGCGGCACGATCATCAGCAACACCAGCCCCACGGTCAGCGATTATTTCTCGTTGTACCAGGGACTCGGCTCCGGCCCGCTGACGCTCGCCACGCCCGGCAAATTGGAGTTCGCCGTGTCCGGCAGCGCCACCGTCGGCATCCCCGGTGACATCACCGTCAACGATGACTTCACCATTCAGTTCGACGGTAACGGAACTTTCGCCGGCGTCATGTTGGGAAACATTTCCGGCCAGGCGGGCAAGACGCTGACATTGGCGCCGCAAAGCACCGCCACCTTGAGCCGATATCGTCTGTACGGAACGAATACGGTCTGCAACGCCAACATTGCTTTGAACGGCGCAACCACCGATCAGGCGCAATACGGTGGCACGGTCTTGGCCTCGTACAACGGCTCGGGCAGCCAGACTTTCAATGGTGTCATTTCCGGTGATGGCGGCCTCATCACCCGTGGGGGCGGCAATACCATTCTTAATGCGGCCAACACTTATGCGGGCGGCACGACGCCGACCGCCGGCCAGATTGGCATCGGCAACAATGCCGCACTCGGTGCCGGCCCGCTCAACCTCGCTCCCGAAGTCCCCAACGCCACTGGCAGCGGCGCGATTTTCGCCTCTGGCGGTGCGCGCACGATTGCAAACACCATCCAGTATCCGTTCGGCACCAATAACTATTCGCTCACCATCAACGGCACGAACAACCTCACCTTTACCGGCGCGATGAACCTTGCCGGGGTGGACGGCGGCACCATCTCCAACCACACCTTCACGGTCAACAACACCGGCGCGACGACGTTCTCCGGCATCATCAGCGACAGTGCGCTCGCCATCGGCCTGATCAAGAACGGCACGAACACCCTTTACCTCAACGGTGTGAACATCTACTCCGGTCTGACCACGGTCAGCGCGGGAACTCTCGCCGGTTCCGGCGTCATTGCCAGCTCCGTCCTCGTGACCACCACCAATGCCGCCATCGGCGGCGGCGCGGCTGGCACCATCGGCACGCTCTCGGTCAGTGGAGACCTTACGGTGTCGAATAATGCCGGCGGTTTCTTTCGTGTGAACCGCACCGGCTCGCCCACCGCCGACCATGTTTCCGTCACCGGCGGCCTGACCAACCTGGGCACGGGAATCATCACCATCACCAACCTCGGGGGCGCACTCCAGACCGGCGACACCTTCACGCTTTTCAACAAGGCCGTCGTCGGTGGCAACACGCTGGTCGTCACCGGAGCCGGAGCAAACTGGACCAACAAGCTGGCCTTCAACGGCACGATTGCAGTGCTCACCTCGGTTCCCACCACGCCGACGAACCTCACCTTCGTCGTCGCCGGCAGCACGCTGACCGTCAGTTGGCCCGCGAGCTACCTCGGCTGGTCGTTGCAGTCCAACGCCGTCAGCTTGAGTTCAACCAGCAGTTGGTTCGTGGTGCCCGGCTCGGCCGCCACCACCTCCATGAACTTCACCGCCAGTGCGGCCAAGACCAACGTCTTCTATCGCATGGTTTATCCGTAAGCCCTGATTCAATCAGACTGCCACCTGCTTGCCACCCCGCCGATTGAAACCAATCGGCGGGGTTTGTTGCGCGGCCCCCAGCGCCGTAGGCGCGACATCTTTGTAGAACCAAAACAAAAAAGATTTCCAAGCTCCGTCAGGAGCGGCATCTTCGGCGCATGGCCAACACCTACAC
>JAYWBR010000207.1:0-5483 GCA_043781315.1 Verrucomicrobiota bacterium | reverse complement strand
AGGTCAATCTCGATATACTTGCCGATGTGGACGCCGGTGACGCCGGTGTAGCCCATGTGTTCGAGGGCGGTCTGGACGGTTTTGCCTTGCGGATCAAGGACCGCTTTCTTCGGTGTGATGATAATTTTGGCTTTCATCTAAAAATAAACGGGATTCCCGCAATCACGGGAAAAGGGATCTTGCGGGAGAAACCCGGGCTTGTGAAGTCCGAAATAGGAACGCGAAGCAACGCGAACCTTGAACCCCCCGCTGTCAGGGTGTGGTGGATTTCACCGTTTCAAAAAACCGCATCAGGGTGTCGCCGTGCTTGAGCAGTTTTTTTTCACGCCACGTTTCCGGGAAGCTCAACGTGTCCCGTTTGGTGTGCCCCAGCACAAACAATCCGCCGGTGGCGAGCAGGTTCGGGAGATTCGCATCATCGAGGAGTTTTTGTGCGAAGGAAGTTGAACGGCGGTTCACGTTCTTCTCGCCGTACGGCGGATCGGCCAGGATCAAATCAAACTGCGCGTTGACGGACACCAACTGCGCCACGGCGGCGAAGGCGTCCTGCACCCGGGCGTGCAAGCTTTCCGGCGGGAACCGGGCGGCGAGCGCGTTTTGTTTCAAGACGTGGGCATGACGCTGGGATAATTCCACGGACACCGCCGAGGCCGCGCCCCGGCTCAGACATTCGAGGCTCAACGCGCCGGTGCCGGCGAACAGTTCCAGCACGCGCGCGCCGACGACGCGCACGCCGAGGCTGTTGAACACGGCCTGTTTGACGAGGTCCGGCGTGGGCCGCACGTCTAGTCCTTTGGGTACTTTTAAAATCCGTCCACCTGCCTGGCCGCCAGAAATTCGCATGTGATGATTAAACTACAAAGCACCGAAGGAACAAAGGTTTGAACCTGTCCTGGCTTAGTTTCTTGGTTTCTTAGTTGTGAAAAATTTCCGCGAAGAACTGCTGCATCGCCGACCACGAACGCTGGTCGGCGGCCTCGTTGTATTGCGCGCCGGGCAACGCCTTGCCGTCCATGTTCCAATCCGTGAAGCTGTGAACTGCGCCGCCAAACTTCATCAGTTGCCAGTCCACTTTGGCCGACCGCATTTCGTCCTCGAACGCGGCCAGATCTTTCGCCGGAACGAACGGATCGTCCGCGCCATGACACGCGAGCACTTTGCATTTGATATTTTTGCCGTCGGCGGGCGTGGGCGAATCGAGGCCTCCGTGAAAACTCACGACGCCGGAAATTTCCGCGCCGCTCCGGGCGAGTTCGATTACCGTCGTGCCGCCAAAACAATAGCCGATGGCGGCGACGTGTTTGCCATCCACGCGTTCAATTTTCTTGAGCGCGTCCAGGCCGGCATTGACGCGGGCACGGAGCAGGGGACGGTCGCCTTTGTATTTGCCCGCCTGCGCCCCGGCCTCGGCCGTGGTTTGCGGACGAATGCCCTGTCCGTAAATGTCCGCACAGAACGCGACGTAACCCAATTTGGCGAGCATCCCGGCGCGCTTTTTTTCGTAATCGCCCAGGCCTTTCCATTGATGTACCACGAGGACGCCGGGACGTTTGCCCGTGAAGGAATCGTCGTAAGCCAGCCAGCCTTCAAGCGTGGTGTCGCCCTCTTTGTAGGCAACGGTCTGCGTCCGCAATTCCGCGCGCGCCACCGCCGTCCCCGCCAGGACGGCGAACAGGAAGATGATTTTTTTCATGACGTTATGCATAGCGTGGAAATAAATTAAATGCCAGTGTTATCACCACACCACATGGTGAACCGGACTTGATTCATGTCATCACTCGAACCGCCGGACATTTTCTTTCTCTCCGCCGCCATCGGCTGGTCGGAACTGGGCGATCCCGTGGAAGCGGAAGCGGAGCTGGCCAGGATCACCCCCGAAAACCAAGGCCATCCCGACGTGCTGGAAGTCCGGTGGAGCCTGCTCGCGCAGGCGCAACGCTGGGAGGCCGCGCTGGAAATCGCCCGCGCGCTTTTGCAACACGCGCCGCTGCGCTCCTCGAGCTGGCTGCATCATGCCTATGCGTTGCGCCGCGCGCCCGGCGGCGGACTCCGGCAGGCGTGGGACGCCCTGCTGCCGGCCAGTGAAAAATTTCCCGGCGAGCCGACGATTCCCTACAACTTGTCCTGCTACGCCTGCCAGCTGCAGCAATTGGAAGAGGCGCGCACCTGGCTGCGGCGGGCGCTGCAACTTGGGGCCAAGGACAAAATGAAGGCGATGGCATTGCAGGATCCGGATTTGCAGCCGTTGTGGGGCGAGATCCCGGAGCTTTAGGATCGGACGCTGCGCCAGTCGTAAGAAAATATTTTCAAATGGCGACCTCCTTGCATATCTTGGTGCCGATGAACGGGCAGATGAAGATTGTTTTCCACAAGCCAACTCGCTGTCATGGCGGAACGGCTGAAGGACGGGGTCTGTCGCTATATCGAGGTGGCGTCCGATGAATTTTCCTTTTTCGTCCAATCCCAACAAGCCGACCGAACGCTTTTACCTGTTCGCGGGCATGGGCGGCTCGGCCGGCCGGCGCAAGCACCGGATCATCCTGTGCTGGGCTTTAGTGGCCGGGATTCTGGTGTCCGCCGCGCTCGCCGTGGCGATGTTTCTGATGAACCGGCCGGCTCACTGATTCTGAAAAGGTCTATCGTTTTTTTCCGGACGCCCGCTTGGCCAGCCGTTGTTTGAGCCGGATGATTTCCGTCCGCGCCTTGTCCAATTCCCTCGCCGTTTCATCCCGCGTCACCACCAGCTCGCGCGCCTGGCGGCGGAGTTCAAGCTGGGTCATGACGTGGCGGGATAGATTGAGCAGCGCCTGTTTCTGCTCGGGCCGCAACTGGCGCGGTTTTTTGTCAATGACACACAAAGTGCCGAGGGCATGGCCGTCCGGCGTGACCAGCGGGGCGCCGGCGTAGAAGCGAATCTTGGGCGCGGATTTCACCAGCGGATTGTCGGCGAAACGTTTGTCCTTGGTGGCATCGGGAACGATGAACAGGCCTTCACCCTGGATGGCGTGGGCGCAAAAGGAAATGTCGCGGGAAGTTTCGTTGACGCTGATGCCCACCTTGGACTTGAACCACTGCCGCTTTTCATCAATCAGCGAAATCAGGGCAATGGGCGCGGCGCAGATGATCGCGGCGAGTTCGGTCAACTCATCAAAGACCGCTTCCGGCACTGTGTCCAGAATGCCGTAATCCCAGAGCACTTGGATTCTTTGGATTTCTTTTTTGCGCGGCGGGCGGTTCATAGCTTGTTGGTACGGGTAAAAAACTACCGGTTCAACCGGGGAAATCAATGCTTCGTTTTCGTCTGGCTCACACGACCCGCATCTGGACCGCATCCACGATTTTATCCGCCACCAGGATGGCTCCGACGATCACGATCGTCTGACCTTTTTTCAACGACCCCTGATCGGTGAGCGTTTGCACCGCCGCCTCGATCGTGTTCTCCGGGTTGATCAAATCGAACGGCACCACCACGGGTGAAACGCCCCAGTTCAACGACAGCCCGCGCGCGACTTCGGGTCGCGAGCACAGCGCAAAGATTTGCGAATACCGCGGGCGTAGCCAGCCGGTGAAGCGCGCCATGCTGCCGTTGCGGGTGAACACCAGGATCGCCTCGGCCTTGAGTTCATTGGCCATCACGATGGCGCTCTTGACCACTTTCTGCCGGGCCTGCGTGAGTTCGGCGTGTTCAAAAAAGTTTGCGCC
Source organism: Verrucomicrobiota bacterium (assembly GCA_043781315.1). Classification (GTDB taxonomy): domain Bacteria; phylum Verrucomicrobiota; class Verrucomicrobiia; order Limisphaerales; family CAIQOK01; genus CAIQOK01. The sequence goes on along the minus strand of JAYWBR010000207.1, from coordinate 1,781 downwards.
GCCGCTGCGTTCGGTCCGCTCGGCGATGCGGTCAAACACCTCGATGCACTTCAGCGGATATTTGCCCACCGTTGTCTCGCCGCTCAACATGATCGCGTCCGCCTGTTCGTACACCGCATTGGCCACGTCGGTGACTTCCGCGCGTGTGGGCATGGGCGACTCGATCATGCTCTCGAGCATGTGCGTGGCGACGATGACCGGCTTGCCGACGCGCAGGCACATCTTGACGATGCGCCGCTGGACGATGGGCAACTCCTCGTAGGGAATTTCAATGCCCAGATCGCCGCGCGCGACCATGATGCCGTCGGCCTCCGCGACAATCTCCTCGAGATTCTTGACCGCCTGCTGATCCTCAATCTTGGCGATGACCAGCGGCCGCTGCTTCGAGTCTGCGCTGAGCAGTTCCTTCAACTGGAGCAAATCGCGGGCTTCGCGCACGAACGACAGTGCCACCAAATCCACACCCACTTCCAAGCCGAGTTTTACATCGGCAATGTCCTTGGCCGTGAGTGCGGGCAGGCTGACGCGGACGCCGGGCAGATTAATATGCCGCCGGCTGCCCAAGACGCCTTCGGTGAGAACCTCGCAATGCACCTTGTTGCCTTCCTTCGTGAGCACCTTCATCTGGATCGCGCCGTTGTCGAACAGCACCGTGTCGCCCACGTTGATGTCGTTGACGAAGTTGGCGTAGTTCACGTCCACCGAATGTTCCTCCTCGCTGCGTTCGCCGCGCACGGTGAGAGTGAACTTCTGGCCGGGCTGGAGATTCAGCGGCACGCTCAGATCGCCGGTGCGGATGGCCGGACCTTGCGTGTCCATCATGATGCCGGTGAACTTCCCGCGCGCGGCGGACGCGGCGCGGATGTCGGCGACGATGCGGCGCACCCAGTCGTGGGGCGCGTGCGACATGTTGAGCCGGAAAATATTGACGCCGGCGTCAATCAGCGCGCCGAGCATTTCGGGCGAACTGGTGGCCGGGCCGAGCGTGGCGATGATTTTTGTTTTCCGCAGACCTTTGGTATGCATCGGCGGGAAGATAGGTTCGCGAGGCGGGAATAAAAGTAAAAACTCGGGGGCAATCAGTTTTCGCGTGCAGGCCTTTCGTCGTTATTGTGGAGACCGCCTGTGGCAAGTTGTCGTGGTGCGAACCTGGCCGGGAGACAGCTGCGGCCTCCTGCCCGCCGGCGACACTGATTGCCTGCGCCGCGCCTCAAACCCCTCGGTGTCTTTTAATTTGAGTCAGCGCGGGCACGACAATTTTTTTTTATCGTGATTGACGGCGGCAGAACCTTTCCCTAACTTCTTGCCTCCCCAGTGCGGGGGCGTAGCTCAATTGGTTAGAGCGCTGCCCTGTCACGGCAGAGGTTACGGGTTCGAGCCCCGCCGCTCCCGCCACTTTCCTTGTTTTGACTACCCGTGACAGGTAGCATCAAAATGTGACTTTCCGCAACATTGACAATGGGTTGAGTCACTTTTTTCCGAAGCCATTCCTCGCGAAACGACCGGTCTCCAACCCGCCGCATTTACGCGTCCGACCTTCGCTGCCATTCAGTGTTTCCAATTCCGTAGATCCCCGCCGTTGGTTTGCGCCGACGGAGGGGAGTTCGCGTTCGACCCGCACGCGGGATCACCTGAGCAACCGCAACCTTAACTGATTGATGGCCTGCCGCGCCGTGGCTTCCTTGAACGTGACGCGATCCCACGGATTGAACATTTTCCAGACCTCCGTGCCCGCCGCCGTCGCCAGCGCGATGAAGACCGTGCCCACCGGTTTTTCCACC
>JAYWBR010000206.1:0-5496 GCA_043781315.1 Verrucomicrobiota bacterium | reverse complement strand
CACCGAAAATGCCGCACGTCCGTTTTGAATTGGTGAAGGATGAGGTTCATGGAAATGAAATCGCTGCGCTGCATGGGACGGCGTCTTGTACTGCGCCGGCAGAGCGCAGCGGCGACGGCGCTTTCGGAGGTTGTGGCGCAACCGAGAATCCAACACCACCCCCAAAGCGGCGTGGCGCTCCGCTTCCCGCCGCAGTCCAAGAGCGCAACCGATTCTCCACATTATTCCGGCGGTGGTTCATCGGCCTCCTCCGGGCGACACGCCGGCCGTCACGTTCGTGGACAAATTTTCCTTCAACACAAACTGCCGCCGCGCCGGGCTGAACACAAAATCTTCCGGGCGATGTTTCTGCAACCAGGCCAGCACGACGTCGTTGTTCTGGCGCTCATTGCTCTTGATCTCCGGCATTTGAATCAGCGAGCTAAGGGAATAAGCCGCTGACATCTCTCGCATTTTTCGTAGCACCTCCTCGTCCAAAACGATCATCCGGTAAACCCGTTCCAGCGTGCTGGGATCGCCATGCCGCATCGCCAGGCGGAAGGAAGTTCCAAACATGCTGTTCGGCGAGGTCGCCAGCTTGGTGCCGTGCCAGTGGCGGGCGATGATCGGTTCAAGCTGCGCGTCCAGCCCGAGGTTGTGGAGCAACTCATCGGCGGCTTCGGAAGGGTGCGCTTCAAACTCGGCGATCAAGCGCGGATACGTTTCCGCATCGTGAAACAAAGCCACGGCGCGCATCGCCGCGAGCGGCAGCGGACGATCCGACTTCAACAGTTGATAAATTTCCGGCCGCGCCTCCGCCAACCAGTCGCGGGCCAGCAGCACCTCGGCGAGTTCCGGCTGACGCGGCAACGCGGCGATGAGGACTGGCTTTTGTGATTCGGTCGCGCCCTGAGCAAGGGCACGGAGCACGAGTTGATGGGAATCCCAGTACATCGCCGGCAAACCGCTCAACAAAAGCTCTAGGTGGTGCGGCACATACTTCGCGATGACAGCGGCGTAAGGGTCGCCGATTTCCAGCCGCCGGCCTTTCGCACCCACGAGCCGGAAAAATTCCAGCAGGTAAAGGCTGACCTCGCTGCGCGGCGCATCCGGCGCGGGAACTTTCAAGGCCTCCACCCGGCGGATGAATTCACTGCGCGCCATCGGCTCGTGGTTGCCCGACACGTTTGCGACGATCTCGTTTCCACCGTTCTCCGGCAACTTGTCGTCGAGGGTGAAGGCCGGCGAATGGATGTTCTCCGGCACGGACCCGAGCCAGGATTTTTCAAACGTGATCAGCCGGCAGCGCGCCCGCTCGGCGTCGGTGAAAGGTTTGCGGCCACTGAAACTGAGATAGGTGTAATACTCCGGCAGCGCGGTGTGCGCCGCGCGCGGATAAGTGACGACACTGTAAGAATCCGGCAGCCAGGTGGTGCGCGTCTGCGGATCATAGACCATGTAAGCCAGGCGGGAATGCGAGCCGCCAAAGGCCGTGGAGCAGCGCAGATCGGCGGCGGTGCTGAGTTCGATTTGCTGGCGCAGGAAACCAATCTCACCAAAAGGCCGGCGAGTGACCGACGCGCCGGAGATCATCGTGAGTGAGCCGAAGGCCGTGTTCGTCTTTGCGCCGGGGGTCAGCGGCAGTTCGGCGATGACGCGCCATTGAAACACCCGCGCTTCCAGCTCCGCCGACAGCGTGAGCGGCTCGGTCATTTCCGCGCGGCTGGCAGGGACGTTGAACTTGGAGAGATAAAGCCGCTCGCGGTCAAAGTTGTTGCGATTTTGTTGCCGGAACAAAACGTCCTCGGGAAACTGGCTGGCCCAGGCTTTCAGATCATCGTCGGAATAAAAAAAGCCCCTGCGGTAGGGATCGTACACCGGCGCGTGACGCATCCTGCCGTAGCCGTAGCCGCGCCACTCGTCGCCGGAAGCGCGGGCGAGCTTCGCGTTTATGCCCGACCATTCCACCAGGCAATCCGTCGGCAGGGGTTTTATTTTCGGCGCGACGCCGAGGTTGAATTGCGGCGCGTCCTCTTTCTCCGCGTCCTGTTCCCGCTGCAACGTCACGGCGCGCGAGGGAATTTCAAAACCGGATTGCGCCAGCACCGAATTGGCCGTCGCCGGATTTTCCAGCGCGAGCTGAAATAAATCCCACCACAACCACGACGCGAGCCACCACGAAACAAACAGCGTCGCCAGCAATCCACCCCAACGGGCGAACACGCCGCGTTGCGCCCGGGAATGCCAGATCGCAAAAGCAATCGCAGCGAGCATCAAGGCATACGCATGAATCATTGCCGGAGCTTGGTGGGAAGAGTAATCAAACAGTTTGAGATGGAACAAAATCGTCGCCGCCGAAACGGTGATGCCGAACAAAGCATAGCCAACCAAGAGTCCGGCCATCGCCCGCACCCAGCGCACGACATCCGGCCACAGCGCCGCAAACGCCCCGCAGCCCAGCGCCACGGGCAGCGTGAACAGCAGGCGTTCGAGCGTTCCACGAATCCAAACCCACGAGGGCATTCCGCGTCCGGTCAGGTGAACGAGTTCGGAAAAAACCCACGGCGCGACGATGAGCGCGAGCACGAAGAATATTTTTGCCAACAGCAGATCGGACTTCGGCAAAGGACGCGTGGCGAGAAACCCATCCCGCCGCGCCGGTGAATCCGCGAGCACCACCAGCGACGGCAGCACGCCGACGAACGCCCAAAGCACGATTGGCAAAATGCCCGTCCAGGTGTTCGACGCGCCGTCGAAGCCGCGCTCGGACGAGTAAATCGCCTGGCCGATCCAGCCGAGATTGACCGCGAGATCAATCAGCAGCAGCCCGAACCAGATGCCCAAAAAAATCCGGAACTGGCGCACGTCCTTCTTGAACTGGTGCAAGACGAGGGTCATACAATGGTTTGAAACTGTAGTTGCGTGTTCCACAGGGCGTCGTCATGGACTGCGCCGGCAGAGCGGAGCGGCGTCGGCGCTTTCGACGGTCGTGACGCATTCGAACTGCGAAAGTCCTCCCCAAAGCGGTGTCGCGCTGCGCTTGCCACCGCAGTCCAAGACGTTGACTGGACTGCGCCGGTCAACCTAGTTGACTTGAGTTTCATGATTCAGTGGCCAGCCCGTTCAGCCGGTAGGTCCGCGCCAGCGCCACGAAAATTTCCCGCAGCGTCATCGGCGTCGCGTTGCATTGCATTGCCGTGGGAAAATATTTTGCCACCGCGTGGTCAAGTTCGGCTTGGTTAAACCGCGCGTCGGTGAACCGCAGCACGCGCCCGGCGATTTCCACGTTGAGCCAGTGGTCGGGAAGTTTCACCGCGCTCTCCGTGCCGCCGCTCAACACCACCTCCACCGTGCGAAAACGTTTCTGCAAATCCTCCGCCGACTCCTCCAACTGCAACTGGCCGCGATGCAAAATCGCCACTCGATCCGCCATGCGCTCGACTTCCGCGATGTCGTGCGACGAAACAAAAACCGTCCAGCCTTCGTTCTCGGTGAGTTCCAACATGCCGCGAATAAATTCGTCGCGCACCAGCGGATCGAGGCCGGAGAACGGTTCGTCCAGCACCACCAGCTTCGGGCGATACGCGAGGCTGCCAAGCAGCGCCGCCTTCATTCTCATGCCGCGCGAGAGCGATTTGAGCTTCACGTCCGTCGGCAGATCAAATTGTTTCAAGAGCTTCGCCGCGAAAGCCACATCCCACGTCGGATACATCGGCCGGCAATAATCCATGAACTGCTGCAAGGTCATCCACAGCGGCAGTTCCTGATTTTCGGAAACGTAGGCGATCTGCCGGAACGCGTCCGGCCCGAGCCGCCGCGAGTCGAGGCCGAGGATGTTGATCGAACCCGCGTCCGGCGTGTGGATGTTGAGCAGGCACTTGATGGTGGTGGTCTTGCCCGCGCCGTTCGGGCCGAGGAACGCCATCACCGCGCCTTCCGGCACGGAAAGATTCAGGCCGTCCACGGCGAGGGTGTTTTTGAATTTTTTCCGCAAGTCGCGGATTTCGATGATGGGATTCATGGCTTGGATTTTTTCGCTGAAGCATTGCGACCGGGTTCCGAAAATTTATTTTCCGCCGCCGCCCGTCGCAGCGCGGCGACCACGTCATCAAACTTGAGATGCAAATCGCCCGCCTCTTTCAACAGGTCGGCGCACAACGGCTGGAGGTGGTCAATGCGCTCATCGTGCGGCGGCAGTTCGGGCGTGGTGACGACCATGCCGATGCCCGGCCGGCTGCCGAGATACCCGGCGTCCTTGAGCGCGGCAACGACCTTGTGCGCAGTCGTGGGGCTGATGCGCAGCTCCTGGCTCAAGGTCCGCACCGACGGAAACTCATCCCCCGCCGCAAGCTGCCCGGTGAGCATGGCCTTGCGCACGGCCTGGAGGATTTGCTCCGAGACCGGCAGCCCGTCGGTGATTTGGATGATGAACGGTAACATGACTGTGTGCTGTGTGTAACAGTATTGCTGTAACACTTGGAACACGTCAATGGATTTTTGGAATTATTCTTTTTTGGGGGGGCGAGCGCCGGACTAAGGTGAAACCATTACCTTGGCCTGGCTGGGGGCGATCTGCTGTCCGGCGGGCATGTTGGCGTTGGCGCCGTTGTGCGCCGTCATGCAGGTGAGGTAGGCGCAGCCCTTGCCTTCGATCTGGACTTTCGAACTGCCCTTCTTGAAAACAATTTTATCCATGTTCCGGCCGGACACCACACCACCCGCAACACCGGCTTCATCACCCTGGGACATGGGAATCTCCGAGGTCTCAATGACCGCCGGCATGGCGACGATTTTGACTTTGGTCGAAGTCTTCACGGCCGTGGCCAACTGGCCCAGGTTGGGATACGGCATGGGAATGGGCGGCGCAGGCGGCGCGGGCGTTTTGCACACGTCGGGCATGGCCTGACACATTCCGCCGCCTTTGCTGGATGCTGGTAAGCCGGGCATGGGATTCCTTGGTTAACCGAGATGAATTTGGTCGCCGTCCACCTTGAAATCCTGCTCGGCTTTCAGGAAGGCATCGCGCGCTTTCAAATGAACGCTGCCCTTGACCAGCATCCGCAGCCGCCCGGTTTGCAACTGGGTCAACTCCTCGACGGTGCGGTAAACATTCTTCGCTTTGGACACGACGGTCTCGGCCAGAGTTTCCAGCCGATGCGCGACGAAGGAAATTTTCTGCGCGGAATGAAACGCGATGTTGCCGTTATGCGTGACGAATTCCAGATCGCCAGTTTCCACGTTCACGAGCGTCTTGCCGGACCCGGGATGATACTCCAGCACCAGCGCGCCCTGCTTGGAGTGCACCTGGACGATTTCTTCGCCGGCGGCTTGCGACACCACGACGCTGGCTCCCGATTGCGTTTTGAGCGGGGCCGGTGCGGACGAGTGTTTCGTCAGCAGACCGATGAGATAGAAGTCTTCCAAATTCTGACTCAACACCAGCGCGGTGTCACCCGGCTGGAACTGGGCTGAAGCCAACAGGGCCGGGCGCGCCCAACTGAGGCACGGCTGTCCGGC
>JAYWBR010000205.1:0-5501 GCA_043781315.1 Verrucomicrobiota bacterium | reverse complement strand
CTCGTCTCCTACAAAATATTTTCCTGCCGGGACAAATGATTTTAGGGGGCGGGGTTCCAGCCAACGGCGGGACGGGTTGATTTCCGGTTGCCCCGGCGGGACGAAGACGCAATGGGGCAAAGAAGGGTGGCCGTCGGCAAAGTCCTTGGCGGCTCCGCGTCTTGGCGACTTGGTTTAAGATTTCGCGACTACTGACTTGCGAACGAAACATGGAACGGAACATCCTGCTTGAGAACTCAACAAAGAAAAATTATGGCATTATACCTAGTTCTCCGTCATCGCTTGGCAAATCCACAATCATTTAAGAATATTTGGCAAAAGAATAGCGATGTCTTGTTAATGAGCATAAAGACAACGCCGGAGGTTGGTGGGTTTTGCAAAGAAGCCCACAAACAAAGACAGCGGGTGTATATCCATCGGTGTGGCTGCCGCAGCCCCAGCCTTAGGCCAATGATTTGCTGCTCTGCAAGGATTGCCGACGTGACAATCAAGGGTGGGCAAACCGAAGTGCAGTTTGAAGACCAGAGAGCACTCAGCAGTCATCCCACAGTGCGACCGGTAAGAGGACAAAACAGTTACTTTGCACTTCCGACATAATTTGTGGGATTTGTGGAATCAATTAACGTGACAATATGAAATCAAATTGGTCGGTTCAAACACTCCTTTTGCTGTTGCTTGTCGTAACAGCTTTTCGACTTCCTGCGCAACAGGCAGACGCCGACCGCAAGCTGTTTGAAGAAATCAAAACCGAGGCGGAACGGGGCGAGGCTGCGGCTCAATTCGATCTCGGTTATTGCTACGACCAAGGCAGGGGGATAGCTAAAGACGCTGTTGAAGCAGCAAAGTGGTATCGCAAGGCAGCTGAGCAAGGAGATGCACCAGCACAGGCAATGTGTGGATACTGCTATATGTATGGACACGGCGTGACCAAGAATGCGGTCGAAGCTGTGTCGTGGTATCGCAAAGCCGCTGAGCAAGGATATTCAAAAGCCCAGTGGATTCTTGGTTGGTGTTATGACGGTGGCAAAGGCGTGAAGAAAGATTCACACGAAGCCGTAAAATGGATTCGCAAAGCTGCTGAACAGGGACATCCAATGGCTCAATACATACTCGGTGCTTTTTATTATTTCGGCAATGGTGTGGCCAAAGATTTCCGCGAGGCGGTAAAATGGTATCGCAAGTCTGCCGATCAAGGAGATGCGGGGTCACAAGCTAATTTGGGCCTTTGCTACGCCAAAGGTGAGGGCGTGCCCAAGGATTATGTGCAGGCTTACCAATGGTTTAATCTCGCGTCCGCTCAAGGCGATGAGGACGCCAAGAAAAATCTTCATATAGCAGAGAGACAAATGACGACCGAACAAATAGCCGAGGCACAACGATTGGCTCGTGAATTCAGGCCACATACTTCATCAAGCTTTCGCGGTTCCAGTTCGCCAGAAAATATTTTTGGGCCAAGAGCCAGCGGCAGCGGCTTTTTCATCACAGACGACGGTTATTTGATCACCAACGAGCATGTGGTCAAGGACGCGGCGCAAGTGCGGCTGGTCACGAGCGCGGGTTTGATTTCCGCCAAAGTGGTGAAGGTGGACGCGGCCAATGATCTGGCGTTGCTCAAAGCGGATGGGCGGTTTGCAGCGTTGCCCATTGCGGCCAGTCGCGCAATGAGGTTGGGCGGCACGGTGGCCACGGTGGGTTTTCCCAACATCGGCTTGCAAGGGTTCGCGCCCAAGCTGGCCAAGGGGGAGATCGCGTCGCTGTCCGGCGCGGGGGATGACGCGCGGTATTTCCAGATCAGCGTGCCGGTGCAGCCGGGCAATTCGGGCGGGGCGTTGGTGGACGAGCGGGGCAACGTGGTGGGCGTGGTGTCGGCCAAGTTGAGCGCGCGGGCGGCGCTGGCCGCGAGCGGGGCGTTGCCGGAGAACGTGAATTATGCGGTGAAGAGCAGTTATCTGTTGAGCTTTCTGGAGGTCTTTGCAGACGGCCAATTGAAGCTCAAAGACGCGAACGGGAAGGAAATTAAATTTGAAGAGGTCGTGGAGAAGGCCAAACAGGCGGCCGTGCTGGTCTTGGTTTATTGAAGTTGGGGAGCACGCCCGCCCCGGGCGTTGCTGGCCGCGCCTCGCGGCCAGCCGTGTGGCGAACGAACTCGCCGATGCCTCACCACCACTGCGCGCCGATATTTTCCGCGAGGCGCGGAAAATTGCGCCCGGGGCGGGCGCGCTCCCTTTGACTATCTTTTCATTTGCGCTTGAACGGCGTTTGCCTAAGTTCTGTCCACCGAACATGCGACATTGCAAATTATCCCTCCCGCTCGTTTTGTTTTCCATGGCCGCGCTCACCCTGCCGGTGCGCGCGCAGAAAGTTCCCGTCGTGGAAAAGACCCTTGCCAACGGCCTCCACCTCCTCCTCGTCGAGCGGCATGACGAGCCGACCATCGCCGGCGGCTGGGTGGCGCACGTCGGCAGCTCGAATGAGAAGTCCGGCAGCACGGGCATCGCGCATCTGTTCGAGCACATGATGTTCAAGGGCACCAAGACCATCGGCACGAAGGATTACGCGCAAGATCTGGAAATCATCAACGCGCAAGAGCAGGTGCGCGAAGAAATGCGCGCCGAGGAAGTGAAGCTCCGCGCGGCCTGGCGGCGCGGCGAGATTGACGACTGGCAGAAGCCGGAGAACAAGACGCCGCGCTGGCGTGAGTTGGAAAAGCAGTTCAACGACCTCGTCGCCCGGCAGCGCACGGTGCAGGTGAAGAACGAATTCGACAAAGTGTATTCCGCCAACGGCGCGTCCGGCATGAACGCGTTCACGTCTGAGGACATGACGGTTTATTTCTGCAACGTGCCGGCGAACAAGATCGAACTCTGGATGTGGCTGGAGTCCGACCGCCTGCTGAATCCGGTGCGCCGCGAATTTTATTCCGAGCGCGACGTGGTGTTCGAGGAGCGCCGGATGCGGACGGATTCGCCGCCGCTCGGGCTGTTGAACGAGGCGTTCAACGCGATGTTCTGGGAATCGCATCCGTATCACTGGCCGGTCGTGGGCTGGCCGACGGACATCCCCGCGATTTCCAAAGTGCAGGCGGACGAATTTTACGCGACCTATTACGCGCCGCAAAATCTCACCGTCTGCCTCGTGGGCGATTTCAAGGCGGAGCAGGCCGTGGCACTCGCGGAAAAATATCTGGGCCGCATCCCGCGCGGGACGAATCCGATTCCCGATGTCGTGACGCTCGAAATGAAACAGCCCGGCGAGAAACGCCTGAACGGCGAGGCGGATGCGAATCCGCAGGTGGACATCCTCTGGCACACCGTGGCGTTCCAGCACAAGAATTCCTACGCGCTGAAAATTCTCGGCGAACTTTTGTCCAACCAAACCGGCCGTCTTTACAAGGGTTTGGTGCTGGGCAGCGGCGTGGCCGACAATGTGAATGGTGGACAGGTCTCCCAAAAATGGGCCGGTTATTTTGACATCTCGGGCGAGGCCAAGGACGGTCACACGCCCGCCGAACTGGAGCAGGGCATCTACGCCGAACTGGACAAGCTCAAGCAGACCGAAGTGCCGGCCGAGGAACTGCAGAAGGTGAAGAATAATTTTGCCGCCGCCGAATACCGCAAGCTGGAAAACAACATGGGCATCATGATGGGCCTGGTGCAATACGACGGCAACGGCGACTGGCGGGAGTTTGACAACTTCGCCGGAAAAATCCAGGGCGTCACCGCCGCCGACGTGAAGCGCGTGGCCAACCAATATTTCACGAAAGAGAACCGCGCCGTGGCGACTTACACGCGCAAGCCGGGCGCGGCATCCGCGAAGGAGGAGAAGCAATGAGAAATTTTATTCTGATCACCGGTTTGGTGGCTGTACTGGTTTGCGGATGCAAACATAAACCCTCCAACTGCCTTCATCTGCCAACAACTCCGCCTCTCGTCGGCACAGGCCACGAGGTTTTAAATTCCTCCGCCACCGTGGCCGACCGCCCGGAAAAACTTTCTTTCCCGCCCTTGAACTACGAGCCGCCGAATGCGGCGGATTATCGCGTGCAACTCAAGGCCGGTCCGGTCGCCTACGTCGTGCCGGATCGCACGTTGCCGCTGGTGAACATCGCGGTCTATGTCCGCGCCGGGCAATACCTCGAACCCGCCGGCAAGGAAGGTCTCGCCGAACTCACCGGTTGGCTGCTGGCGCACGGCGGCGCGGGCACGAACACCGCCGAACAGATGGAGGAGCGCCTCGCGTTTCTCGCCGCCGATCTCGGTGCTGACATTGGCGACACGCAGGGCGATGTGAGCCTGAACCTTTTGTCCAAAGACCTCGACGAAGGCTTGGGCATTTTGCGAGACGTGGTGTACGCGCCACATTTTCAGGACGACAAGATCACGCTGCGCAAACAGCAGTTGCTCCAGGAAATGAAGCAGCGCAACGACGACTCCGCCGGGATCGAAGCCCGCGAGAAGGTGATGCTGGCCTTCGGTGAAAACTTCTGGATGAACCATCACTCCACCGCCGCGTCCGTGGAAAGCATCACGCGCGACGACATTGCCTCCTTTCATCATCGCTGGTTTCTGCCGGAGAATTTCGTCATCGCCGTGAGTGGGGATTTTGACCGCGCGGAAATGATCGCGAAGCTGGAAAAGATTTTCCCCGGCATCCACAGCGGCGGCGGTTCGCCGCCCATTCCGACCAACACCACGTTCTGCGCGCCGGGCATTTACCTCGTCAACAAACCCGACGTGAACCAGGGCCGTGTCTCCATGTTCCTGCCCGGCATCCAGCGCGATAATCCGGACTTCTACGCCGTGACGATTATGAACGACATCCTCGGCGGCGGCGGTTTCACCTCGCGCATTTTGAACCGCGTCCGCTCCGACGAAGGCCTGGCGTATTCCGCCGGCTCGCGTTGTTCCGGCGGCGTTTATTTTCCGCTCACGTTCACCGCGCTGTTCCAGTCCAAGTCCCGCACCGTGGCCTACGCCACATCCATCGTGCTGGAGGAGTTGAATAAAATCAAAGACGCGCCTGTGACCGACGGCGAGTTGAACATCGCCAAGCGCGCCTACATCGAACGCTTCCCGCGCAGCTTCGCCACCAAGGCGCAAGTCGCGGGCGTGCTGGCGTCGGAGGAATTCACGGGCCGTTACGCCACTGATCCGCTGTTCTGGAAAAACTACCGCACGAAGATTGCCGCCGTCACTGTCGAGGACGTGCAGCGCGTGGCGAAGAAATATCTGATCTTGGAGAAACTCGCCATCCTCGTCGTGGGCAACAAAGACGAAATCCTCCTCGGCCATCCAAATCATCCGGTGAAGCTGGAGGAAGTCGGCGGAAAAATCACCGACCTGCCATTGCGCGATCCGCTGACGATGAAGCCGATGGTGAACGCGCCCGCGAAGTAGTTGGAGCGCGGCTGTGTCGCCGAGACCAGCCGCAGCGGTGGCGCAAACTGGAAAGCGTCGGGAAAATTCATCACCCTTGGATTGTCAGGACGCGCTGCGGCTGGT
>JAYWBR010000204.1:0-5511 GCA_043781315.1 Verrucomicrobiota bacterium | reverse complement strand
GCGGGAAAGCTGTAAATTCAAGATGTCGCTTTAGATTTATGTGGAAAATTTTTACCTGCTCAATCTTAGCCGGTCTATTCGGCTTTGCGGCCTTTCCGGCCTGGGCGCTGGATCCGAACCTGCCGCCCGGCGGCAACTTCGATTTAAACCATTGGTATCTTCAACTACCAACTTCCAATGGCATCCTTACCGCCGCCAGTGGCACCGTGGATTCCGCTTCCACCGCCCAGTTGGTTGCCGGTTTTACCAACGCCTATTTCTACACGGCTGCGGACGGCGCGATGATCTTTTGGGCACCCAACAACGGCGCCCGCACCAGCGGTTCCACCCATCCGCGCAGCGAGTTGCGGGAATTGCTTGATCCGGCTGACAGCGGTGTGAACTGGACAGTCTATGGCTCAAATTTTTTGACCGCCACCTGCGTGGTGTCGAACGTGCCATCCGACACTGGGAAGGTCTGCATCGGCCAGATTCACGAGCCCAGCACCAAGCCGGATGGCAGCGCGAGCGCGAATAATGAGCTGACCATGCTTATGTTCGACCTCAACAACCAAAAAATTTATGCGAACGTCAATCTGGATGGAGACCTTTCCAGCAGCTTCAGCACGACTTTTATTTCCGGCACCAACGTGGCGTTAGGCAAGCCCATCACTTACAGTTTATTGGTGGTGAACGGCGTGATGAAAATCATCGTCAATAACGTCACCAATTCGTGGGATCTTTTCAGCGGCACAAATTATCTGGGCCATATCGCTCAAAACTGGGACCGGGCTTCGAGCAACACGGTGTATTTCAAGGCCGGAGACTATAACCAGGTAGTTGACACCGCCCTCGCCGGAGGTGCCAGGGTGGCTTTCTATTCCTTGACCGCTTATCACGCGCCAAGCATCACCAGCCAGCCGACCAACCGCGTGGGCGTAGTAAGTAGCAACGCCACCTTTTCCGTGAGCGCGCTGGGCAACGGCACCTTGAGTTATCAATGGTGGCTCAATGGAACCAGCGTCTTGAACGGCGCGACCAATGCCTCGCTCGTCCTCTCCAATCTTTCCGGCGCGAATGTCGGAAGTTATTCTGTCGTGGTCAATGACAGCATGGTGGCCTTCAGTTCCGTCACCAGCGCGGTCGCCACGCTCACCGGAAATTTTCCGCCCGTCATCACGGGCCAGCCGGCGAGCCAGACCATTTCCGTCAGCAACAACGCCACATTCACCGTTGGCGCGAACGGTTCGGCACCGTTGACTTATCGCTGGTGGTTTCACACGAACACTTTTCTTCCTTGGGCCACGGGAAATTCCGCGACCATCACCAACGCACAGGCGGCAAATGCAGGAGCTTACTTCGTGGTGGTGAGTAATTCTTTCGGCGTCGTCACCAGCGCCGTCGCCACGCTGACGCTGGATAATTTTGTGACCAGCACGAATGTTTATCTTGATGACCGCTGGCTCGATGGCACACGCACCGGCACTTTTTTCCCGGCCGACGCGGCGTGGTTCGCGTCCAGCGCCGCCTCGCTCGCCGCCGTGACCAATGGGCTGGTCGGCACGCCTGACCCCGCTGTCACGCTGACATGGTGGACTTATTTCACGGGCAACTCCTCGACGCTCGCGCATCTCACCGTGGGCGACACCTTGCGCGCCACGTTGAAATTCACCGCCAGCGGCATCACCAACAACAACGCGCGCGGCTTGCGCCTCGGCCTTTACAATTCCGCCAGCGGCCTGCGCACACTCACCGACGGGGCCTCGCCGAACGGCACGAACTTCACCGGCTACATGCTGAACATGAACTTCAGCACGGTCTGGAATTTCTCCGCCGGCACGATGCAATTCCTGGAGCGCACGAATCTTGGCAGCGGCAATTTGATCGGCACGGTGAACGATTATTTCGCGTTGGCCTCCGGTGGTCCGGCCTCCGGCGGCGCGGGGTTCAGCAACGGCGCTCCTTACACGCTCCAGTTGCTCGTGAAACGGAATGCATCTTCGGTTGACCTGACTGCGACGTTTACGACAACGAACAGTTGGAGCGCGTCGTTCACGGCCACGGATACCAGCAACTTCACCTCCGACTTCGACACGTTTGCTTTTCGCCCGGCGCTCCAGTCGCAGTCGGCGACGAATTTTACCTTCACTGAATTCAAAGTAGAACTCGTCGCCACCAATAATCATCCACCGGCGGCGGTGACTCATGTGGCGACGACAACCAAGAACCAGTCGTTGTCCATCGCCGTGACCAATTTGTTGGCGGCCGATTTTGATTTGGATGGCGATGCGTTGGCCATCACCAGCGTGACGGCTTTAAGCACCAACAACGGCTCCGTCACTCTCGGCGGCGGCAACATCACTTACACTCCGCCCGGTAATTATGTGGGCGACGATCAAATCAGCTACACGCTGACTGATTATCGTGGTGCGAGCAGCACTGGCCATGTCCTCATCACCGTCGCGTCACCGCCAGTTTTTACCAGCGTGAGCATGGCTCCGGATCGCAGTTCGTTCACGCTGACGGGCACCGGCGCGGCCAGCCAGCCATTCGTGTTGCAGACGGCGACGAACTTGACGCCGCCGGCAACATGGACAAGTGTTGCCACGAACAACGCGAGCATCAGTGGCGTGTTTAATTTCACCGACACTCAAGTCACCAATTGCAACCAGCGATTCTATCGCGTGATGAAACCATGAAATTCAAGCCGTCCACCTTAACTTTCACGCTCGCGCTGTTCGGGTGGGGACTGGCTCGGTTTGCCGGCCATGCTGAAACAACTTCCGCATCGTCAAGCACGACGAACGTTGCCGTGACCCCGGCTGCCGAATCAACTTCACCGGAAACGAAACCGGACGTGACTCCGCTTTCCATTCCCGGCAGCGAGCCGTTTGTTTTTCGCACGGTGGGCACCAACGAATTGCGCCTGCATGTCGTCAAGCCGGCGGGTTGGTCGCAATCCGACCGGCGTGTTTGCATGGTCAGCTTCTTTGGCGGTGGATGGAATAGCGGGACGCCGGAGCGCAGCATCACCTGGTCAAAATGGGCCGCGAGCAAAGGCCTCGTCGGAGTCGCTCCTGATTATCGGACGCGCGATCGTTTTGGCGGAACGCCGGAAGATTGCGTGTCTGATGCGCGCGCGGCGGTGCGCTGGGTCGAGGAACATGCGGATGAATTGGGAGTTGATCCCAAGAAAATAATTTCGATGGGCGGTTCAGCCGGCGGCCATGTCGCGGCGTGGACGGCGATCCCGTCCGACGGGCCGGGGAAAAATGATCCGGCGCCAAAAATTTTACCAGCAGCTTTGGTGCTCTTGAATCCCGTGACCGATACCAAAGACAGCGGTTATGGCGGAACGAAGCGTTTCGGCAAGGACGCCGCCCGCGCGCTCGCCTGTTCCGTGCCCGATCAAATGCCGGCCAGGATGCCGCCGACCATCGTGTTTCATGCCACGGGAGACAAGACGGTGCCTTACGCCAATTCCGTTGCGTTTAGAGACAAGCTGGTGAGTAATGGCAATCGCTGCGAACTAATAACCTTTGAAGGACTTGGCCACTCGTATAACTCAAGCAAGTATGGTGAAGCTGGCAAGGTGGCAGATCAGAAGACCCACGAAGATGTCGCAACTTTTTTGGCGAGCCTCGGACTGATCAAGCATCAAACGTCTGCGTCCATCAAATGAAAGAACTGAACTGACATGAGACCAGACAAACTCATCCTCACCGTGGGCGTGCTGTTCGGCCTCGTGGCCATCAGCCTTGCCGCCGAGACCGCGCCGCAGAAACCCAACGTCCTGTTCATCGTGGTGGATGATTTGCGGCCGGAGCTGGGCTGCTATGGCAAGGATTACATCAAGAGTCCGAACATTGACCGCATCGCCAAGGATGGCATGGTGTTCAACCGCGCTTACTGCCAGCAGGCTGTTTGCTCGCCATCGCGCACCAGCGTGATGACCGGCACGCGACCGGACACGACAAAGGTGTGGGATTTGAAAACGTATTTTCGCGTGGCGCTGCCGGACGTGGTCACGCTGCCGCAACATTTCAAGCAGAACGGGTATTTTGTCCAAGGCCTGGGCAAGGTCTATCACGGCGGTTTCAATGATCCAAAATCATGGTCCATTCCCTGGATGAACCCGAAGGCCCAAGTCTATGCGCTGCCGGAAAATCAGGAATTGAATTCCCACAAGCCGGCGGGCGAGCCGGATGGCGATGGTGAAAGCAAGGCGGCGGTTCCGGGGGAGAAAGAACCTTATGCGGCCGGCGAAATTGCGGCCAGCCGCCTCAACACTCGCGGGCCGGCGTTCGAGTGCGCGGACGTTCCCGACAACACTTATACGGACGGCAAAGTGGGCGACCTGGCGATTGCGGCGCTGCGGAACATTGCCGGAAAAAAAGAACCGTTTTTTCTCGCGGTCGGACTGGTCAAACCTCACCTCCCATTTGTCGCTCCAAAAAAATACTGGGACCTCTACGATCCGGCGACCATCCGGCTCGCGCCAAATCCTTTCCGGCCGAACGATGCCCCGGACTACGCCATTCTTCCGGGCGATGAACTGCGCATGTATCACAACATTCCGGGCGGACATCTGCCCGACGATTTGGCGCGGCAGCTCAAGCACGCCTACTACGCCTGCGTGAGTTACACGGATGCGCAAGTCGGACGTGTGTTGGATGAACTGGACCAGCTCGGATTGCGCACCAACACCATCGTCATCCTTTGGGGCGACCACGGCTGGAAGCTCGGTGAACACGACGCGTGGGCCAAACACAGCAATGTGGAGAACGACGTGAATGCACCTTTGATTCTTTCCGCGCCCGGCATGAAAACCTCCGGCGCACACACCGACGCGCTCGTGGAGTTTGTGGATGTCTATCCGACGCTGGCTGAACTTGCGGGACTGCCTTTGCCCGGCCATCTCGAAGGCACAAGCTTCAAGCCGCTGCTCGATGATCCGAAACGTCCGTGGAAGACGGCGGCATTCAGCCAGTATCCGCGCAGTGTGATGGCGACCCACGGCAAGGATTTGATGGGCTACTCGATGCGCACGGACCGCTATCGCTTCACTGTCTGGGTGGATCGCAACGACCACACCAAGGTGGACGCCACGGAACTCTACGATCACCAGACCGATCCGCAGGAGAATATAAACATCGCCAAAAAACCAGAGAACGTTGAGCTGGTCGCGAAGCTGATGACACAATGGAAACGCGGCTGGCAGGGCGCGAAACCGCCGGTTGCAACCCAATCATGAAACCGTCAATGAAACGATTCCCACTTTTGCAATCGCTGCGAACTCTCGTTGCGGGAACTTTGCTGGCTTGCGCCAGTTTGTGCAGCGCGGAGTTGCAGCAGCGTCTGGATAAAGGCTGGGAATTTTACCAAGGCTCGCTTGGCAGCACCTGGGAAATCTGGCGCGGCGACAAGGCGACCGACAATGTCACCTGGTCGCCCGTCACGCTGCCGCACTGCTTCAACGCGCGCGACGCGGTTGATCCCGACGTGCGCTACTACCAAGGGCCGGGCTGGTAT
>JAYWBR010000203.1:0-5535 GCA_043781315.1 Verrucomicrobiota bacterium | reverse complement strand
CGGGCACGATTGACGGCAACGGCGCGGTCTGGTGGGAGGCGGCGGAGCAGGCGCGCCAGAAAGTTTCCGGCTTCACGTTGCCGCGCCCGAACTTGATCGTTTTGAATCACGGCAAAAACATCCGCATGACCGGCATCACGCTCCGCAACTCGCCCAAGTTTCATTACGTGCCGACGGATTGCGAAGACGTGCTGATCGAGGGCGTCACCATCCTCGCCCCCGAACGCGCGGCCAACACCGATGCGATTGATCCGAGCAACTGCCGCAATGTGAAAATCTCCCGCTGCCTCATTGACGTGGGCGACGACAACGTGGCCATCAAGTCCGGCAAGAAAGTCGAGGGCCGCGAGTTCGGCTGCGAGAACATCGTGATCAGCGATTGCACGATCCGCCACGGCCACGGCATTTCCATCGGCAGCGAAACCGTGGGCGGCGTCCGCAACGTGACCGTGACGAACTGCTCGTTCACCGACACCGACAACGGCATCCGCATCAAATCGCGGCGCGGCAAAGGCGGGGTGGTCGAGAACATCACTTTCACAGACTTGACGATGACGAATGTTCACCCGGCCATTTCCATCGCGCCCTACTACCAGCAAAGCACGCACGCGAAATATCCCCAGGATGACGCCGCGCAACCGATGACTGAGACGACGCCCATCTTCCGCAACATCACGATCAGGAATGTGACCGGCAATTCCACGAAGGACGTGGGCTTGATCGTAGGTTTGCCGGAGAGCCTCGTGGAAAATGTCGTTTTGGAAAACCTCCGCTTCACCGCGACAGAAGGCCTGACCATCGCCAACGCGAAGGGAATTCAACTCAAGCACGTTCAAATCACCGTCGCCAAAGGCCACCCGATTATTTCCGACCACGCTCAAATTGAAGGAACGACCGATGCGAAATAAAAAAAACTTGTTGAGCCGGGGCGCTTTATCCGTTGGCCGGCCATGGAGCGCGGAGCATCGTTCCGCGAGTTTCGAATCAGCAGGTTCTCGCGGAGCAATGCTCCGCGCTCCGACGAAACGGCGGCACCATCTCCGCCGCTGGCTGGTCGCCGTCGCGCTGGGAAACCTGACGTTCTCCGCCAACGCCGCGCCCGTGGCGATGTTCGCTGGAAAGACCCCGTTGCAATGGTCGGTGAGCCTGGCCGATTCGCAGATGAAACGGTTGGGCGACCGGCTCGCGTGGACGGAGGGTGGCGCGGCGAAGTGGGATTACACCGCCGGGCTGTTCACCTTGTCGCTGTTGAAATTGAACGAGTGCGAAAACAATCCGGCGCTGCTTCCCTTCGTGACGAACGCCCTCGGCAGTTTCATTTCGGCGGATGGAAAAATCCAGGGCTACAAACCCGGCGAGTATCAACTCGACGCGATCAATCCCGGCAAGACGGCGCTGGCCTTGTATCAAATCACGAAGGAAGCGCGCTACCAAAAAGCGTGCGCGCTGTTGCGCCATCAGCTCGACTCCCAGCCGCGCACGAGCGACGGCGGCTTCTGGCACAAGCAGAGATACACCAATCAAATGTGGCTCGACGGGCTGTTCATGGCCGCGCCGTTCTACGCCGAGCACGCGAAACTTTTTCACGAACCGACGGCTTCGTTCGACGGCGTGGCGAAACAGATTCGTTTGATGGATGAACATTCCCACGATGCGAAGAGCGGTTTGTTCTACCACGGTTGGGACGACAAGCGCACTCAGGCGTGGGCCAATCCCGCGAATGGTTGCTCCTCCAATTTCTGGGGCCGCGCGATTGGCTGGTATGCGATGGCGCTCGTGGACACGCTGGATTTTTTCCCGACCAATCATCCCGCCCGGAAAGAAATCCTTGCCACGTTTCAAAAACTTGCCGCCGGTGTCGTGCAGCATCAAGACCCGGCCAGCGGCGTCTGGTGGCAGGTCATGGATCAAGGCGGAAGGAAGGGCAACTATCTCGAAGCCACCGCCTCCGCCATGTTTGTTTACGCGCTGGCGAAAGGCGTGAATAAAAATTATCTCCCGCCGGATTGTGTGCCCGCGATCCTCAAGGGCTACCAGGGCATCATCAAAAACTTTATCCGCTCCGAAACCAACG
Source organism: Verrucomicrobiota bacterium (assembly GCA_043781315.1). GTDB lineage: Bacteria > Verrucomicrobiota > Verrucomicrobiia > Limisphaerales > CAIQOK01 > CAIQOK01. The sequence continues at coordinate 3,461 of JAYWBR010000203.1, read as the reverse complement.
GCGCGGTGAACCTGACCCAATGCTGCCAGGTGGCGGGCCTGGGTTTCACCACAAGCGGCGGGCGTCCACGCGACGGGAGTTTTGACTACTACGTCAGCGAACCCATTGTGGAGAATGATCTCAAAGGCGTCGGCCCCTTCATCCTCGCGGGCTTGGAACTGCAAAAACTTCAGGCCCAACCGCCGACCACCCGGAGACATCTTTTGTCCGGTGATAAGGACTGAGCACAATCTCACGCCCGGGCGAGTTTGTCCGCCAAAAACCGGCTACACAATTTTCATGGTGTTGTGCATTTCACCCCATATTTTCACGCGCCAAATCAGCATATGCTGCCAGGCCTGATTTAATTCATTGCATGACCAAATATTTGAAGATCGAAAAGTTCTCGCTCGGGATGGGCGACCGTTTTGCCCACCAGGCCAAGGCGCAGCTTCAAGCCTGCCTCCTGGCCGCCCAGCAAGGCGTCGAGGTCATCCCGGTCTGGAACAAATCCAACCGCGAACACGTCACCATCGGCTCCGAACCTTCCGGCGCGCGCGCGGCGGCGGACGCGGCGATCAAGGAACTGGGCTGGAAAAAACCGTACCATGTGGATGCCGATCACATCCGGCTGGAAACCGTGGACCGCTTTCTGCCGCACGCGGATTTTTACACGCTGGATGTCGCGGACTGGATCGCCAAGCCCGCCGACGCCAAGGCTCTTTCAGCCTTCGTCAAACGCCACTCCGAACTGACCGGCCAAGTTTCCATTCCCGGCATTGAGCAGCCGTTCACGATCACCAGCGCCGCGGTTGAGCGCATCGCTGGAAAATATCTGCTGGCCGTGCAGGAGGCCGGGAAAATTTACCGCCACATCGCCAAGGCCAAGGGTGAGGCGAATTTCATCACCGAAGTTTCGATGGACGAGACCGACAGCCCGCAGACGCCGCCCGAGTTGCTCATCATTCTCGCCGCCATCGCGGATGAAAAAATTCCCATCCAGACGATCGCGCCGAAATTCACCGGGCGTTTCAACAAGGGCGTGGACTACGTTGGCGCCGTGGTGCAGTTCGAAAAAGAATTCAACGACGACCTCGCTGTGATCGCCTTTGCCATCCAGCAATACGGCCTGCCGCCCACGTTGAAACTCAGCGTACACTCGGGCAGCGACAAGTTTTCCATCTACGCACCGATCCGCCGCGCCATCGCGAAGTTTGGCGCCGGCCTGCACATCAAGACCGCCGGCACGACGTGGCTGGAAGAAGTCATCGGCCTCGCTGAAGCCGGTGGCGACGGACTCGTGATCGCGAAGGAAATTTATTCCGAAGCGCTGGCTCATGCCCCGGAACTCTGCGCGCCCTACGCCACGGTCATTGACATTGATTTGAAGAAGCTGCCATCGGCGGCGACGGTCAACAAATGGACCGCCGAGCAATACGTCTCCGCGCTACGCCACGACCAGAGCAACAAGGCGTTCAATCCGAACGTCCGCCAGTTGCTGCATGTCGGCTACAAGGTCGCCGCCAAGCTGGGCGACCGTTATCTCGAAGCGCTCGAAGCCAACGAGGCTTCGGTCGCCAAGAACGTCACGCACAATCTTTTCGAGCGGCACGTCCGCCCGCTCTTTTTGAAATGACCTCGGCCGGTTCACATCCCGGTAGGGCGCGTCACTCCGCGCGCGCCGCAGCAACTCAGTCTAAAAAACGGCGCGCACGGAGTGGCGCGCCCTACCATCCGAAAGCATACTCACCATGAAATTCATCCACGACGATTTCATCCTGCAGACCCGCACCGCGCGGCGGCTCTACCACAACTTTGCCGAGGCCGAGCCGATCCTCGACTACCACTGCCACCTCTCGCCCAAGGACATCGCCGAGAACCGGCAGTTCAAAAACCTTTTTGAAATCTGGCTCGAGGGCGACCACTACAAATGGCGCGCGATGCGTTCCAACGGCGTGGCCGAAAAATTCTGCACCGGCAACGCCGACCCGTTCGCCAAGTTTCAGGCCTGGGCCGCGACCGTGCCGCACACGCTGCGCAATCCGCTCTATCACTGGACACATCTGGAATTGCAGCGCTACTTCGGCATCAACGAACTCTTGGATGAATCCACCGCCGCGCGCGTCTGGAACAAGGCCAACGCGCAACTGGCCACAGCCGAACTGACCACGCAGGGCATTTTGAAAAAAATGCATGTCCACGCGGTCTGCACCACCGACGATCCGGTGGATGATTTGCGGTATCACAAAATGTTCGCTGCGGCCGGCAACGCCACCACCATGCTGCCCGCGTTCCGGCCCGACAAGGCGCTCGCCGTGCAGTCGCCGGAAGCGTTCAACTCCTGGGTGAAAAAACTCGCCGAAAGCAGCGACACGGACATCAGCAGCTTTTCGGATTTTCTGGTCGCGTTGAAACAGCGCCACGAGTTCTTCCACTCGCAGGGTTGTCGCTTGTCCGATCACGGCATGAACCAGCCGCTCGCGGATTTTTGCACCGAGAAAGTTGCCGCCGCCATTTTCGCCAAGGCGCAAAAGGGCCGGGCCGCGTCACCCGAAGAAGCTGCGCAGTTCGGCACGTTCATGATGCTGTTCTTTGGCCGGCTGGATTTTTCCAAAGGCTGGACCAAGCAGCTTCACCTCGGCGCGCTGCGCAGCAACAACACGCGGCTGCTGCGCGAACTCGGGCCGGACACTGGCTTCGATTCCATCGGCGATTTCTCCCAAGCCGGCGCGCTCGCGGCGTACCTCGATAAACTGGATTCGGAAAACTCCCTGCCCAAGACGATCCTCTACAACTTGAATCCGGCGGACAACTACGTCTTCGCCACGATGATCGGCAACTATCAGGACGGCACCATCCCCGGCAAGATTCAATACGGTTCCGGCTGGTGGTTTCTGGATCAGAAGGAAGGCATGGAATGGCAGATGAACGCGCTCTCGAACCTCGGGCTGCTCTCGCGCTTCATCGGCATGATCACCGACTCGCGCTCCTTCATGAGCTATCCGCGCCACGAATATTTCCGCCGCGTGCTGTGCAACCTGATCGGCCGCGATGTGGAGAACGGCGAAATTCCCGACGACGATTCGCTGATCGGCCCGATGATCCGCAACATCTGCTATCACAACGCGAAGCAATATCTGGCGTTTCCCATGGGGGAAGCGGCGGGAACCCGCAAGTGTTCCACGGTGCGAGCCAAGTAAAAGAGACGCCCAAAAGCTGCGCCGAATCCATTCCTCGTCCGATCATTCCCCGGATTTGTTGCCGCCAGTTGCCACCTTGAACGCTGTGATCAGCTCAGCAACCAACTCTGGTTGCTTGATTGCTTGGAATGTTGGTCTGCGGAACCGAGTCTTGAGCACGGCGCGATCACGGTCGAGCTTGTATTCCCACCGGACAGCGGCACACCAGTCACATTTTGCTTCATCATTCAATCGGTTGGGCTGAACCTTGGCCTTCGTTGGTAGATCAACGAGCCGCTTAGT
>JAYWBR010000202.1:0-5552 GCA_043781315.1 Verrucomicrobiota bacterium | reverse complement strand
TATGCAGATGTCACCCGGGATGACGCAGGAGCGATTTTGATTTCAATCGAAGGTGATTTCGACAGTCAAAACCGAGTTGAATTTTCTGAATGCCGATTAAATCAGCGCTTCCCTAGACTCTTACGATCCGGTGGCATCCGTTTAGGCACAGTTTTGGACACGTCTGCCGGACGATTCCGGGAGGTCGCAACCTCTTTTGCGCCTTTGCGAAACGGGTTGGAATTCGTAGCAAGCGGGTCAGGGGAACGACTCAATTATTGTCACAGCGCTACTCGAATCGGGTCAATTTTAACCGCATTCGAGTTTCTGGATAGTACGGTGTCGGACGTGAAGAGGGTGGCCAATTGCCCAGGCGGTGCCGACTGGCGAGTTTGGCCTTGCGCGCCAGCCGGATGCGCTGGGCGTCGGTGAAGCGCTTGTGCTGGCCACCGAGTTGTTCCAGTAGAATGCGATTCTCTTCATGGAGGTATTCGATGACAGCCTGCTGGTGTCGGCTAATCCAGCCGGCGACCGCGTTGAGAAGGAACTGGAGTTGAGTCGTCTCAGAGCGGAGAGTCTTTCAAAAATCCCTGAGGCTCAATTCATGAGGTGGTCTCGGCTGAGTCTTTTTTGGCATTACAGGCTTGAATTTGCGGGTTCAGGACTCAGCTAAACGATTAAGTTGTCGATGACTTTGGCGGGTTCAACGCCGGTGAGCCGCTGATCCAGGCCCAGATGCCGGTAGGTGAGCCGCTCGTGATCAAAGCCGAGTAGTTTCAATGACGTCGCGTGAAAGTCGTGCACCGATACCGGGTCTTTGACGATGTTATAGGAAAAATCATCCGTCTCGCCGTGGATGACTCCAGGCTTGGAGCCACCACCGGCCATCCACATCGTGAAACAACGCGGATGGTGATCGCGGCCGTAATTTTCCTTCGTCAATCCGCCTTGCGAATAAATGGTTCGTCCGAATTCGCCACCCCAAATAACCAGGGTGTCGTCCAACATGCCGCGTTGTTTCAAATCCTGAATCAGCCCGTAGCATGCTTGATCCACATCCTTGCACTGGCTCGGCAGGCGGCCACTGACATTGCCGTGGGTGTCCCAGTTGTTGTGGTAGATCTGCACGAAGCGCACGCCGCGCTCGGCCAGGCGCCGCGCGAGCAGGGCGGTGTTGGCAAAGGTCCCGGGTTTCCGGGCGTCCTCGCCGTAGAGTTCATAGGTGGATTCTGGTTCGCTCGTGATGGCGGCGAGATCGGGCACGCTGGATTGCATGCGGAACGCCAGCTCGTACTGCTGGATGCGCGTGTGGGTTTCCGGATCGCCCACTGCGCGGAAATTAATTTCATTCAACCGATTCAAGCCATCCAGTGCCTTGCGCCGGATTTTGGCGTCCACGCCCGCAGGATTGTTGATGAACAAAATCGGATCGCCGGCGGAACGAAACGAAACGCCGGCATGTTCACCCGGCAGATAGCCCGACGACCAAAGCCGGCCTGAGATGGCTTGGATTTGTTCCGTGTTGGACGGCTTGGCGACCAGCACGACGAACGTTGGCAGGTTGTCGTTCAGCGAACCCAGGCCGTAAGAAACCCACGAGCCAAGACAGGGGCGGCCCGTGACTTGGTTGCCGGTCTGCATGAACGTGATGGCGGGCTCGTGGTTGATGGCGTCGGTGTGCATCGACCGGATGAAGCACAAATCGTCCACCATCTTCGCGGTGTGCGGCAGCAACTCCGTGACCCACATGCCGTTCTTTCCGTGCTGGGTGAATTTATATTTCGAGGGTGCGACCGGAAAACGCTTTTGGTCGGAGGTCATTCCCGTCAGCCGCTGGCCCATGCGCACGGTGTCCGGCAGATCCTTGTCAAACCAGTCGGCCATCACCGGTTTGTGATCGTAGAGGTCCACCTGCGAAGGCCCGCCAACCATGTGCAGATAAATCACCCGCTTCGCTTTGGGCGCAAAATGCGGAGCGATGGCGTGCGAAGCCCCGATGAGTTTTTTCTTCTCACCTGCCATCAGCAACTGGGGCGCGAGGGAGGCGAGCGCGGCGGTGCCGAGGAGACTCACACCGCGTTTGAAAAACTGCCGTCGCGTCTCGTAGCGGACATAGTCTTTGAACAGCGGGGTCGGATTGAAATCGGGGAAAGGGTTCATTTATTCAATACTTCGTCGAGGTTCATCAACTGGTTCGCCACAATCGTGTATGCGGCGAGCGTGGGCTTGTCGAGCTGGGCGTCGGCTTTCGACTCACCCACGGCGAGAAGTTTCTCGGCCAGCTTGGGCGACTTTTGGTAGTACGCGAGAAACTCCTTCAAGCCCGACTCAGCCACCTTGCGCTCCGCCGGCCGCAGGGGGCGGGCGAGCAATCGCTTCGCCATGTAATCAAGGCGCTCGCTGTCTTTTGCCGGGCCGCTCTTAAGCGTGTGTTCCGCGAGATTGCGGGCGGCCTCCACATATTGCGGGTCGTTCAAAGTGACCAGCGCCTGCAGGGGCGTGTCGGTACGTTCACGGCGGACCGTGCAAGTTTCGCGGTTGGGCGCGTTGAAAATCTCCAGCGAAGCTGGCGGGGACATTCGTTTCCAGAAGGTGTACACACTGCGGCGATACAAGTTCTCGCCCGAATCTTGTTTATAATTGCGCGTATCGGAGTCGGGCATGCCAACCACGTCCCATAAGCCTGCAGGTTGGTAGGGGCGCACACTCGGTCCCCCGATCTTTTCCACGAGCAACCCGCTCGCCGCCAGCGCGTGATCGCGCACCATCTCGGCGTCCATGCGAAACCGCGGCCCGCGCGCGAGCAGCCGATTTTGCGGATCTTTGGCCAGCTTTTCGGGCGTGATGACTTCGGATTGCCGATACGTGGCGGAGGTGACGAGGAGTTTGAAAAACTTCTTCACATCCCAATTGGTTTCCCGGAACTCCATCGCCAGCCAGTCCAGGAGTTCCGGATTCGAGGGCATTTCCCCGGCCACGCCGAAATCCCCCGCCGTGCGCACGATGGCCGTGCCAAAAAGTTCCTGCCAGAAGCGATTCACGGTGACCCGGGCGACGAGGGGATTGTCTGGGAGCAGCAGCCATTGCGCGAGGCCGAGCCGGTTGTGTGGCAGATCGGCGGGCATCGGCGGCAGCCACGCGGGTATGGCGGGCGTGAGTTTATCGCGGCGTTTGTCGTAATCGCCGCGGAACAACAGATAGGCTTCGGCGGCTTCATCACGTTCGTGCATCACATGGGCAATCGTTCCACGTTTGGCAATTTCGCCCAGCTCGCCGTCCAGTCGTTTTTTGGTTTCGACCTTGGCTTGGTAGGGATGATCCAATGCGCCGAGCCACAGGGGGAAGAGTTCCTCGGTTTCTTCCTTCGTGCGTGGTGGTTCGATTTTTTGCGCGAGCCATTTCATGCGCGGAACCTTGGCCAAGGCCTCGACTTCTGGTTTGGTCAGCTCCGTCCGGTAGATCCGAAGGTCTTGAATGGCCGTTGCGTTCAGGCTTGCTCCGCCGTACCGCCGGCCGATGGTGAGCGGCGCGTCGGTGTGTATCCCGTTCTTGAGGCTGTCCTTGTTGAGGTTCAGCGGCTGTTTCTTGCCGTTGATGAAGATTTTCAAACCCGCGGCCTTGGAAGTCCCGTCATAGGTGACGCAGACATGACTCCAGTTGTTCGTGGGCAGCTCCATTTTGGCGGTCACTTTTAGCGCATCGTCTGACCACGAGTTGATGATGTGCGCTGTGGGCTTGCCGCCTTCGAGCCATAAATCCCAGCCGCGTTGAACATCGCCTTCGGTCATGCGCGCCATCACCGCCCCGGTCTGGTTGCTCAGCGGTTTGATCCATGCGGCGTAGGTGAATTTCTGGTCCCGCTCGAAATCGCCCGCCCCTGGAAATTCCAAGGGCGGCTGGTCTTGGAGCAGCCACGCTTTTGCCGTCACCGCGCCATCAAGCCAAAGCGCTTTGGTCCCGATGTGGTTGCTGCTGGATTGGCCCGCCACCGTCGCGGTCAAGTATTCACCCATGCCCTCGGAGAGGGGTGCGTGGAAAACGGGCTGGTTGGTGGTCATGCGGGGCTCGAGTTCCGCGAAGACGGGTTTGGCCAGCCAGGCATCGAAGTCCGCATGTGCGGCCAGCGTGCGCTCGTCAATCTGCTTTTGTGCCGCGTTGGTCTCGCCGGGCAATTCATTCCAGCGCGCGCGGTCTTCCGGCTTGGGGACGATGATGATGGGCGGTGTATCTTTCCGGTTTCCGTCCATGGCCTTTTGGGTCGTGTTGTTGAAAAAGGCGGACAGTTGATAAAATTCCTTCTGCGAAAGCGGATCGTACTTGTGGTCGTGGCAGACCGCACAACCCGCCGTCAGCCCCAGCCAGACCTGTGCGGTCGTTTCAGTGCGGTCACGCGCGTAGAGCACGAGGTACTCTTCATCAATCGCGCCGCCTTCGCTGGTGGTGATGTTGCAGCGATTGAAGCCGCTGGCGATTTTCTGGTCGAGCGAGGCGTTGGGGAGCAAATCACCGGCGAGCTGTTCCAGTGTGAACTGGTTGAACGGCATGTTGGTATTGAAGGCGTTGATGACCCAGTCGCGATACGTCCACATTTCGCGAAAGTTGTCATAGTGAATTCCGTGTGTGTCGGCGTAGCGCGCGGCATCGAGCCAGTAGCGCCCGCGGTGCTCGCCCCAATGCGGCGACGCGAGGAGTCGGTCCACTAACTTGTCGTAGGCGTCGGGCGACGTGTCGTTCACGAATGCCTCGACCTCCTCGGGCTTGGGCGGCAACCCAGTCAGATCGAGAGTAACGCGTCGGGCCAGGGTGCGCCGGTCCGCTTCTGGCGCGGGTTTCAGTTTTTCCGCTTCGAGCCGGGCGAGGATGAATTGATCAATGGGGCTGCGTACCCAGCCGGTGTTTTTCATCGGGGGCAACTCCGGTCGGGTGGGAGGAATGAGCGACCACTGAAGTTCATATTTGGCACCCTCAGCCACCCAGCGTTTGAGCAAATTCTTTTGTTTCAAGGTGAGTTCCTTGTGAGATTTTTCAGGAGGCATCAGGTCGTCGCCCGGATCGAAAATGCGCCGGATCATTTCGCTTTGGTCGGGCTTGCCGGGAACGATGGCCGCGGGGGAGTCCTCATGCGTGGCGGTCGCGTCCTCAAATTTGTCCAGGCGCAACTTGGCCTTGCGGGCGGCTGAGTCCGCACCGTGGCAGGTGAAGCAATTCTCCGACAGGAGGGGCCGTATCTCACGGTTGTATTCGATCCTTCGGGACGACGTTTCCGCGAAGACTGGGCCCGCAAAGAACCAAGTCAACAGCAGTGTCCGCAATGTTAATGCAGGAGTCATGGAGCTAGTGGGACTTCAAACTAATGGCTGATATTCAAAACAAATAAAGTGCTCAAGCACTGCAATATGAGAGATTAATCCCACTCCGTCACCTGACTCAAATGAGTTAGTGGGTGTTTGAAAAATCATCAAAGCTTTCCCAAACGCGCGCGCATGAGGCGAATCATCGCCAGATAGACCAGGGTTTCGCGGTCGGGGCTTGGCGTTCGTAATCTCGGTTGAGGCGGCGGTAACGGCCCAGCC
>JAYWBR010000201.1:0-5558 GCA_043781315.1 Verrucomicrobiota bacterium | reverse complement strand
TAGGAATTCGTCGGGCTTAGGAAATGATGTTGGCGAGGTGAACCAAGGGTGAACCCCGGAGGTTATAGGAAAAACATTTTGGTCGTGGGCTTGAAGGCACGGCAGGGGTTTGGCCGGGCGGGGTTTCGGATGTTCGGCTCGCGGCGGGCACTCCCCCTTGCTTTTAGCCCACTGGAGCCAGGTGTTTGAGCGTGCAGAGCCGCTTGAAGTTATAGCTCACGCCGACCCGCAGCCATTCCAAGGACACTTGCTCCCGGCCGCGCAACAAAAACTGCCGGCAGCCCAGCACCGACTTGATGCTGCCAAACACCGGCTCCACCGTTTGCTGGCGCAGTTTGTAAAGCTGCTTCCCCCCACTCGTCTGCCAACGATGCGCCATTTTTTCTTGGGGCGACGCGTCCGCCGCCAGCGGTGCCGGTTCGGGTTGGGGTAATAAATCCGTCACCGTCTGATGATGACTTGGTTTCCCCACGGCGGCATACACGGTCAAGCCGCTGGGCGTGCCGTCGTTTTTTGGCTCCACGGCCTGCACGGCTGGCCGCACTGTAGCAGCCGCTGTCCCCCAGCACCGCGTGGACCTCCCCGGCCACGCCGGGACTGAGGGCGGCGATCGTCGGCGCGAGTTCCGGTTGGTCGTTGGGCGCGGCGCTGACGCGCTGGCCCACGATCAACATCGCTTCATCGACCGCCGCTTGGGCGTTGTAGGCTTGTTCAAAGTGCTGGCCGTTGCCCGCCTGCATGATCCGGCTCTCGAGATCGGTGAAGTTATACTGCGCTTGGGGATCGGGCGCTGCGCTCGGCGGCACGCTGGTAACTCACGGCGGCGGGCTTGCTGGCCTTGGCCTGCACTTTCGTCCCATCCCCGCTGACCGTGCCCACGCGGGTGAGCCGGAGTGGCTGGGCCAGTTGCAGCACGGTGACCAAGGCGGCTTGGAAGGCCGCCCGGTTGGCCGTGCGAAAGCCGCAGATCGAATCGTGGTCGGGAGGATGATTGGCGCAGAGGTAACGCACCGCCACGTCGCTGTGCGTGGCCGCCTCGATCGGGCGCGAGCCGAACCGACCGGTGGCGTAGCAATAAATCAGCAGCGCGAGCATCATCGTGGGCGGATACTGCTCGCTGCCCGTGCCGCGAGGGTTGACGTGAAAGTGGCCGGGGGGAATCTGCTCCACGGCATCCAGGATGAAGTGAACCAGATGATCGGCGGGCAGCCATTCGCGCAGATCACAGGGCAGGAACATCGGCGTCTGGCGGTCAAGCTTAACGAAGCGAGCGGACATGAAGATCAGAGCCGGCCCGCTGCCTTTGGTTCAAACTATTCTCAATAATCTTTCGGCGGGTAAGTCCGACAAGCTGCTAGTGCGTGTGGTCAGCACCGTTCACGCCGTCGTATCACGAGAACTCGGCGTTGCGGCCGTTTCTCCGCAAGTGGATGGGCCGTGAATTGACGGCGGGTGAAACCCAGACCTTCGACCCGGAGGAAATGCTGGGCCGTCCGGCGCACATCACGGTGATTCATGAACACGGCGAAGGCGAGATTTACGCGAACATCGCGTTGATCCAGCCGGACAAGTCGGCAGCGCCGCTGAAGCCGTCGGGGAAATTCGTGCGGATGAAAGACCGGCAGGCAGCGCCTGCTGGCAATGGCGCTGGCGCGCACGGCGGGTATCGCCGGACGGAACAGCCGGTGGCGGTGGCGTCCGACCTGGGCGCGACGAAAATCCACGTTGGGAAGTGCAAGGGGCTGGAGGTGCGTGACCTCTCGCCGGAGCAAGTCACCGCGCTGATCACGAACTGGCTGCCGACGGCAAAGGCGAATCCGAAACCGTTGGCAGATGACAAGCGGCTCATGGCCGCGCTCGAACAGTGGCAGGCCGCCACCTTGAAGGCGACCGATGATTCGAAGCCGGCGGAAGATGACAACGTGCCGTATTAGCAAAAGCTGAAATCAAAAACCACCTCACCCCGGCCCTCTCCCCCGCGCTGCGGCGGAGAGGGAGGGGCGGAGGGTTGCTCATTAGTGTCCGGCGGTAAACGCAACCCGATGGGACTGGCAGGGTGATTGGTGGTGAAGGCAGCGTGCGAATGTTGGCGATGCGTTTGAATGTTTGCGGGGCTTTCGTTGTCTGACCCTGCAACATTCGCGTTTAGTTTCCATCATGCGCCATTCCTACCAAGCCCAGCCCGATCTGCAACTGACGCCCATCGAAAAGATTCGTCTGCCGCTCCAGAGCCGCGATGAACTTCCGCCCATCCTCGCCGGCCTGCAGTGGATTTGGATGCACCCCACGCTCAAGGCCGAGATTCTCGCCCTCAATGAAGCCGCCGTGCTCGCCGACAAGCAACCCACCGGCCGGCCCGGCATGACGCTCTGGCAAATCCTCGTCCTGGGCGTCGTGCGGTTGGGACTGGATGCGGACTGGGATCGGATGGAAGACATGGCCAACTACGATTCGCTCGTGCGGCAGATGCTTGAAGTGCCTGCCACGCCTTGGGGTGATGAGGATAAAATGTTCGGCCACCAAACGCTGCGGGACAACGTGGCGTTGCTCGACGCGGCACTCCTGCAAGCCATCAACGCGCGCATCGCCGCCGCCGGACGCGAGGTGTTCGCAAAAAAAGCCGGCGCGCCCCTCGCGGCGCTTGAGATCAAGGCGGACAGCTATGTGCTGGAAACCGACGTGCATTTCCCCACCGACTTGAGCCTGCTCTGGGACGCGGGCCGCAAGTGCGTGGACTTGGTGGAAGGGCTTCTGGCATCGGGTCACGCGCGGCCTGGCTGGCGCAAGTTCAAGGCCTGGCGACGGCAACTCAAGAACCTTCAACGCAGCGCCAGCCAGGGGGTGTATCGCGGCGGAGGGAACAAGGAAGCGCGGGTGAAGCAAGCCGTGCGCGAGTATCTGAGCGTGGGGCGCGCACTCTCCGGCAAGGTTCAGCACAGCCTGCTCGCACTCTGCGACCTGTCCGTGGAGGCCACCCGCTGGGAGCAGCTCGAATACTTCCACGCGATGCTCGACAAACATCTGGACCTGGTGGAACGCCGGTTGTTGAACGGAGAAACCATTCCCGCTCACGAGAAGATATTTTCCATCTTCGAGCCGCACACCGAGTGGATCCAAAAAGGCAAGCAACGCCCGAACGTGGAGCTGGGCCACAAACTTCTGATCGCGACCGATCAGAACCAATTGATCCAGGACTACGCCGTGTTGATGCAGGAAGCCGAAGTGGCTCAAAGCATCCCGGTGGCGGACCGGCTGCTGGGGCGGTATGGCGCGGGCAGCGTGGCGAGCCTGAGTTTCGACAAGGGATTTACGCGCGAAGAAGACCGGCAACTACTCGGACTCTACATCCCCGCCGTGGTGCTGCCCAAACGCGGGAAGAAGAACGCGGCGGAAACCGAATGGGAGAGCGGGAAGAAGTTTGTGGCATTGAGAAAACAACACAGCGCAGTGGCGAGCGAGATCAACCGCCTGGAACATCACGGGTTGAATCGTTGTTTGGACGTGGGGATTGGAGGCTACCGACGGTATGTGGGCCTGGGCGTGATGAGTTACAACCTGCATGTGATCGGACGGGAACTGCTGGCGCATCGCCGCGAGCGCGGCGAGCCGCTGACACTGGCGGCCTGACGCCGCCGAAACAAAACTCACAGCCAAGAACGAGGGGAGCAGTGTCGCCACGAGCGAAGATATTTTGCGTTGAGCGCGTGTCCGAACAAAAAATCAGCCGCATCATGTCCGGTTCAACACCACTCGTCTGTCCCCATCCCAAAAAACACGAGTTTCCGGCCAGAGACTAAGTATGACTGGCCGGGTCGCGTGGCTGCTCGTGATGCACACGTCGCTGATCTGGAGCGACAGGCCATTGAACGATTGGCAGTCGAGAAAGCGGTCGAGTGGTGGCAGCTTCATGAACCGGCCCGCCGCCAGGCGTGGTTGAAAGCGGAGGAAGCCATCGCGATGGTACGCGAAGCGCGGGAGCGCTGGCGGAAGTCGGGCCGCACCGTGGGCTTTGAAGGCATGGCTCGAATGCTTGATCTGGCGTTCAAGCTGAAACAGTTTGCCGCCGGGATGCCGAGCGAGATCAAGGAGGTTCACAATCTGCACGCAGGCAAAGTTTCGCTGGAATGGGAGGAGGCCATCCGCAAAGCCTACGAGGGAAAATCGGAAAGCGAAAATCGGAAAGCGGAAACAATTGTGGATGTGCAGGAGGTGAAGCCGTGACACCGCACACGATTTTCTCCACCGCCGCCGCGAAGGCGGGCTGTCCGATGGACTAGACGTTCAAGTTGGTCAAAGGCGAGGCGTGGTTGCAGGAACGGCAACTCGTGGCGTGCGCTGCCGCACGACTGTGCGACGAACCCGACGGGCCGACGGCGGCCGGCTACGGTGGCGCTCGTGGTGGTGGCAAGTCTCACTGGCTGTTGGCGCAGATGGGTGTGGACGATTGCCAGCGCGTCGCGGGCTTGAAATGCCTGCTGCTCCGCAAGGTCGGCAAGGCCAATCTGGAGCACTTCGAGGATCTCCGTCGGAAACTGTTCAACCAGTTGCCGCATGAGTTCTCGGCGTTTCGTGGTGTGCTCACGTTCGCCAATGGTTCTCGAATTATCGCGGGGCACTTTCAAAACGAGAAGGACATTGATGCTTACCTTGGTTTGGAATACGACATCATCGGGATCGAGGAGGCCACGACACTCACCAGCCGGAAATATCAGGACATCACGACGTGTTGCCGCACTTCAAAACCGAACTGGCGTCCGCGCATCTATTCGACCACGAATCCTGGCGGCGTCGGCCACGCTTGGTATCGGACGAAGTTCGTGGCGCCGATGTTGGAACGCCGCGAGGCCGATACGCGCTTCATTCCCGCCCGTGTCACCGACAACTCGTTCAGCAATCCAGAATACCGTAAGGTTCTCGAAAGTCTGACTGGCTGGCAGAAACGCGCTTGGCTCGACGGTGATTGGGATATTGCCGCCGGTCAATACTTCACGACGTTTCGCCGCGAGGTGCATGTTGTCGCCGACTTCGATGACGCGCGAGCGGTGGAATGGTTCGCCGCGCTGGATTACGGGTTCGCCCATTACACCGTGGCGCTGCTCGGTTGCCGCGACGGGGATGGAAACATCTTCATCGTGGATGAACATGTCGAGCGGTTGTGGCTGCCGCAACGCCATGCCGCCGGCATCAAGGCGATGCTGGCCAGACATGGTCTGGACTTGATGCGCCTGCGGCGCTTCGTGGCGGGTGCGGATGTGTTCTCCCGGCAGGGAGACGGCTCGACCGTCGCACAGCAGTATGAACGGCAGGGAATCCGGCTCAAACCCGCCAGTATGGACCGGTTGAATGGGTGGGCGGAGCTGATGCAGGGCTTCGGTGAGCCGGACGCCGGCCTCGCACCAGAAAACAGGGTGAAGCCGACGTTGTTCATTCACAAACGCTGCGGTCGCCTGATTGAAACATTGCCGACGTTGCAACATGATCCGAACCGGCCAGAGGACGTTTTGAAAATTGACGCGGATGAAGATGGCATCGGCGGCGATGACGCGGCGGATGCGCTG
>JAYWBR010000200.1:0-5571 GCA_043781315.1 Verrucomicrobiota bacterium | reverse complement strand
TGTTGTCCAGCGTGACGGTGCCGGAACCGATTTTCATCAGACCGCCGGAGCCGCGCAGCACGCCGGAGTATTCGCTGCTGGCGTTGTTGTTGCCGTTGGTGAGCGTGACGGCGGCGAGGCTCGCATTCGTCAGCCAGACATCGTTGAGGCCGTTCAACCCGGCGATGGTCGCGCCGGTGACGGGGCCGAACTTGAGCGCGTTGCTCCCGGCGCACGCGAGATTCAGCGTCATGGTTTGCAATGCGGACGGCAGGTTGAGTTTCACCGAACCACCGCCGACACCGACGCCGCCGGTGAAGGTGTTCGTGTTGGCGAAAATCAAATTGCCGGCATCCTGCTTGATCAAATTGACGGTGGCGGCGCTGCCGTTCTGGATGGAACCAGAAAGATAAAAATCGCCCGCGCCTTGGAACGTGAAATTGCGCGTGCCAGTCGCCGCCGAGGAGACGATGCCGCCGAGGTTGAGCGTGCCGGCGTCGGATTGAAGCACGTAATAACTCCCGCCGACATTGATCGAGAGCGGCCCGGACAACAGGTTGCTGCCGGAAATATTTTGGAGGCCGGCAACATTCACGCTGCGGCCGCTCCAGGAAACCGGGGCCGACACGCTCGCGCCACCGGCGAACTGCAACGTCGAACTGCCCGCGTTGTTGTTGCGGATGTTGATCGCGGTCAAATTCGTTCCCGCGTTGACCGCGCCGATTTGCACCGCGCCGTCGCTCGCCGTGGTGCTGCTGGTGTCAATGTTCAACGTGCCGGAAAGCGGATTGCCGCCGACCAAAATCAAATTGCCCCAGCCGCTCTTGGTGAAACCATTCGTGCCGGCGACCGACGCGGAAATCGTCGCGGCGTTGCTCGTGGCCAGCGTGGGCGTGGAGCCGACGACGATGGACGGCGCCGCAGCCGAGGCCGTGTCGAGCGTCAGCACGCTGCCGCCGCTGGGCGCAACGGTCCACGCCTGCGCGCCGGCGAGGTCGCGGAATTTCAATGCGCCGAGACTGCGCGACGAATCGAGCGTGACGGTGCGGTTGGCGGCGATATCGAGCGCGCTGAAATCCGCCGTCAGTCCCGCGCCATTCGCCGGGCAGGCGCGCGTCCATTTGGTCGTGTCGCTCCAGTTGCCGAGGCTGTCCACGTACCAGATGCCGTTGCCGGTCGTGAACGGCGTGATGATCGTCAGCATCGCAAACGCGCTCGCGCCTGCCGCATCGGTGACGCGCACGGTGAAATTATTCGTGCCGCCGTCGGTGACTCCCGGCGTGCCGGAGAGCGAGCCGTCTGCCGCGACATTCAACCACGCAAGTCCGCCGGCCTTGCTGTACGTCAGCGTGTCGCCGGGATCAGCGTCCGTGGCCGCGCCGGCGATGCTGCCGCTGAAGGCGATTCCTTGCGTGGCCGTGCCACCGGACAAAAGGTTCGAGGTGAATTGCGGCGGCGTGTTCGTCATCAAAGAAGAAACCTGCGCGGCGGTGAAGGCGTAGTCGGCGATCTGCACTTCGTCCAGGCTGCCGCGGAACAACGGATCGGCGAACTGGCTTTTGCCGAGATAATTTTTTTGCGGATTGAAATTCGACGGGGCGTTGGTGATGACGCTGGACGACGCGGCCAGCACACCATTCGTGTAAAGTTTCGCGCTGCTGCCGCTCAAGGTCACGGCAACATGCTGCCAACTTCCCGAAGCCAACACCGTGGTCTCAATGATCTGCTCCGCGCCGCCGTTGCGGATGGCGAAGCGCAGCGTGTTGCCGCCGGAACTGGGCGTGAGAAACAGGTAGTGCGTCTGGTCGTTGCCAAAATCAAAAATGCGCTGCCACTGCGCACCGCCGCTCCAATTCACCCAGCCGGAAAAACTGAAATTCGCGCTGTTGGCAATGTTCGGCGGCAACTGGAGAAAAATGTTCGTGCCCTCGAATGCCACCGCCGAACCGCTGTGACCGGCGGTGTACGTGGGCGCACCGACCGCGAAGGCGTTGTTCGCGTAGCCCGAACTGTCGAGCGTGTTCGTCTCGAATTGAAATTGCGCGATACTCCGGCTCCCGCCCGCCGGAACAGTTTGCGCATAGGCCATCGTGGATTGCTTGTTGTGATAGACCACGCCGGCAGGCGTCAGCGCGCCGTTCACTACCATGGCGCGGTTTGTGGGAAACCACTGGTAAATCGCATAGCGCTCCACGAACGGCGCGCTTTCCAGCATGTCAATATACTGGCCGATGGCGGTGGCTTCTTGCGCTTGGGTGACCGTGTCCGGGGTACACCAACTCGCGCCATTATTAAATTCCGTTAGCCAGATGGGCCGTCCGGTCACCTGATAGATGCCGAGTAGATAGTTGTATAATTGGGTGGCGCTCCAGCCGCACTTGTAAGAGTGAACCGGCACATAATCCACGCGATACCCCAGATTAGTGGCCTGGTTCATGAAGCTATACAACCAGTCCGGTCCCAGGCCGGCCACGCCGGAATCCGAAACGCCGGGTGCACCGAGGCGCAAGCCCGACTGCATCAGGTAGGGCCAGAGCGCAATAGCATCCGCCACGGTGACGTTGGCTTGAGGCGGCGGCTGGTCTGGTTCGTTGTAGCCAAGCAATTGGGTGGAGCCCTGCTTGTTGTTGAGATTAGAGTAGGAATCCCAAGTGGTAAACCCACCCCATTTCATCGGGACATATTCCATGTCGAGCGTGGAACCCGCCGCGTTATTCCAGTCGTAACTCCAAAGCGGATCTACCAGCATGGCGGTGGCATCAGCCGCGCCGCCCCAACCCTTCTTGGCCACCCAGCGCCACGGAATCACGCGGATAAAATCGCATTGATGATCGAGGTTCGCCGGCAGCGCGCCGATTTCCAGATCGCCGTCCTGCGCGACGTACACCTTGCTGGCACCGGAGCCATTGGCGAATTGCGCGAACGTGACGGAGTAACCGCGCTTCAAGCGGAACGAACTCATGTTCCAGCGCACCGCGCCGAGCGAAGCACCGGTGTAGTAGGTGTAAGTGCCGAAGGCCGCCGACGCGCCGAGGAAATTTTGTCCGCTGAAAACCGTCAGCGGCACGTAGCCCGGCGGCTGCGGCACGATGACCGTGCCCATCGCGTATTGATCCACGCGGCAGTTGACCCCGGCAGACGCCGCCGCACCGTTCACGAACACTTGCGAAAGATAGCTGGCGGAGACGGCGGCCGGCCGGAGGTTCGGCAGCAAAAACCACGCGTCGGGGGAATTCAAATTGATGACCGAGCCGGCGATGGGATTGTTCGTTCCGGTGACGCGCAACTCGCAGCGGTTGCTCATCGTGACCGTGGTGCTGGTGAGCGTGGCGTAAGTCTGGACGCCGTTGGTGATGACGAGTTGCGCGGTGCCCATCAGCGGAGAGAAAAACAAAAGGACAGGCAGAATTATTTCCAGAACCAGGCGCGGGCCAAGGAGTGGCCGGCATTTCATTTGCGACTTTTTCAAGCGTCGTAGCATAGGCGATACGGCGTTCAGCAACAAGTTTTTCGCGCCGCCCAGACCAGCTACGTGGTTGTTACTTTTCATTCTGGAAACTGATGGTTTTGGCGGCCTAAAAAAAACGAGGCGGCGACACCCGTCGCCGCCTCGCTGATAGTTACCAAGAATCGCCTATGGACTGCGGAGGCGGAAGAACACCGTCGGGTTGGCGGGGTTCAGGGTGTAAACGGCCGTGGTGCTGGAACCGCTGCCGGCCACGTCAAACCAGGTGGTCGAGAGACCGGTGCTCAGGCTGTTGGTCTGCGTCTGGAGAATCCAGCCGAGATGATCGGGCGGCCAGGAGAGCGTGAGTTGATTGCCGCTGACGCTGGTGGTGATGTTCGTCGGGTTGAGGGCCACGGTGGCCACCACCGCGATGGTGCCGTCGAACGCCAGCCGGTTCGTCCAGCCGAGACCGGCACCGAGGGCGGGGCTGCTGGAAATCACCAGCAGGTTTCCGTTCACCAGCGGCGCGCTGAAGAGCTGGAAGCTGTTCCCGGCCACGAGCGCCGGGCCGAGGTTGCTCACGGTGAGCATGCCCGCGCCAATCTTGTTCAACGTCCCGCTCACAACCACGAGATCGTTCGACGGTGACGCGGACGTGTTGACTTTCGCGACCACGTTGCCAGACAAGGCCAGGTTGCCAGTGATGCCCAGCGTGCCGATGGAGGTGCCAGCCGCGAGAATGCCGCCGGCATCCACCGTGATGTTTCCGGTGATCGCGCCGGTGCCGCCGAGGGTCGCACCCGACCGCACAGCGATGTCGCTGCCACTCAGCGCACCGTTGACCTGGAAGATTCCGTTGCTGACAATCGTCTGACCGGCGTACGCGTTCCCCGCGTTGTTGAGCGCAACGGTTCCCGCGCCGAGCTTCACCAGCCCGCCGCCGCTGCCAAAATCCTGGAGCGGCTGGGTGGCCAGCGTGAGATTGAAGCCGTTGTCATCCAGCACCAGGCCGCCGGACTGCAAGATGGCCTGGGTGGTGCCGCTGATGAAGTCGGTGCTGCCCGCCGAAGCCTGCAACGTGCCGCCGTTGAAGTTGGCCACTGAGGCGAAGACCGCGTTGTTGTTGCGGATCTGCGTGGCCTGGATCAATCCGCCATTCAACTGCAAGGTGCCGTTGGCCGTCCCGTTTTCGCCGAGCCACAACTGGCCGTTGTTCAGCACCTGTCCGCCGTTGACGACAAGCAGACCCGTCGCGCCGAGCGAGCCGACCACGATGTTGTTCGCGCCGGCCTTCTGAACCGTGCCGCCGTTGACGACGAGCGTGCCGTTGGCGGCGGCGGCGTTACGCCCGACCACCAGCCAGCTGTTCAAGGTCAGCGTGCCGCCGTTGTTGGTGAGCGCGGCGGTCCCGGCATTTTGCGCAATCCAGAATTCACCGGCGCCGATGAGGTTGACCGAGGCCGTGGCATTCAAGGTGTTGCTGCCGCCGTTGATCATGCAGGTGCCCTGGAAGAAGTTCGTCCCGCCCACGGTCATGCTGCCCGTGCCGACTTTCACCAGGGTGACGCCGCCCGCGCCAGTGTTGGTCGTGGTGCCGTTCCAGTTCATGCTGCTGTTGCCATTGCCGACCGTGAGCGTGGCCGTGGCGCCGCCGGAATTGTTGACGGTGCCGGAACCGGAGAGGGCGTTGATCGTCTCGGAGAAACTGTTGATGTCGAGCGTGCCCGCGCCGCCAAGGATCACCGCGCCGGTGCCCACGCCGTCGGGAATGGTGGTCGCGCTGCCGAGCTGGAGCGTGCCGTTGCTGATCGTGGTGTTGCCCGTGTAATCGTTGCCAGCCACCGCAATGTTCGCCGTGCCGGAACCCTGCTTGATCACACCCGTGGTGCCGGAGAGACGGCCCGTGCCGCGGAACGCGTAAGTAACCGTGTTGTTACTAATCTGGATGCTCGCCGGACTCGCGGTGTTGCTGAGGAGAACGAGGCCGCTGCCGATGTCATTGAACAGCACCGGGTCGCCGGGCGGCGCGGATTCCTGGTACGCCGTGGGCACGCCGGCCGCGAGCCAGTTGGTGGCGGAGTTGAGATTCCACACGTTCGTCAAAGCCACCACGCTGTTGGTGCCGGTCCAGACGATGCCGGGCG
>JAYWBR010000199.1:0-16160 GCA_043781315.1 Verrucomicrobiota bacterium | reverse complement strand
AGCGCAACGGCCATTTGCTCCAGGCGGTGACGAGCATCTGGACGGATGGGGAATTCAGCCGTCGGCTGGCGGCGCTCGGGATTCCCGAAGTGAAGGTTCCGCTTGGCACATTTTCAAAACGGCTGGCGCTGCGGCCGATGTTGTGGACGGCGGATGCGCTGTTGCGATTGCCGCTGCTGTGGTTTCGCTTTCATCGCACGCTGCGAAAGTTTCAGCCGGACGTGGTGCTTTACACGAGCAGCAAACAGGCGGCGTGGTTGTATCCGTGGCTGGCGGGGCGGCCTTCATTTTTGATCGAGCACAACAGTCTGGCCGCGAGCCGATCCAATCGCGTCATCTACCAAAAACTGGCCGCGAAACTTTGTGGGTTTGTTGCGGTGTCGGATTTCATGGCCCGGCATTTGTCGCGCGTGGGTGCGCCGGTGGAAAAAATCCGAGTGATCAAGAATGGGGTTTTTTTCGCGGCGGATGAGCAGACCGTGAAGGTTGCTTCCGGGAAATTGCCGCAACACTCCCGCGCCGCGCCGTGCATTGGTATCGCTGGACAGATCGCGCCTCATAAGGGCCACGATTGTTTGTTGGACGCAGTTGTTTTGCTGGTCGCGCGCGGGCTGAAGTTGCAGGTGAAAGTCTATGGCGCTTGCACTTCGGATTACGTGAAACATTTGCAGGAGCGGATCAATCGGGGAGGGTTGGCGGATTGCTGGAGTTTCATGGGCTACGAATCGGATCGCAGCAAAATCTATCCGAACCTGGACGTGTGCGTGATGCCGAGCAATCTGGTGGAAACTTTCGGCATGGTTGCGGCGGAAGCCGGGGCGTTCGGGGTGCCGGTGGTGGCGGCGAACCGGGGCGGACTTCCCGAAGTCGTCGAGGACGAAGTCACCGGCTGCCTGTTTGATCCCGATTATCCGGCGCAACTGGCGGACAAACTGGAGTGGCTGATTAAAAACCCCGAACGCGCCAAAGCCATGGGAACAGCGGCCCGGGCGCGTGTGTTTAATTTGTTCACGGTGGAAAAAATGGTCGGGGATTTTGAAAAATTGTTCACCGAATTCGTCGGGCGCGGTTAACGATCCAGCTAAATTCATGGAGGAAAAATCCCCTCATATCCAGCCGGGTGAGCCGCTCGTCGAAGTCCGAGGCAGCTCGCATCGTCGTCGCGCGGGAGGATTCGCGGCGCAGCAGAATCCGGGAACCAGTCTGCCGCTCGGCGTCTGGCTGGGGTTCGTGGTGCTCGTCGTTTGGGGAGGCTTCACGGTTAATCCCCTGATCACCGTCAGCGCGTTGCTGCTCCTGCCGGTGCTGGCGTGGTTGCTCTGGCGGCGCGATGAACCGCCGGTTTTATTGTTCGCGTGTTTCATGCAGTGGTTGCAGGCGGCGGTCGGAATTTTTTATGAGAACTCGCAGGGCCGGACGTTGGCGGACGTGCCCGGGATCGCCAAACTTTCGCAGGCGACCTGGCTGAGTCTGCTGGGAGTTTTGGTGCTGGCGTTGGGCATGAAGCTGGCGCTCCTGCGCCTCCGTAAAGGCAACCGGTCGGCGCTGCTCGACGAAGTGGCGGCGCTCTCGGCACCCGCGCTGTTCCGTGTTTTTCTGGTGGTGTTTCCCAGCTGCCTCGTGGTCAAGGGCGCGGCGTTTTTGTTTGGCGGTCTGGCGCAACCCCTGTTCGCGGCGGCGGGAATTGAATGGGTGGTGGTTGTGCTGCTCGTGGAAACCGTCCTGCGTCAAAAGAAAAACTACGGCCTGCTGTTCATCGTGGTGGCGATTGAATTTGCCAACGGGCTGATGGGCTTTTTCGGCGGCTTCAAGGAGGTGTTCTTCGTGCTGGGCGTGATGTTGCTGACCTCGCCGGGCCGGTTGGCGGCGCGCAAGTGGTGGGCGATCGCGACGATCCTCGTGGTGGTGGTTCCTACCGCCTGCGTCTGGACGGCGATCAAACCGGAGTATCGGATTTTTTTGAGCCAGGGTGAAAGCTCGCAGGCGGTGACGGTGCCGGTCGGGGCACGGGTTTCCAAGCTGATCGAACTCGTGTCGGACTTGAATCGCGAGCAATTTGCCACGGGCTTCGAGGAATCCGTGCTGCGGTTGAGCTATGTGACCTTCTTCGCGCATTGCCTCAACAACGTGCCGGACAATGTGCCTCACGAAAAGGGCGCGCTCTGGCTTGGTGCGATCCAGCACAGCTTGATGCCACGCTTTTTGTTTCCCGACAAAGCCGTCACCGACGATTCCCAGCGGGCGCGCATCTACGCCGGCGTGGATGTCGCGGGCCAGGAGGAGGGCGCGTCCATCGGCATCGGTTACATGGCGGAAAGTTACGTGGACTTCGGAGCGCACGGAATGTTCGCGCCGATTTTTTTACTCGGAGTTTTTTACGGGCTGATTTACCGGCATTTCGTCGCGCGACCGCGTTACCAAGTCATTGGCAGGGCTTGCGCCGTGGCCATTCTCGTGTTCGGCGCGATCTCCATTGAAACTTCCAATCTGAAACTCGTCGGCGGAAACACGCTGAGTTTTTTGGTGTTCGCCCTGTTCTGCAAATTCCTCGCGCCGCCATTTCAACGCCTCATCAACGAACCGCCGCAGCGGCGTCGCCCGCGCCGGCCAACGGTTCAACCAACCTCGCCGTGAAAGTTTTGCTGACTATCGCGGGTCTCGACCCGGAGTTTGGCGGGCCGTCGCGCAGCGTGCCGGCGTTGGCGGAAGCGTTGGCGCGCAACGCCGTGAGCGTCGAACTGTTCGCCTGCGAGTCAGCGGCGGGTCAGGGAACTCCACGGCTGCCGGATGCGAGTTTGGTTTCGACGCGACTCCTGCCGTTCGCCGACCGCGCGTCGCACTGGACGGCGCGGAGCAATGGTTTTTTTTCCGCGCTCCGTGAGCGAGCCGTCACCGACACGGTGATCCACGACAACGGACTTTGGCTGCCGAGCAATCACGCGGTGGTGACGGCCGCGAGGGTTTTTCAGCGGCCACTTTTGATCAGCCCGCGCGGGATGTTGACGCCGTGGGCGCGGCAATATCGCGGGTTGAAAAAACAACTGGCCTGGTGGCTCTACCAACGACGTGATCTGCGGCAGGCGCAAGTGCTGCACGCAACTTCGTCCGCTGAAGCCGAAGGCTTTCGAAGTGCTGGCTTTCACCAGCCGATTGCCGTGGTGCCGAATGGCGTCGAGTTGCCGCTGTTAAATCGGAAATCGGAAATCGAAAATCGGAAATCGGAAATCCGCACGGTCTTGTTCCTCGCGCGCATTCATCCGGTGAAGGGGCTTGCGAATCTGATCGAGGCTTGGGCGCAAATAAAACCCGTTGGCTGGCGGGTGGTGGTGGCGGGCGATGATGAAAACGGCCACCGCCAAGAATTGGAAGAAATGATCCGGCAACGCCAACTGGCCGGGCAGTTTGAATTCATCGGGCCGGTGCAGGGGGAGGCCAAGTTGGAGCTTTATCAGCGCGCCGATTTGTTTGTGCTGCCGAGTCACACGGAGAATTTTGGCATCGCCATCGCCGAGGCGCTGGCCGCTGGACTGCCGGTCATCACCACGCGGGGAACGCCGTGGGAGGAGTTGGAAACCCGACGGTGCGGTTGGTGGGTGGAGATCGGCGCCGAGCCGTTGGCGAACGCCTTGCAACAGGCGTTTCAAATGTCGGACGCGGAGCGAGAGGAGATGGGACGGCGCGGGCGCAAACTCATCGAGGAAAAATATACCTGGCCTGCCGCCGCCCAAAAAATGGCGGCTGTGTATGGCTGGATGCTCGGCCGTGAACCGAAACCGGAGTGCGTTTCAATGGCGGCGGGGATTGATTAAAATAGGTGAGTCTGAAGGTGAAAGTCGTTCATCATCACGGGATGCATGGTAGGGCGCGCCGCTCCGCGCCCTACCTTGGCCGTTGCCTCAACCCCCTTTAATCACAACACTGAAGCGACGCAGCTTGAATTTCAGCATCGCTTTGGCCCGCTGTTTTTTGTTCCTTGCTGTTTCAAATTTATCTTTGACCATGCCGCTCGATATTCAATCCAACCGCGCCACCGCCAAATATTCCGCCGCTGAAATGCGATGGAGAATTTTGTGGTCAGTCGGCGTCTGGTTTTTCCGGCTGAGTCCGCGTCCATGCTTTGGCTGGCGACGGTTCGTGCTCCGTTGCTTTGGCGCGAAGATCGGCGCGCACGTCCACACCTACGCCTCGACGCGGATATATTTTCCGTGGAACTTGACCGTGGGAGACTGGAGCGCGCTCGGTGAAGACGCGTTGATTTACAACCTCGGCCCGGTGACGATTGGCGCGAAGGTGACGATCTCGCACCGCGCGCATCTGTGCGCCGGCACGCACGATTATTCCCGCGCCGATTTGCCGTTGCTCAAGCCGGAGATTCGCATCCACGATCAAGCGTGGATTTGCGCCGACGCGTTTGTCGGCCCCGGCGTGGTGGTTGGCGAAGGCGCGGTAGTCGGAGCGCGGGCGGTGGTGATGAAGGACGTGGCGCCCTGGACGGTGGTGGCGGGCAATCCAGCGATGGTGATCAAAACGCGCGAGTTGAAATCGCCCGCCGCCGAGTGAAACACATTTTCCATTTCAACTTTTCAGTTTTCAGCTTTCCGCTTTTCCCATGATCTCGATCCTCATCCTGACGTTGAACGAGGAGCAGAATCTGCCGCGCTGCCTGGATTCCGTGGCGTGGTCGGACGACGTGCTGGTCGTGGATTCGTTCAGCACGGATCGCACGGTGGAGATCGCGCGAAGCAAGGGCGCGCGCGTGCTGCAAAACCAGTTCGAGGATTTTGCGCGGCAGCGCAACGCTGGCTTGCGCGAAGGAAAGCTGAAGCATGAATGGGTGTTGCATCTCGATGCGGATGAAGTTGTGACCCCGGAGTTGCGGCAGGAGTTGCTGGCCGTGGTGAGCCAGGCCGGACACGATGCGTATCGGGTCGCTTCCAAGATGATGTTCCAGGGGCGGTGGCTGAAATATTCGGGGTTGTATCCGTCCTATCAAGTCCGGTTTGGCCGGCATGAGAAATTAAACTTCCAGCAGGTCGGGCACGGGCAGCGCGAGAGTCTGGCTTCGGGCAGCGTGGGAACATTGCGCGAGGGGTTGCTGCATTACTCGTTTTCCAAAGGCTTGGCGGACTGGATCGAGCGGCACAACCGCTATTCCACCGCCGAGGCCGAGCATTTTATCAAGAGCGCTGGGAATCGCGCAGTGGACTGCTCGGGGATTTTTGCATTCACGAATCCGACCCGCCGGCGGCGGGCGTTGAAGGATTTGTTCGCGGTGTTTCCCTGCCGACCGGCGTTGCGGTTTTGCTACATGTATTTCTTACGGCTGGGATTTCTGGATGGTCGGTCGGGCCTTGCCTATTGCCAACTGCTGGCGATGTACGAAAGCATGATCGTCCTGAAAATTCGCGAAGCGCGCCGTCGTCAGAAGGGATTGCCGTTGTGAGCGCGGGCGGAAATTCACCCGTCGCCGAGCAGCGCAAACTTCCGGTGTGGCTGTTCGGGGCGCTGGGAATTTATTGGCTTGCGTTGATCCACCAACTCGGCGCGCAGTGGTCGGTCTTCGAGCAATACAACTACGGCTGGGCGGTGCCGTTTCTCTGCGTTTACCTTTTCATCAGTCGAATTCGGAATTCGGAATTCAGAATTCAGAATTCGGAACCGGGTCTTTTCCATCTTCCATCTTCCATCTTCCATCTTCTTCTCGCCGCCAGCGCCTTGCTCTATCTGCCGACGCGGTTGCTGCACGAAGCGAATCCGATCTGGCGGCTCACGAGCCTGCTGTGGGCGCTCGAAGTCATCGTCATCACGCTTTGTTTTCTGCGGCTCGCCGCGTTGTCCGGGCAGTTACGTTGGCGCTTTGGCGACTTTGTTTTTCCGGTGGGGTTTTTTCTGGTCGCCGTTCCGTGGTCGTCGGGGTTGGAAAATTTTCTCATCCAATTTCTGACGCGGTGGAATGTGTCGGCCACGGTGGAAGTGCTGGGCTGGTTCAACATTCCTGCGCTGTCGCACGGCAACGTCATCGAAGTCAGCGCGGGATCCGTGGGGGTGGACGACGCGTGCAGCGGCATTCGCTCGTTGCAAGCGACCTTGATGATCGCGCTTTTCTTCGGGGATTTTTTCCGGCTGCGGTTCGCGCGGCGACTCGTTTGCATATTGGCGGGTTTTGCTTTGGCGTTTCTGTTCAACGTGGGGCGAACCACGTTGCTAAGTTTTGTGGCGGCGCGGAAGGGAACTCCCGCCGTGGCGGACTGGCATGATCCGGCAAGCATCACGATTCTCGTAGGCTGCTTTCTTTCGGTGTGGATTGTTGCAGTGCTGTTGAAAACCAAGGGCAGGAGACAGGGTAACGAGGCTCCAACTAAATTTGAGACTCCTCACGTCGTCTCCTACGGTGAGGGTTTTTCCGGCGCGCGTTTGAAGTGGCTCGCGGTGGCGTTGGTTGGCTGGATTTTGTTGGTCGAGGCGGCTACGGAACTTTGGTATCGCCAACAGGAAAATTCCCCTTCGGCGCACGAGCAATGGACAGTTCGCTTGAGCAAGACGAGCCCAACGTTGGCAGAGCAGCCGATTCCCAAAAACATTCTCGCGCAGTTTCGCAGCGACGAAAGCCTCAACGCGCGCTGGCGGGATGATTCGGGAAATGCCTGGCAGCTTTATTATTTCCGCTGGCCACCGGCACATTCGCTGGCCAGCCGCGTGGCGAGCCAACTCGCGAAGACGCACGGCCCGGAGATGTGTCTGCCCGCAATCGGCATGGTGATGCAGGCCGACCTGGGAACCACGACTTTTGCCATTGGCGATTTCAAACTGATGCTCCAGCAGTTCGAGTTTCTCGCGGGCAACCGGCCGCTCCACGTTTTTTACGGCATCTACGAAGACGCGACCGGCGGCGCGATGCTGGCCAACCGCCGACAAAGCAACGCCAGTCGGGTGGCGGCGGCGATCTCCGGCAGCCGCAATTCCGGTCAGCGCTTTCTGGAACTCGCCGTGTCGGGAATGGACGATCCGGCCAAAGCCCGGGAAGCTTTGCAACGTGAACTGGAACATTTGCTCGTGACGCAACCCGCTCCGCTTTCCACCCGGTGAAAATTCTTCTGCTCAATCAGACGTTCCACCCCGATGTCGCCTCGACGGCGCAACATCTTTCCGACCTCGCGCTCGGTCTGACGGCGCGCGGGCATGAAGTCACCGTCGTGACCAGCCGCCGCGCGTATGACCATCCCGAAAAGTATTTTCCGAAACGCGAAACGTGGCGCGGCATTCAGATCATCCGCATCGGCTCGACGGGGTTTGGCAAAAGTGCGAAGTGGAAACGCGCGGCCGATTTCGCGAGCTTTCTGCTGCTCTGCACGCTGCGGATCGTTTCGTTGCCGCGCTACGACGTGGTGCTCGCGCTGACTTCGCCGCCGCTGATTTCATTTCTCGGCGCGTGGGTGGCGAAGCTGCGCGGCAGTCGGTTCTTTTACTGGGTGATGGATTTTAATCCCGACGAAGCCATCGCGGCGGGCTGGCTCAAGGCGGGTTCGCCGGTGGCGCGGTTGCTCGATACGATGTCGCGCTTCAGTCTGCGCCGGGCGAAGAAGGTCGTCGCGCTCGACCGGTTCATGCGGGATCGGATTTGCGCCAAGGGAATCGCGCCTGAAAAAATCGCCGTGCTGCCGCCGTGGTCGCACGATGACGAAGTGCGCTTTGATGAAGCCGGACGCGAACGCTTTCGCGCGGTGCAGGGATTAGTGGGAAAGTTTGTGGTGATGTATTCCGGCAACCACAGTCCGTGTCATCCGCTCGATACGTTGCTGAAAGCGGCGGAACATTTTGCCGGCGATGCGTCCATCGCGTTTTGTTTTGTCGGCGGCGGCAGCGAGTTCAAAAAAGTCAAAGCCTGGGCGGGGCAGGGGAACAAAATGAACGTGGTTTGCCTGCCGTATCAACCGCTGGATCAACTCGCCGGTTCGTTATCGGCGGCGGATTTGCACGTCGTCGTTATGGGCGATCCGTTCGTGGGTTTGGTGCATCCCTGCAAAATTTACAACATCCTGAGCATCGGCGCGCCGGTGCTTTATATCGGGCCGCAGCCCAGCCACGTTTCGGAAATTGTCGCGACAACTTCCGGCGCGCCGCCGTTTTTTCATGCGGGTCACGGTGAGGTGGATCGGCTCGTGAAAGAAATCCGGCGTGCGCGCGCAGTTGGCGCGAGGTCCACGCGCGGTGGCGTTCGCCCCAGTTTTTCCTTCGCCCAAGCCGCCGTGCTTCCACGACTGATCGCCGAGTTGGAATCGGTCTGAGTTTGCCCACCAAGGAGGGCGCATCATTACCAGTTAAAGCAACGCCGGAGGACTGTTCCAATCGTTCGCGCAACTTGTAATGGTCGGGATCAATCCGGTCGGTCAGTGTGGGGTCGCCGCCCGAAAAACTGCGGCAGAAAAAGACTGACATGCCAGCCAAACTTGATCGCCTCGCCTTCGGCTACGGACGGCCAACCTTTCATTTCAACAGCAACGGGAACTCGTCGGAAGAAACGAGCACCGCGGCGGAAGTCGTGCTGACGACCGGCAGACCGAGCCGGGCCGCCAACCAACTCGACTGGCGATGGGGGCGGAAAATCAGGGTTCGCCAGCCAGCCTTGCATCCGGCGCGGAGTTTCAACGGACGGGATAGGATGATCCGGAGTGAACGGCGAAATGTTGCGGTGACTTATTTTTTTTGCGAGATCAGCGCGCGGGCGTTGGCAATCAAGGATTTTTCTTCCGGCAAAAGTTGCGTGGCTTGGGCGGCGAGCCCGAGATATTGCAAAGCCTGGTTGGTCCGGTCCGCCGCAGCGAGCAGCACGCCGTAGTAGGTGGCGACCCCGGGTTGACGCAATTCGTCGGGCTGGAGCTGCTCCAGCAGTTTCAACCCTTCGCCCGTTTTCCCCTGCAAATGCAGCGAGAACGCGTAGGTCGAGAGGATGATGCTGTCCTGCGGATGCTGGTGGAAATTGTCACGGGCGATTTCGCGGGCCTCATCCACCTGGCGATTTAGCAGGAGGGAGATGGCGGCGAAATTGTTTTTTGCGACGGCATCGGGGGAATCGTATTTCATCAGCGCCGCATAGACTTTCAAAAGGCCGGGGGTGTTGCCGGTGGCGGCGTAATTTTTTTCCAGCAACGAAAGCACCTGCCGTTCGGCGGGGAATTCCTGGATGATCCGCCACGCGACTTCATCGCGTTCATCATTCCAGTGCCAGGCTTGCGCCATGTCGAGAAGGACGAACAGCGCACGGCGGCGTCCGGATGCGGCGTTGATGGCGGCCTGCCAGTCGGAGCGCGTGCCGAATTTCTGATTCAGTTCCCGGTGCGCGCGGGCGAGGAGCGACAGGCGGATGAATTCCTGGTCGCCCCAGTTGTTGTTTTCGAGCGTGCGTTGAACATTCGTCCAGCCGCCCTGGTCGGCATAACACGCGGCGATCAATTCCGTGGCGGCGCGGTCGGTCGGAGCTTTCGGCGGCAGGCTGAGCAGCCAGTGCAGCGCCTCATCCGACATCTGCTGGGCGCGCAGCCACGAGCCGAGGTTGCTCAAATCGTTCACGTCCTGCGCGGCCAAAACTTCCAAGGATGCGAGGTAATCGGCCAGCTCCGCGCTGTGTGATTCCTTCAAGAGCCGCAGGTGGGCGAGGCGATCACTGAACGCGACGGGAGGTTCGGCCAGCAATTGTTTTGATAGGGTCAACGCCTCGGCGAGCTGGTTTTTTTTGTGCGCGGCGGCGGCGAGGTTGCGGAGGGCATCGCGGCGATGAACCGGGTCGGCGCAAAGTTCCTGCAACGTCCGGGTGGCGGCGGCGTGGAAGGTGGAGTTGCTGGATTGCAGTTGCAGCACGGCGAGATTGAAGCGCGCGAAATGATTGGTGGGTTCCAGGCGGACGGCCTCGGCGCAATGTTCCTCGGCGCTGGAAAAATTATTGCGACCCACGGCCACCAGCGCGGCGAGCAGGTGGAAATCCGCCGTGTTGCTGGCGGTGTCCGTGATGCCGCGCAGCGCCAGGTCAGCTTGCGGCCCATTGCCAAAGCTGAGTGCGGTGCGGGCCAGTTCCAAACGGTTGCTCCCGGCATCCGGGGCGAGTTCGACGATTCGCGCGCGCCAGGCGATGGCCTGGGGCGATTGCAGTTTTTCCGCGATCTGGGCCATGAGCCGGCAAGCTCCCGGATTGCCGCCGTTCAGGTCGAGGGTTTTGCGAGCGCTGAACATGGCGTTGGTAAAATCTCCTTTGAGAAAAGCGTCCTGCGCTTGAGCCAGAAAGCGGTTTTGTTTCCAGCGTTGGTACGCGGGCCGGCCCAGCCAGAGGCCGGCGGCGGCGGCCAGCAGCACGAGCATGGCAATGACAATTTTTTTCACTGGCGCAAAGGATGGCTGACTGCGGCCGGTTGTCGAGTGCGCGGGGACTGGTGATTGCCCGGTCTGGCGTTGCGCCGGGAATGGCTCACGCGTTGTGGATCGAGGGATTTATTTTTGCAGCGGCGTTGAAAAGCGGTGGGAACCCGAGGTCGCCGTCTGGCTGCGGGGCATCCGGGGAACTGGGGGCGAATTGCAGCGGGACACCGTGCTGGCTTTCCCAGTTTTTGGTGGAATGTACCCAGCCTTCCGCCAGCACGTCGGCGAAGATGTTGAAGGCGCGGGGGTCGGCAAAGCGGGCGCGCACGGGTTTCTGGTTAGGCCGCCGAAATTCCGTCGAGGCACCGCTTGCTGCTTCCTGGTCGGCCCAGATTTTGAGGACATCGCCGTGCTGTCCCAGCGTCACCTGCCGCGAATGACCCCCGGCCAAATCGGCTCGCGGGTGGCCCCAGAGTTTGACTGCGCCAGCGGTGGTGAGTTTTACCGAAGTGAAACCCATGCGTTCGGCCACGAACGTGAAATCCCGCCAGAGTGCATCCGGTGAATCTTTGCGCCGGGCTTCCATGGCCAACCAGCGCGTCAGGCAGAGCGCCGACTGAACGTCCTGCCGCATGGCGAGGGAATTGCCGACGACGCGGCCCACGGCAAACCATTCCCGGCTGAAACGCAGACCGCTCGCGCAGAGGATCAGGATCAAGGTGAACAATCCCAGCAGAATCGGGGTCAACTGGTTGTTCGACCAAAACGCCGCCAGGCCCAACACCATGAAGAGCAGGGTTACTCCGTAAGCACTGAGCACGGTCTTGCGGCGCGAAAAGCCCATGTCGAGCAGATGGTGGTGGAGATGCCGGCGGTCCGGGCGGAAGATCGGCAGCCCGCGCAGACCCCGGCGGAGAATGGCGAGCGTCACATCCACGATCGGCAAGCCCAGCACGAACATGGGGGCCATGAGCGCCGCAAAGATGTTGCCCTTCTGGGAACTGAGCAGGGAAAACAGGCCGACGAGAAATCCCAGGAAATAAGCGCCGCCATCGCCCATGTAGATTCGTGCCGGTGGAAAATTGTAGCGGAGGAAACCCAGGCACGCACCCGCGAGGCCGGCCGAGAGAATTTGCAGCGAGCCGGTGCATTCATATGCCAGCAGCGACAACAGCATGAGACAGATCCCGCCGGCCAGACCGTCCACGCCGTCCACCAGGTTGATCAAGTTCGTCGTGGCGAGCAGCCAGAGCACGGCGAGGACAAAGCCAAATTCGTGCAAGGGAATGATGCGTCCGGAAAAAGGGATTTTGAAATGTTCCAGGCCGATGCCGAAGCCGCAGGTGGCGGAGGCAATGAGAATCTGGAGCAGCAGTTTTTTCTTGGCCCCGAGCGGTTTCAGGTCGTCCCAAAACCCGACGGCGAACATGGCTAGCGGTGCCAACAGGATGAGCAGCTTGGGCTGCGGTTCCGCTGTCTCCGGCGCGGTGGTGCCTGCCAGCAGGAGCAGCAGTCCCACATAAGCAGCCACCAGCGCGAGGCCGCCCAGACGGGGGATGGAAGTTTTGGTGCCGTGATGCAAATCCGCCGACCGTGTCAGTTGCGGACTGCGGGAACACATCCGCAGGATCAGCGGAATGGTGGCCATGGCTACGGCCATGCCGGCCAGGGCATACATTGCTAACAGAATCAGATTCATTTTGAAAACGCGGACGCCGGCACTGTTTCAGGCGCGGGAAAACAATTGAAAGGAACACCGGGAACCGTGGTCACCACACAGGCAGAGCGGACTGCTGGACATTTCAATTTGCTTTTCAAACTGCAATTTATTAAATCAAAAACCCACGGGAAAAGCAATTTGTTCTTGGGTAAAATCGTTGATTTTTCAAAAAAATACGGATGAATTGTCCGGTGTTGTCAGGGGCGGTTGTCGGGTTGTTCCGGTGCGGAAGCTGATTCTGGTGCGATGATCTTTCTGAAGCAGGACCGGGCCGTCACTGCCGATTTTGTGCGTGGAGAAGGAGAGTTTGCAATTGACTTGGACAAAGATTTCAGATAAAAAAAAGACCATAATTTGTTGTTTTAAATTAATCGAACCATCGGCCTTCCATGAAAAAAATCTCCGCTGTCATTTGTTTGCTGTTGTTGTCTTGCGCGATCAACCGTTCGTGGGGCGAATCCGCCAAGCCAGATCAAATTCAAGCAGCGTTGAGCAGCGTGCCGGCTGCGGAGATTCCAGCCAAAGCAGCGGAATTGATCAAGCAAACCAAGGGACGCGAGCAGTCCGGGATGACGGTGAGAGTGGTGAAAGCCGCGCTGGATCTGAACCCGGCGGCGGCTCCGTCGTTGGTGGGGGCCATTTGCCGGGCCGTGCCGGAAATGGCGGCGCTCGCGGCTGGAACCGCAGCCGAGCACCAGCCGAAGCAGGCCAGCATGATCGCCCGCGCGGCGGCGGCGGCGGCTCCGACCAAAGTTGGGAAGATCGTCGTGGCCGTTTGCAAGGCGGTTCCGAATGATTACCAAAACATCGCCCTGGCCGTGAACCAGGTTGCGCCGTCCGCCAGCAAAGAAATCATCGAGGCCATCGCCTCGGCAATTCCGGGAGCGAAAGCGATCATCAACCAGATGCTGTCCGCGTCCGGCGGCAACGTCCCCTCAGTGGCATACGCGCTCAATCAAATCAATGCGACGCCCCAGCCTGCGACTCCCGGCGGGATTATCTCCGCTCCGCGCGGTCCGGCGGTCGGTCCTCCCTACATCCCGCTGTCCGGCACTCCGGGCAATGTGAATCCGACCAACAGCGGGGTCGTTCCCGAGGGCGGACGCGGCTACGCGGCCCCTTGATTGATTTGCGATTGGGCTGTGCGGTTAGTGAGGTTTCAGCCAGTAAGCTTCAGGGTTTGGCTGGTTGACTTTGTGAATCACGCAGCCAAGCAACGTTATTCATCAACGAACGACTTCCCGTTTTCAAAGCGTTGAACGATCCGCGTTTTCCGGTGAGGTCTAACCTTTGTGGCCTTCAATTTTTTGGCTTGAGGCACTGGACGGGTAAGAACTGTAGTAGTCCCGGTATTTGTGATAGTAGTAGTAATCCGTGGAGGACGGGCTGACGGCATTGAAGACCAGGCCGAGCACGCGCACATTGCGGCGATAGAGCAGGTCCAGCGCGGCCCGGGCGATGCGGGCCGAGGTGTGTTCCGCGCGGATGACAAACAATACGGCGTCTATGCTCGGAGCCAGGCTGGTCACATCGTCAGCGGCCATGACCGGGGCGGTGTCCACGATGACGTAGTCGTATTGCGCGGCGGTTTTCTGGAGAAAGCTTTTCGTCACCTCACCGATAAAAAACTCGCTGGACTTATGCGTCAAAGCACCGCGCGGCAGGAAGGAAAGATTCGGGTGCTTGGTGGTGTGAACCATTTCCTCCCACGGCTTGCCCTCGGCGAGCGCTTCGGTCAGGCCGGGGCCGGCCTCCACGCCGAAATGCCGGTGGAGCGCGCCCTTGCGCAGGTCGGCGTCAATCAGCAGCACGCGTGCGCCGGAGCTGGCCAGCGTGATGGCAAAATTCGCCGACGTGAGCGATTTGCCGTCATCGGGCACAGAACTGGTGAGCAACAAGGTTTTGGGGCGGTTGCCGGATTCGGTCATGAACAGCAGCGAGGAACGGAGATTGCGATACGCCTCAACAAAAGCGTGCCGTCCATCGTCCGGTTCCAGCAGGCCGATGGACTGGCCTTTGCGGGCGGGGCGGTCTTTCGGGATTTGTCCCAGCACGGGTTCATCGAACAACACCTCGAGTTCCGTGAAAGAGTTCATGGTGTCGTCGAGGCGGTTCAAAATCAAAAGCACGAGCGCACTGACTCCCAGGCCGGCCAACAGGCCGAACACCATTCCCTTGCCGGACTTGGATTTGTCGGGGACGGACGGTGAAGCTTTTTCCATGATCGTCACGCTTTCCGGGCTGATCTCCTTGTTGACGTCGAGGGTCTGCATCGTCAGGAGCAGCCGGTCGTACAGCGCCTGGATCCGCTGCGAACCGGCCTTGAGGCGCTGGTATTCCGCGCTCTTGCGGCTGATTTCCAGATTCTTCACTTCGGATTCCTTCACGTCCCGCTCGGTGTTTTGGATTTGGAGCGCGAGGGATTGCTTGCGGCTTTCCAGTTCTTCGGCGCTTTGTTGACGGAAAATTTCGAGCAGCCGCTCGCGGCGGGCGATGTCTTCGTTCAAGGCGACGATCTTGGGATGCTTGTATTTCAAGAACTGGGAAAGTTCCTTCAGCTCCGATTTCAGGACGAGAATGTCCTGCTTGGCCTTGACGTAGTCGGCGTCGGTGCGCTGGCCGGCGGCGCTGGGGTTCGCGTTCGGATCGGCGCTGGCCGGCAGGCTGCCGGTCAACTGTGGCTGGCGTTCCAGGTTTTGGTCGAGCGTCAGCGCCTGCAGGAGATTGTATTCGGACTTGAGCGTGGCGAGCCGCTGGTTCAACGCGGCGAGGTAGCTGCCCGCGCTGTTCCCCTGTTCCTGGAGCACCACCACGCTGTTGCTGCTTTGGAAGTCGGTCAGTTCCTGGTCGCCGGCGCGCAAATCTTTTTCCAACCGCAGAACTTCCTCGGTCAGTCCGGCCACGGTGGTGTCGGAAGTCTGCGAGCGCATTTCCTTTTTCAAATTGATGTATTCCTCCATGCAGGCCTGGAGATAATGCTGCGTGAATTGCGGTTCGAGGCCGGTGCCTTGCAGCAGGAAGATGCTGGTCTTGGGCTGCACGCTCACTTTGAGGGAAACGGGTTGCGGGACCAGTCCGGGGTGCTGGGCCTGGACGCGGTTGTACGCGCGGTTGACGACCGGGCCGCTCTGCATCAACGCCGCCTGGGTGCCGAGGAAGCTGCTCATTTCCTCCGCGTACATCGAAGCCTCCGAGATGTTGAGTTTCATGCTCACCATCATCCGGCCCGACGACACGTAGGAAAGCGTGTCGAACTTGGACGTGATGAACATGGCCAGCACTCCCAGCGCCGGGCCGAGCAGCACGATCCACCACTTGCCGAGCACGAGATTTTTATAGCGCTGAATCTGCGCCAGCAGATGGGATTTGGCGGTGGAGCGGTCGTGACGTCGCGGCGGCAGTTCTTCGTTCATGCTAAAAATTAATCAGACGCGAAGGGACGATGATGAAGTCGTCGCTTTGCAGGAGGATGTCCTTTTCGGTTTTCCCGTTCTCCAGGATGTCCACCATGTTCAATTCAAAACTTTGCTTGCCCGTTGCGTCGGCACCGGCGCCACCCGCGCGGACGACGCGGACTTTTTTCTTGTTGGCAAAATCCGCGAACCCGCCGGCGCGCAGGATGGCCTTGCCCGCCGAAAGATTTTCGTTCACCGCGATGTCAATCGGCCCCTGGTTGCGCACCTGGCCCCAGACGTAAATCCGGCCCAGCAGGCGATTCGCCGAGTCCAGCGAGATGATGACGGTGGCGCGGTAATAATAATCCTTTTCGAGCAGCGTCTTCAATTCGAGGGCAAGCTGCCGGCAGGATTTGTCGGTGGCCGCGACCCGGCCGATGTACGGAATGTCGAGTTCGCCGGAGTCGGCCACGAGCAGACTTTTGGGCGCCTCCCGATCTTCGATGATCTGAAAGCTGACCTTGTCGCCGACGCGGAGTTTGTATTTGTCATCGGCGGCGTAGGCGGCGGCGTTGGTTGAGGGCGCGTTGGATTCCGCGCCGGATCGCGCGCCGGGGACGGCATTCGTGGCGGTGGCTGTGTTGTCGAGGAGTCGGTCAACATCCATGAACTGCGGGCCGCGTTTGAGCCAGTCCGCC
>JAYWBR010000198.1:0-5611 GCA_043781315.1 Verrucomicrobiota bacterium | reverse complement strand
TTGCAAACCCGCGACTTTGTGGCTTCGCCATCGCCTCCCCGCTCCCGCAAATCACCCAACCAAGCCACTCCCCGTCTTTCATTCAATGACACCAATGGGAATTACCGGATTATTTCAACAGGCTGATAGCCGGTATTGCACGGTCATGCCGCCCGCCGGGGCCGGACTCGGCAGATAGACGGTGAACAAACCGCACGCGCCGCCTTCCGTCGCCACAGGTGCGCTGGCATAAACCACCGCCGCCGCACGCCGCACTTGTTCCAACCGCCACGGCAAACCGGCGGGGCTGAGTTCGTCGCCGTCCAGAATGCCGTTGCCGTTGGAGTCGCGGAGATTCGGATTCGTATGACTCACGAGCAGTTCAAAGGCATCCGGCAAACCGTCCGCATCGCTGTCGAGCATTGTGCCGAGCCGGAAAAATCCCTGGTCTGGCCAAAGATTGGTGACGAGCACATTGGTCTGATTGAAAACCGTGCGCGTGAGTTGCGTCCAGTTGGTGAGGTTCAAGCCCGGCACGAGCCGGTTGAGATTGGACGTGGCATACACATCGTAAATGCCGTTGGTATCCGGCGTGTTGATCAGCAGCCGAGCCAGCGCGCGGTTGGTCATGAAAATTTGCAGCCACAAATCATTCGAGCCAAAGCCGGAACCGCTGCCATCAAACGGCGGTGGAATGATGACGTTGGTGTCACCCGTGCCATCACCCGGCATCGGTGGCCCGGCGTCGGCCAAACTCAGCAGGCTGGTCGTGGCCAGCTTCCGGGCCGCCGCCGCTTGCTCGGCGGCATATGCGGCCTGGACTTGCGTGATCAGCCCCAGCACGGCTTTGGACTCTTGATCCAGCAGGGTGGCTGCGGTCACGCCGCGTTGGGCCTGCCACCAGTTTGGCTGCGGGGCCACTCCGTCGGTGGCGTCCACGAGAAATTGACCGGGACTACCCAATGAATAGACGGGAGTGTTCTCCGCCAGATCGGGCAAACCGGGAAACGGAATGAGAAAACCACCCTCCCGCGTGACCAGCCAGTAAGTACCGTTGTAAGGCAGGTTTTGTGGTGGCACCACGGAAAAACCCTTGGCTGCCGCTGCCAGTGCGAGACTGGAACCCAACGCGTCCGCCGGTGCCGAGGCAGCGAGTGTTTGCGAGTGCGCCCTGAAAATTGAACCGCCGATCAGAACCCCAACCAGACCACTTACGCCAACTATTCCCCAGATAGTTTTCATTTTTAATTGTCTCCTTTGTTATGCAAAGCCCTCGTCCTGGAATTAAAAGGGCGCGAACTTGTCGCACCCTTTTTCGAGGCACCGCGAAGCGCCTTTGGAGAGAATGCTCCAAGCCGCGCCGGTTGGCGCGGGCTTGGGCTGATCTCTCCAGTGAAAATTCGCGGTTTTCGAAAAAGACCGTAGCCGAGCTACGCAAATGGTTTGTTGATGTGATTACATAATTGCTCCGAACACCGAAGCCTCCACGCCCCGCCGTTGGCATTGACAAGAAGTATTTAGAATTTTCGGGATTTTCCCCGGCGCGGAAAGGCAAGCTCACGCTTCCCGCTTCCTCATTGCCGCCAGGTATTGCCCCGTGAAACTCTCGGCGCACGCCACGATCGTTTCCGGTGGGCCTTGCGCCACGATTTTGCCCCCGCCGTCGCCGCCTTCCGGTCCCAGGTCAATGATCCAGTCCGCCGTTTTGATCACGTCCAGATTGTGTTCAATGATGAGCAGCGTGTTGCCGGTGGCGCGCAGTTTGAAGAGCACCTCCAGCAACTTGGCCACGTCGTGAAAATGCAGCCCGGTCGTCGGCTCATCCAAAATGTACAGCGTGCGGCCCGTCGCCTTGCGGCTCAATTCCGACGCCAATTTCACGCGCTGCGCCTCGCCGCCGCTCAACGTGGTCCCTTGTTGGCCGAGCCGGATGTAGCCCAAACCAACTTCCGCCAAGGTCAGCAGCGGATCGTAAATCTTCGGCACAGCGCGAAAGAAAGTCACCGCCTCGTCCACCGTCATGTCCAGCACGTCGGCGATGTTTTTGCCTTTGTAGGAAATCTCCAGCGTCTCGCGATTGTAGCGGCGTCCGGCGCAGCCTGCACACATCACGTACACCGCCGGCAGGAAGTGCATTTCAATTTTCAGCACGCCGTCGCCCTCGCACTTTTCGCAGCGGCCGCCCTTGACGTTGAAGCTGAATCGCCCCGGGCCGTAGCCACGGACGCGCGCCGCCGGCAGGCCGGCAAAGAGATCGCGGATGGCGTTGAACATGCCGGTGTAAGTCGCGGGGTTGCTGCGCGGCGTCCGGCCGATCGGGGTCTGGTCAATGACAACAATTTTATCCAGCCCTTCAAACCCCTTCATCTCGCGATGCGCGCCGGGCCGTTCCTTCGAGCCAAAAAATTTCCGATACAACGCTCGCCGTAAAATGTCGTCCACCAAGGTGCTCTTGCCCGAACCGCTCACGCCGGTGACGCAGGTGAACAAGCCGATGGGAATGCGCGCGTCCACGTTTTGCAAATTGTTTTCCGTACAACCGAGGAGTTCAATCCAGCCCCGATCCACCGAGGGTTTCTTGCGCTCCTTGGGAAACGGAATCGTTAGTTCACCGGTCAGATATTTCGCGGTGAGCGAATGGGGATTCGCCAAAATCTCGGGCAACGTTCCCGCCGCGACCAGTTCGCCGCCATGCCGGCCTGCGCCCGGGCCGAGATCCAAAATGTAATCCGCCTTACGAATCGTGTCGGCGTCATGCTCCACGACCAGCACGGAATTCCCCAACTCCCGCAGGCCTTCCAGCGTCCGCAGCAACCGGTCGTTGTCGCGCTGGTGCAGCCCGATGCTCGGCTCATCGAGAATGTAAAGCACGCCCACCAAGCCCGCGCCGATCTGCGTGGCGAGCCGGATGCGTTGCGCCTCACCGCCGCTCAGCGTGCCGCTCTCGCGATTCAACGTGAGGTAGCCGAGGCCGACGTTTTTCAAGAAGCCGAGCCGCGCGCGGATTTCCTTGATGATGTCGCGGGCGATTTTTTCCTGGAACTCCGTCAGCTTGAGCGCGCTGAAAAACCCGTCGGCCTTGTCCACGGAGAGCGAGCAAACGTCCCAGATGGACAAGCCGGGAAGTTTCGAGTTTCGAGTTTCGAGTTTCGAGTTGGTTTCGCCTCCGTTTGTCGTTGACCCGGAACTAGAAACTAAAAACTCGGAACCATTTCCCAACCGCACCGCGAGAATCTCCGGCTTCAACCGTCGCCCGCTGCACGCGTCACAAAACTGCGGCGACATGAACGCCTTGAGCCGGTTGCGGGTGAACTCGCTTTCGCTGTCCACATAGAGCCGTTCGAGATTCGGCACGATGCCTTCAAACGGGCGCGTGACCTTGCTCGTCTTGCCTGCGCGCCAGAAGTTGAATTCGATTTCCGTCTCGCCGGTGCCGCGCAGCAGCATCCTTTTGAAAGCCTCGGGCAAATCTTTATACGGAGTTTCCAAACTCACACCGCCATGCGCCGCCACCGCCCGCAGCATGGCCTTGTAATAAACGATCATCCGCTTGCCGCCACGCCGCCACGGCAACACCGCGCCTTGCTCCAGGGATTTTTCCGCGTCCGGCACAACCAGGCCTTCATCGAAAACCATTTTCTGGCCCAGCCCGTGACAAACCGGACACGCGCCGCTCGGTGCGTTGAAGGAAAAATGCTTGGGCGTCAGCGGCTCGTAGCTCTTGCCGGTCGCGGGGCTGAAGTTGCGGTTGGAATGGAGGGTCTCGATCCAGGTTTCTAGTTTCTGGTTTTTAGTTTCTGGTTTCGCTGCGTCTGGCAACTGCTGCAACGTCAGCAAAATCCCCTCACCCCACTTGAGCGCGGTCTCGACGGAATCGCTGAGGCGCACGCGGATTTTTTCGTCCATCACCAGACGATCCACCACGGCTTCAATCGTGTGCTTCGCTTTCGGATCGAGCTTCACACGCACGCCGTCGGACAGTTCGATCAACTGGCCGTCCACCCGGGCGCGGACGAAACCCTCGCGGGCGAGCCTTTCGATCACGTCGCGAAACTCGCCCTTTTGATCTCGCACCACCGGCGCGAGAATCATGACGCGAGTTCGCGGCGGCAGTTTCAGAATCGCATCCACGATGTCGCTCGTGGTGCGGGTGATGATCGGCACGCCCGTCTCCGGACAGAACGGCTGGCCGATGTGCGCGTAGAGCAGACGGAGGTAGTCGTAAATTTCCGTGGTGGTCGCGATAATCGAACGCGGGCTGCTGCCGGAACTGCGCTGCTCGATGGCAATGGCCGGAGAAAGTCCCTCGATGAAATCCACGTCCGGCTTTTGCAACTGATCGAGAAACTGCCGCGCGTAGGCGGAAAGCGACTCGACGTACTTGCGCTGGCCCTCGGCGTAGATCGTGTCGAAGGCGAGTGAGGATTTTCCCGAGCCACTCAGGCCGGTGATGACGACCAGTTTGTCGCGCGGGATTGAGAGCGTGAGGTTCTTGAGGTTGTGCTCACGCGCGCCGCCGATCTTGATGAATGCTTTGCTCACAGTTCAAAATTTCTGAATCCGACCATCGGGGACGTTACAAGAAGCCGGCAACGAGGCAAAGCGGAACCGCAAAATTCGCCACTGGATTGGCGGGAACCATTCAGTTCCGGGGCCGCTCCGGTCGGTTTCCCGGGGCATCCCCGGGATTATTTTAGTGCCAAGCCCGATTGTTTCTGTCAGCCTTATTGGCGAGGATAGGCACGTAGTTAATGCGTTTCTATCTATGAATAATAACGGACAAAACATCGCTGGGAAAAACAACCGTCACCTCATGTTCAGCGTCTTACTCATCAGCGCGCAATGTCTCTGTGCGCACGCGGCTCACGCGGCGGACAAAATCGTCGCCTGGGGCGATTTAAATTACAGCGTCTCCGCCCATGCCGCGCGCCTCAAACACGACTGCGTGACCCAGATCGCCGCCGGCTCCTTCCACAGCCTCTCCCTGAACTCAGACGGCTTGGTCATCGCCTGGGGCGACAATCATTTTGGCCAGACCAACATCCCGGCCACCGTGAATCTCCGCAAAACCGTGGCCATCGCCGCCGGCAATGTTCACAACCTGGCGCTCCTGCGCAACGGCACGGTCATCGCCTGGGGCCCGGGCAACGGCACCTTCGGTGATTTCGGCCAGACCCGGGTGCCGGCGGATTTGCACAACGTCGCGGCCATCGCCGCCGGGGCCGTTCACAGCCTGGCGTTGAAAACCGATGGCACCGTGGTCGGCTGGGGCGAAAATGCCGACGGCCAATGCGACGCGCCGGCTGGTTTGGATGACGTGGTGGCCGTCGCCGGCGGCGCCCAGCACAGCCTCGCGCTCAAGGACAACGGCCGGGTGGTCGCGTGGGGCGACGACCGTTGGGGCCAGACTGACGTGCCGAGAGGATTGAATCATGTGGTGGCGATCGCGGCCTGCGGATTTCACAGCCTGGCCTTGAAGAGTGATGGCACGGTGGTGTCGTGGGGCACCTACGGACTGGCGCACGTTCCAGTTCCGGCCGGGCTGAAAAACGTGGTGGCCATCGCGACCGGCGAACATCACAGCATCGCCTTGAAGCGCAACGGCACCGTGGTCACTTGGGGTTTCAACACG
>JAYWBR010000197.1:0-5617 GCA_043781315.1 Verrucomicrobiota bacterium | reverse complement strand
AGCAACGGAGAAATCGCAGCAGCGGGATGGTTCGGGCGTTTGACATATTCAGCACCGCGACGGACAAGACCGTCTTTCCGCGCGGGGCTTGCACTGCTTTTGTCAGCACGGGACGGCGTTGTCAATCCATGCTTGCGGGAACGGAAGCATCCCCGGCGCGCGGTTCTGGTCAGTTGCAAAGACGCATGACACGGTAAAAGCGGCTGGTGGCTTGCGGGTCAACGGACACGGGAAACTCGCCGGTGCCGCCGGGGTTCAAGGTCACATCGTCAGTTGGTTGACGAATAAACACGCACGTAATCCACCGTCATCCGCTGGGGAAATGTGGCCGGGCCGTCGGGATTGCCGGGCCAGCCACCGCCCACCGCAAGGTTCAGCAGCAAAAATTCCGGCTGTTTGTACACCCAAGTCGCGCCCGGCGGCAGACTGCCCGGGTTCACGCTGAAATACTGCTGGCCGTCCATGAACCACTTGATCTGGTTGGTCGTCCATTCGATCGCGTAAATATGAAAATCATCCGCAAACGCCGCCGCGCCCGGCAACGCGCAGGGGCCGCCAATTCCGTTGCCGCCCGAATATCCCGGCCCATGCACCGTGCCGTGGACCAGCGTCGGCTCGCGACCAATGTTCTCCATGATGTCTATCTCGCCACAAGTCGGCCAGGGCACGCCTCCGTCAATGTTCGTGCCCAGCATCCAAAACGCCGGCCACATTCCCTGACCGCGCGGAATCTGGATGCGCGCCTCGATGCGGCCGTAAGTCCAGGAAACCTTGCCCTGGCTTTTGAGCCGGGCGGAGGTGTAACTGCTGCCGAGATAATTTTCCGGGCGGGCTTCGATCACCAGCTTTCCATTTTCAATCCGCACGTTGTTGGTGCGGGCCGTGTAGTTTTCCAGCTCGCCGTTTCCCCAGCCGCCGGCACCCAGGTCGTAGGTCCATTTCGTCGGATCGGGTGCCGCCCCGTTCGTCTGGTTGAATTCATCGGACCAGACCAGAGTCCAGCCATTGTTGCTTTGCGCGGTGGCGTTCAAGCACCACAAAAAACCGCACAGCAGCAAAGCTGGCAAGCTCCTCAAACACGGGTTGTTCATTTTTGAAATCATAGTTCGCCGCCAGAGTCACGCCCATTGGCCGCTCTGTCTAGCTAACCGAGCGGCTAGTTTATAGTTTAAGGAACCACGGCGCGGCGACAGCCCTCACCGGTTGCGCACAAACATTTTCCCCGGCAACTGCTTCACCAGCCGTTTCATTTCCAAACCCAGCAGCGCCACGCTCGCGGCGGAACTCGGCAGGCCGCTGCGACGGATGACTTCGTCAATGCTGCGCTCCTCGTGATCCAGCGCGTCATAGACCTGCTGTTCGTTGCCGCCCAGTTCCAGCGCGGGCAGCACGCCGGTTTCGCCCGCGCCCGCCGGGCGGTTGCTGGACGGAAACAAATATTCGAACTCGCTCAAAATATCCTCCGCGCCTTCGCACAGTTTCGCGCCTTTTTTGATCAGCTCGTGGCAGCCCTTGCTGCGCGGCGAATCAATCCGCCCCGGCACGGCAAACACCTGCCGCCCCGCCTCCACCGCCATGTTTGCCGTGATCAACGCCCCGCTGGTGAGATTCGCCTCGACGACGACCGTGCCGAGCGTCATGCCCGCGACGATGCGATTCCGAATTGGAAAACTTTGCTTGTCCGCCGGCCGGTTGAAGGGAAACTGCGTTATGATCGCGCCATTCTCCGCAATGCGTTGGAACAGCTCCGCGTTTTCGGGCGGGAAAATGATGTTGATGCCCGTGCCCAGCACCGCGATCGTCCGCCCCTTCGCCGCCAGTGCGCCTTGATGCCCCGCCGTGTCAATGCCCCGCGCCCCGCCACTCACCACCGTCACGCCGACGTACGCCAACTGATACGCCAGCTTGCGCGCCGTCTCGATGCCGTAATGCGTCGTCATCCGCGAGCCGACGAGCGCGACGGCGTTTTTGTCTTTCGCCGTCAACTCGCCTTTGACGTAGAGAACGACGGGCGGATCGTAAATTTCCCGGAGTAGCGCGGGGTAATTTTCATCGGACGAAATCA
Source organism: Verrucomicrobiota bacterium (assembly GCA_043781315.1). Classification (GTDB taxonomy): domain Bacteria; phylum Verrucomicrobiota; class Verrucomicrobiia; order Limisphaerales; family CAIQOK01; genus CAIQOK01. The sequence goes on along the minus strand of JAYWBR010000197.1, from coordinate 3,552 downwards.
AAACGTGGCAACCGTATTCCGCGATGCGTTTCAATTCGCCCGCGAGGTCCACGGATTTTTCCCAGTTGGAAATATTCGCAGCCGTGTCCTCGCCGATGCCGCGCACCTGCTGGAGCTGTGTTTTGGAAGCCTGCAAAATGGCGGGCGCTTCACCGAAGTGCGCGAGCAACTGCCGGACGCGGACGGGCCCGACGCCTTCGATGAGATTCAATGCGATGAGTGCTTCCCGGGATTCCATGCGAGGGAAATAGCGGGTTTTATATTTCGGCGCAAGCAGTTCTGCGCGGACCGGCGCTTAACTTTCCGCGGCGTGTTCCGGCAAGGCCACGCGAATCACCGTGCCCTGGCCGAGTTGCGAGCTGAGGGAAAGTTTGCCGCGATGCGCCTCGACGATGCGCTGCACGATGGCCAGGCCCAGGCCGGTGCCGGTGCGCTTGGTGGTGTTGAGCAGCGAGGTGAACGCGCGCCGTTGCTGTTCCTCGGTCATGCCCCCGCCGGTGTCCTGAATTTCCAGGGCCACGAGGCGGACGGGATCGGCGGCGGCCCGCTCCGCCCGGACCACCTGGGTGGCAATCGTCAGCTTGCCGCCTCCCGGCATGGCCTCCGCCGCGTTGAGCAGCAGATTCAAAAAAACCTGCTCGAGCTGCGTCGCGTCGCCGAGGATCAGCGGCAGGTCCGGCTGCAGTTGCGTCACCCACTGGATGTTTTGTTTTTTCAACTTGTGGCGCACGAGCAGGCCCAGTTCTTCGATCAGCAGATTCAAATTCACCGGGGCCAGCTTCGGTTCGCTCGTGCGGGCGAAGTCGAGGATCTGCTCCACGATCTTGTTCAGCAGCTCCATTTTGTCGCGGATGATTTGCGCGTCCTTGTTGCGCGGATCGCCCTGGGGAAATTTCGGATCGAGCGAGTGGTACAACATCTTCATCACCGTGAGCGGATTGCGAATTTCATGCGCCACCTCCGCCGCCAGCAGCCCGAGCGCGGACAGTTTTTCATTCTGCCGCAACTGTTCCTCCACATCCACGATGCGTTCGTAGAGCCGCGCTTTTTCGATGGCAATCGCGGACAGCTCGGCCAGCGCGGTGAGAATGTGGATCTCCTCGTTGGAAAAATTATACGGCGCGCCGGTATAGACGCTCAACGTGCCCGTGACCTGGCCGCCGAACTGGAGCGGCACGCTCAACAGCGAGACCAGGCCCTCGCGCCGCGCCACGTCCACGTTCTGGTAGCGCGTGGAAACCTGGACGTTGGCGACCTGCATGGCCTTTTTGCGGCGCGCCACCACGCCGAGCAAACTTTCGGCCGCACTCAAACGCGGCTTGCTCAGATAGGCTTCGCCGGCACCGTGGCTGGCCCGCAAATCCAGCCACTCCCCGGTTTTGTCGAGCAGCATCAGGGAACACATCTTCGCGCGCATCAGCAGGCAGGCTTCGCGCGTGACGACGTTCAGCGCGTCGCCGAGGTTCAAGGTGGAATTGATGGTGCGGCTCACATTGGCGAGCGCCTCAAACAGGCGGGCTTTGAGCCGGAGCTGTTCGTACAGCCAGGTGTTTTGAATCACGCGCGCGGCCTGCAACGCGAGGGTCTCCAGCAATTCCTGGTCGGCGGCGGTGAACGCATCCGCACGCTCCGAATCCACGTTGATCACCCCGCGTGTTTCGCCGTTGACCTCCAGCGGCACGGCCAGCTCGGAGCGGACGTTTTTGTGCAGCATGATGTAGCGCACATCGCCCGAAACGTCGCCGATGCGCGCGGGCTTGCCGGTGCGGGCCACCCAACCGGTGATGCCCTCGCCGACGCGGAGTTTCAACGCGGCGGCGCTGGCGGGCAGGCCCAAGGAAACCTGGATGTCGAGGAAGGCTGTGGTCGGATTCACCAGCACGACGGAACCGCTGGAGGCATGCATCAGCCGCACGGCCTCCGCCAGGATCAATTGCAGCGCCTCCTGCGGATCGAGCGTGGAATGGATGACGTTCCCGACATGGTAGAGGAGTTCAAGGCGGTCGTAACGCGCCTGCAGTTCTTTCAATTCGTCGCTCACTGGGGAGAGTTTCTGGTTTCTGGTTTTTTGTTTCTAGTTAATTGTGCGCTCAAACTCTCTAGCCTGGTCGTGACTGGCAACGAGAAACCCGGAACCAGAAACCAGAAACCAGAAACTCACCGCACCCTCGCAATCGCCCACAGGCTGCCGCCGGCGAAGAACAGGTTGGGCAGCCACGCGCCCAGCCAGGGCGGCACCTTGCCGGTTTCGCCAAAGGTAAAACCAAACTGCTGCACGACGAAGTAGGTGAAAAAAATCAGGATGCTCGCCGCCACGCCCACAAACACGTTGCGCCGGCCCGAGGCGGCCGCGAACGGGATCGCCACCAGCACCACGACCAGGCAGGCGAACGGTCCCGCGAACCGGCCGTGCAGCTTCGTGTAAATCCACGCGCGCATGACCGGCTCCGGCTGGGGATGCAGCCGCAGGTAGTTGTAAATCTGGGCGACGGGAATGTTCGCCGAGTGCGTCGCCGATTGATTGTTGTGCTGGTCGTTGATGACGATTTCGCTGCGGATCATTTCCGGCGTCTCGGAAAATTCCGGGAAGGTGGCGACGGCGGCCTGCGGCACCGGCTGGTTCAGAAAGTTGGTGCCCGAACGGTTGTTGAAGCCGCGCACATTGTAGAAGGTCCACACGCCGTTGGTGCGGATGGCGCGGTCGGCCTCAATCGAGCGGAACGAATGATCCGGCAAATCCCAGTCCACATGCGGCTTGATCATCTCACCCGTCTGCTGGTTGTAGATGCCGACGAACCAGTGGCGCTTCTCGCCCGCGCCCACCGTGTTGACGAAGTGCAGGCTCTTGACGGGTTTGTTTTGCACGCTTTGAAAACGCGCCTTGCCGTGGGGCACGAACAGTTGTTCGGCCACCTCCTCCAGGTGCGGCGCGCAGAATTCATCCAGCGCAAACAATAGCCCGCTGGAAAATAAACCCACGGCCAGATACGGCACACTCAGGCGCAGCAGGCTCACGCCCGCCGCGCGGATCGCTGTGATCTCGTGGTGACGCGCGTGGTTCGTCAGCGTGTAAAGCATCGCCAGCAACAGCGCCACCGGCAGCACGAGAATCAAAAACCCCGGCGACTTGAGGGCGTAATACCTCGCAATGTCCGCCACCGACAACCCCTGTTCCTGCAACCCCTGCAACTGGCCGAACAAATCGAACGCAATCCACAAAATCAGAAACCCGCCCAGACAAAAGCCCAGCGGGATCAGCAATTCACGGAGCAAATAACGGTCGAGCAGACGCATCAAATCTCAGCGTAGAAGCGCCCTCCAGCCGTCGCAAGCTTTGTTCGCGGCGCGACCGGCAAATTGACGCGTCTCCTACTCGCACCGTCCCGGAGCCGCCCAAAGATTGGGGAAAGCCAAAGATGAACTGTGCCTTAATCTTTGGCTTGCCCGAATCTTTGGGGCAACGGCTGGACAAGCATGCTCTCACCACTACCCGGCCCGGAAGGCCTGCACGCTCTGCACAAAATCATCCGGCACGCCGAAGTCGAAGCGCCG